>DATIOU010000122.1:0-20540 GCA_035472835.1 Streptosporangiaceae bacterium | reverse complement strand
CTGCTAAGCCGGGTGACGGGATGCGGGTCCTGCTGGTCGACCATCAGGACTCGTTCGTGCATACGCTGGCCGGTTACTTCCGTGAGCACGGCGCCGACGTCACCACCATGCGGGCCGGCTTCGACCCCGGACTGCTTGATGAGTTCGCTCCGGACCTCGTCGTGCTGTCGCCAGGACCTGGCCGTCCGGCCGACTTCGATTGCGACAAGCTACTCAGGGCGCTGGAGGAGCGCGGGCTGCCCGCGTTCGGCGTATGCCTAGGCTTGCAGGCGATGGTCGAGCACGCGGGTGGCTCGCTTGGCCTGCTCGACACGCCCGTCCACGGGAAAGCTGGCCGAGTTCGCGTGCTCGGCGGGTCCCTGTTCGCCGGGCTGCCGGCCGAGTTCACGGCCGCTCGTTACCACTCGCTGCACGCGCGGCCTGAGCAGGTGACCGGCGGATTCGAGGTCACCGCTGTGACCGCCGACGGCGTCGTGATGGCCATCGAGGACGTCGACCGCGCGCGCTGGGGCGTCCAGTTCCACCCCGAGTCGATCCTGACCACGACCGAAAGCGCCGGGCACCAGATCATCGCGAACGTGCTTCGGCTGTGCCGCGACCGGGCGAGAAGTGCCTGAACTGCCGGCTGCGGCTGACGACGCGCACGCGCTTATCGAGTCCCGGGCGACGATCGGCAAGACGCTGCTGGCGGTCTAAGCCGCTGCCGGTCTGTCCGTCACAGATAAGTCACACCCGGTCTGGTGGGCTGCCGTCATCGATCCGTCCCGGCCTGCCCGGTGAGTCGTGACAAGGACAGCCCATGCGCTATCGGTGGCAAGACTGGATGCGCGAGTCGCAGCCGGAGCCCCAGCCGCAGCCGCAGCCGCAGCCGCAGCTGCGGGCGAGCAGCGCGGTGCAGCCTGCGCTTGCGCCCGAGCCTGCTCGCGCGTCGGCGACGAGACTTGCGCCTAGGTCGGCTGGTCACGCCTTCCCCGCGCCGGGCGGGCCGGTTCGACACACAGCGAGGACGCCCCCCACCGCGCACACGGCGGGCCGCTTCGGCTGGCTTTTCGACGACCTTGACGACATCGCAACCCAGCCTGACAACCCAGCTTCTCTAAATCGGGACGGCGCGCCGGCCGCGTCAATGCCGGGGTTGACTGGGCGATTTGCCGCAGAATGGTGCCCGTCAAGAACATCGCCGCGTGACAACTCTTTGCTGCGCGAGCGCGGGAGAATGGGCGGAGGTGTGATGGTTCGCAGGGCACTCCTCGATCGCGACGACGTGCTCTTCGCCGACGATGAGGCGTTGCCCCCAAGCCAGCCACACTCTCGAAGCCCACTGCCGGCGAAGCCGCACTGGCGTGGCGCTGGCGGTCGATGGCTTGTCTGGATCGGGCGCGCTGTCGCCTGGGCCGTCATTCTGATAATCGGGTACCGAGGCGTCCTCGCGATCATCGACGGGCGGGCCTCCATGACGCCGCCGTCGAGTCCGGTCCGGGCGGCCGCCAGCGCCCAGTTTCCGGTGACGATGGCAGCGGCGTACGCCATGCAGTTCGGCGACGTGTACCTGAACTTCAGTCCCGCGGGCGCGGCCCGCCGGAGCCGTGACCTCGCGAGCTTCCTGCCGCCCGGCGCGGACCCGCAGCTCGGCTGGAACGGGGTCGGCACTCAGCGGCTGCTAGCCGAGCAAGTGGCCGGCGTGTCGGTGACGGGCACCCACTCGGCCGTTGTGACGCTGCTCGCACGGCTCGGCAACGGACGGCTGATCGAGCTTGGTGTCCCGATTTACGCGGCGAACGACGGCATGACCGTGTCCGGCGATCCAGCCCTGCTCCCCGGGCCGGCGAAAGTAACGCGGCCAGCGCCGGCTTCGCAGGGCGCCGATCAGGCAACGGCAGCCGAACTGCAGAGCCAGCTCCCGGCGTTCTTTCGAGCGTTTGCCAGCGGCGACCGGACCACGCTCGCCAGGTTCACCCTGCCCGGCGCGCACATCACCGGCCTGAACGGCGCGGCCACGTTCGGCGCGATCGACAGCGTGTCTGCTCCTCCGGGTGGCTCGCGCCGAACGATCTCGGTCACCGTGACATGGCGGTTGCCAGTGTCGTCGGCCGGGCGCGCCGGTTCGGTCCGAACCGCCCCGGCCTCTGTGCAGATGACCTACGACATGACGGTCGTGCGCCAGCAAGGCAGCTGGAACGTGGCGTCGATTGGCGCTTCAACGGCGCCGCTGCAGCAGGGGACGCCATGACGCGTCGGCATAGCAATCTTCCAGCCCATGCTCCTGACGGCCGCGCTCACTCACCACCGGAGATTTGATGTCGGCTCAACTGCTAACCGCCGCGCAGCCCCTGGCGCTCAGTACCACTGGCCTTGTTTCTTATCTGCAGGGGCTCTTCGGGCCGATCTTCCTGGGGATCGTCGGGATCGTCGCGATCTTTTTCCTCTTCACGCGCGAGATTATTCGCTTCGTGCAATTCATCGTGCTCGCGATCGCCATTGCCGTCATCTTCTACACGCCGAGCATTGTGCAGACGATCGCCTCCGGCATATCGAATGCCCTCGGCGTGCACTAAGCCAGCCCAGCTTGGCGCCACCCAGGCCTAGGTGACAGGAAGGAGGCGGCACGTGGAACTCCCGACGTATACGAATATCTGGAAAATTGAGAAGCGCCTGTACAAGCTCTATGACTTCCGCCTGCCGATGCCGCTTCCGGTCGGCCAGGTAGCGGCGTTCCTTTCCATCGCGATCCCGTACATGCTGATCCTCACCCTGGTCGGGATGCCCTTCAGCCATACGTGGCTGTGGCTATACGTGCTGCCGCCGGGCGTGCTGGCGTGGCTCGCGACCAGGCCCGTCATTGAGGGCAAGCGGCTGCCCGAGCTGGTGGTGTCGCAGTTGCGTTACCTCGCCGAGCCGCACACTTGGTGCCGGATGATGCCGCTCGCCGAGGGAGATCAGATTCTCGTCACGGCTAAGGTCTGGCGTCGCACGGGGCTGCCGTCGGCCGCGGATCGGGCGCAGGCGGCGGTTATGGCGGACGTGGCGAATCCCGTCGGTGCTAATGCAGCCGCAAGTCCGGCCTGCGCACCCGAGAAGGCTCGCGCCACCGAGACGGCTCGTGCGGCCGAGTCGGCATCCGCGGCCGCGACGGCATCCGCGGCCGCGACGGCACCCCCGGCCCGGTCGGCATCCGCAGCCCGTCCCGTGTGGCCTACGCAGCCTGCCTTGGGTTCGCGTGTGGTCGCGCCTGCGCAGAAGCTGCCAGTTCAACAACAGTCAGCGCGGCAGGTGACAGTTCAGCCAGCGGCACCCCTGCTACCGGCAACCCGGCTGGTGACAGCTCAGCCAGCGGCACCTCCGTCACCGGCCAGCCGACAGCCGACGGCCCAGCCACCAGCACCCGAGCCACCAGCACCCGAGCCACCAGCACCCGAGCCTCCGCCAGCCCCGGAAGCGGCAGCCCCGGAAGCGGCAGCCCCGGAACCGGGAGGCCCGGAACAGGCCGCGCCTGCGCAACCGGTCAGAGCGTCGGCCCCGCGTGTTCGGCCGACGCTGAAGGTGCGAGCGGGCGACAACGCTGCTGCCCCGGTGCCGATCGTCGAACGCGCGCTCCGTCAGCCGCCTGCAGATCGCGCCAATGGCTGGCACCAGCGTGTCGTAGTCGTACCCGGCGGGCACCGTCCCGGTAAGCCCGATCAGCTTCAGCGCGATCAGGCGCGGGCGCGACTGCCGCTGCCTGGACCCGCGCGCATCGTCGTACTCGGCTGCAGCGCTGGCGCCGGCCAGACGACTGCCACTTTGGTGACCGGCCAGTTGCTGGCAAGCCTGCGGGGCGAGGCCGTCGCCGTGCTGGACATCGGCTCCGGCCCTGGCTCGCTCACGGAGCAAGCGCGCCGCATCCCCAGACTGCTGCCGGGCTACCGCGATCGAGCCGGCACGGTACCAGGATCAGGACGGGAACGCGGCTTGCAGGTCGTGACCGCCGACGCGCCAGCCGAAGAGCCCGCGGACGCCGGGCGGCTCATCGACGCCGTGGTGGCCCGGTATCCGATCACCATCGCCGATCCGGCGGCCCCCCACGTGCCCCGCTCGGTGCAGGCAGCTGATCAGCTCGTCCTCGTCACGCGCGCGAACGCCGACGCTGCCGGAGCGCTTGCGATGACGATGGAGTGGCTGGAGGCGCACGGCACCGTGGACCTGGCGCGCAGCGCCGTTACGGTTCTCAACGGTGTCACCCCGGCGACCGCCAAGCACGTTGACAAGGTGGCCGGCGTTGCGGCCGGCCGGTGCCGGGCGATCGTCCGGGTGCCGTGGGACGACAGGCTTGCTGCTGGCGCCGCGATCGGATCAACGACGGTGCAGGCGTTCACGGCGCTGGGCGGCGTCCTCATCGCCGGACTGGCCAAGCCGGCCCGCGCGGCTACTCCGACAGGGGCCGGTCGGCCATGAGCGCGAGCACGGCCGGGCGCACCCGGCTCTCCGTCCGCTATTTCGACGACCGGATCGTGCTCACCGAGACGCATGCCTGGGCGTACTACCGGCTGCCGACAGTGTCGTACGAATTCACCACGCCGGTCGAGCGCGAGGCTCTGGCCACGGGCATAACCGTCGCGCTTGCCGCCATCCGGATGGCCGACGCTGAAGTCCACTTGCGGATCGCGCAGCGTCCGTACCCGGCGGCGGAGTGGGCGACCAAGCTCGATGCGACCTCCGACGGCGGGGTTGGCTGGCTCGGTTACCTGGAAGAGATGTACCGCCACGTCTGGGCCAAGGACTTCTGGACGAAGGAGGTATACCTCGGCGTGCGCCTCGGGCAGCGGGGCATGCGTGCTCAGCTTTCGGGTGGCCTGCTCGCGCAGCTCTCGAACTCCTACCGCGCCGCCGAGCAGGCGCTCGGCATGAGCGACGAGGCCGTGCCAGCGGCCGAGGTCGGCCGATGGACGGACCAAGCCGAGCGGCTCGGCCGGGCGCTTGCGGCTAGCGCGCTCGGCGCGAGCCACGCAACGGCTGATGGCGTGGCGTGGCTGTTCCGGCATGCGCTTGCCGGCACTGTTGGCGAGCCTCCGCCTTCGGCCGCCCGTCGGCGCACGTGGGGCGCTGGCGAGATCGAGTCCCTGCTCGAGGGCCAGGTCGACAATGGCCGAACGGTGCTGCGCATGTCGCAGCCGACCGGCGAGTCCTGGGCCGCGTTCCTGTCCTTTGCCCGGTTCCCGGACGTGATGTACTTCCCGGAAGGGGAGCCGTGGCTGCACTATGCGGACGCGCTCCCGTTTCCGGTCGAGGCCAGCCTTCGGATGAAACTCATCGCGCCGGCCAGGGCGAGCAAGGACGTGAGCCGTCGGCTGGCGCACGCCAGGGACATGGACGCGCATATCCGGGAGGCCGGCGCCGACCTGCCGATAGCCCTGGCCGAGCAGATCGAAGCGGCCAGGCTGCTCGAGCACGGCATCACCAAGGAACGCCTCCCGTTCGTTTACGGCTGGCACCGGCTGATGGTCACCGCGCCGGATCGGGACATGTGCGTGCGACGGTCCGAGGCCGTCATCGAGCACTACCGTGACGTTGGCATCGACGTCGTCAACTCCACTGGCGACCAGTTCTCGTTGTTGTGCGAGTCGCTGCCAGGCGACCGGGTCAGGCTTAACTCCTACCTTCAGCGGCAGCCGTTGTACACCGTCGCTGGCGGCATGCCGACGGCGACCGTCGACCTCGGCGACAGGGTGACGCCCGACGCGGGCTGGGTCGGCCCCTATATCGGCGAGACGCTTGGCCGCGCGCGGTCGGTAGTGCACTTCGATCCGCTGGTCGCGGCGGCCAGGAACCGGCCGACCGCGGTCGCGATCACGGGCGAGCCGGGCGGCGGCAAGACGACGCTGGCGCTGCTCATGATCCTCCAGCTTGCGTTGCGGGGCGTGACTGTCGCGGTCATCGACCCGAAGGGCGACGCCGAGGCGCTGGCGGGCTGGCTGGCGCAGCGTGGCCGGCAGGCGCGTGTTGTGCCGTTGGGCAGCGCTGCGCCTGGCCTTCTCGACCCGTTCTCGTTCGGTGACGACCTGGCCGAGCGCCGCACGATGGCCACCGAGACACTCCGACTGCTTCTCCCGCGCATGAGTGAGGAGCGCGAGAGCGCCATGATCCAGGCCGTGGCCGCGATCGCCGCGAGTGAGCAGCCTAGTCTCGGTCAGGTTGTCAGCCATCTCGAGGAGTCCGACGATCCAGCCTCGGCCAACCTTGGCGCTGTTCTCCGGTCCATGTCTGAGATGCGGCTCGCGCGGCTGTGCTTCGCCCCGTCTGGCGGCGAGCGGATCGAGGCGGCGGGCTGGACGACGGTGTTTACTCTCGGCGGGCTCACGCTGCCTGACACCGCCGTCGGCCGGGACGACTACTCCTACGAGCAGCGCTTGTCGGTGGCGCTGCTGTATCTGGTGTCGCAGTTCGCGCGGCGGCTGCTGAACGGCATGGACAGGCGATCACCGAAGGCCATTTTCCTGGACGAGGCGTGGGCGATCACCTCGACGCCGCAGGGGGCCAAGCTGATCCCGGAAGTGTCCAGGATGGGCAGGTCCCGCAACACGGCCCTGATCATGGTTTCGCAGAACGCTGGTGACCTGCTCAATGAGCAGGTCACGAACTGCATCTCCAGCGTGTTCGCGTTCCGCTCGACGGAGCAGACCGAGGTTTCCAACGTCATGGCGCTGCTCGGCCTCGAATCGTCGAACGAGCACAAGGCCGGGCTCCGCGCGCTCGGCAACGGCGAGTGCATCTTCCGCGACCTCGACGGTCGCGCGGGTCGCGTCGCCGTTGACCTCATTACTGACGAACTGCGCCAGAGCCTCGACACAAACCCCACGCGGTCGCGGCCGGGCGACGAGCCCGCCTATGAGCCTGCCCAGCGCGGGGCCAGCTGAAGGCGGTCACCGGTGCCGCGACACTTACGCCTCCGACAGGAGTCCGCCCGGATGCCAATTTCCCGGCTTCTCCGTCTAGCGGCCATGGTCACGGCCGCACTGGTGGCGGTCCTCGTTCTGCCGGGATCATCGCGCCAGGCGAGCGCCGCCTCGACTGGCGCGGCGGCGCAGTCAGCGGGGGCGTCGCAGTCAGCCGGGGCCGCACATGTCGCTCGGACCCTGAGCGCCAGCGTGCGGACCGGCGCCGAGGTCACGGCTGCGACTGGCGGACTGTGCTCGGTTCCCGGTATCGGCGACATCGGCGGGCTGATTGGCTTTTGCGCGGCTGGCAGTTCCGGCGTGCTCGGCGCGCTGAACAACGTCTGCCAGCCCTCGCTACCCAGCCCCGAGCCCGCCAACGCCGGCATCAACGCCATGGTCGCGCCCCCGTCGACAGGCAAGCCGCCGGCGACCCTGTACGACCAGTACGGCGTCGCCGGCGACTACTGGGCGGCGACGAACCTGCAGTGCTCGGACATGACGTCCCTGATCGGCAACAACGTCGCGGGCATGGTGTTCGACGCCGCCAAGTCGATCGACCGGGTGACCATCACCGTCTACCAGGCGGCCGCGGGAGAGGGCATCCTCAGCTGGCTGCAGCGCGTGACGGACACGCTGATCACGAGCCTCGGGAAAGCGATCTACTTCCCGTACCTCGCGATTGTTGTCATCCTGGCCGCGATCTGGCTGGCGTGGCAGGGCCTGATCCGGAAACGGGCGACGCGCACGATCGAAGGCACGGTGTGGATGGTCGCGGCGTGCGCCGCCGCCATCTTCCTGATCGGCAAGCCAGCAGATGTGACAGGCATCGGCCGCGGCGTGTCTGACGGCGTCTCGCAGGCTCTTAACGTCGCGTTTGCCAAGCTGCCTAACCCTGGCCCGACGAGTTGCGTTCCCTTGCAGAAACGTGATCCCCAGGTCGCTTCCTCGACCTATAGCTACACGTCGGGAAGCACGGTAGTCAGCCAGAACGCCGATGAGCTGTGGACCGTGCTGGTTTGCAAGCCGTGGCTGGCCGGCGAGTTCGGCACGTCCGCGTACGCAACCGGTGGCGGCAAGCCGACCGCGGTGAACAAGTACGCGCGAGCGCTGCTCTGGTCGCAGGCCATCGCGGTCGATGAGAAAGCAACGCCAGCGCTGATTCAGGCCAAGCAGGACGCGTACGCGGGTATCGCCAGCAGCATCCAGGCCAACGACCCGGCGATCTATCCCGTGTTCCAGGGCAAGCAGTGGACGACGCGCCTGGAGGTGGCGTTCGCTGCGCTGTTCGCCGCCATCGTTGCCGGCGTGCTGGTCCTGTTGATCTCGGTGACGTTGATCTTGCTGAAACTGAGCTTTCTGCTGCTGCTGATTGTCGGGCCGTTCTTCCTGCTGATCGGGGCCCATCCAGGCTTCGGCCGGATCGTCGCCCTGCGCTGGGTCGAGCTGCTGATCGGCGTTTTGCTGAAGCAGGCAGCCATCGCGCTCGTGCTCAGCGTGCTGCTCTACTGCTACGCCCTAATCATGGGGACGAGTGACGCCATCTTGCCGTGGGCGCTGAAGATCCTGATGATCGCGCTAGTCACGGTTGCCGCGTTCATCTACCGCAAGCCGTTCCAGCACCTGTTCTCGGCAGTCGGCTACGGGGTGGTCGGCTCACAGGATCGCGCTGAACTGGACCTGGCGAGAGCTGGTGCGGCTGCGCGCGCGAATACCATCGCGGCGGCGAAACTTGCCGCGCCGGGGTTCGCGGCTTACCGGGCGGCTCGCTGGGCCCGGCGCAATCCCGGCCAGGCGGCGGGCGTCGCGATGGCCGCTACGTCCGGTGGCACGGCCGCTGCGGTGGCGGCCGGATTGCAGGCGGCGGACGTCGGCTCCGGCGCAGCCGGCGATGCAGCCGTCGGCGACGGCGCGCACGGCGGAGCGGGGACTGTTGCATCCGGGACCGTTGCGTCTGGCGCCCACTCGGAGGACGGAACGGGCCGGCTGGCGCTGGGGGCTCGCGCGAGAGCCGCGGCCACAGCGGCGTCGCCTGCGACCGAGGCGCCGCCACTCAACCTGCCGGCTAGAAACGGCTCCGCCTCGAGCGCTGGGACAAGCGGCGCAGGCTCGCCGCCGAGTGTATGGCCTGTCGGTCGCGGTGTCGCCCCGAGCATCCAGGGCTCGCTGCGCTCAGCACCGGCGACGCCGCCCCGCTCGCCCGACGCTGGAACTGGCGGGTTCGGTGCGGGGCAAGCGTGGGCGACTTCGGCCGGCGGCCAGCCGCCTCAGCCGCTGCGAGCCCGTGCCCAGGCACCTTCCCAGGGTCAGCGGGCGCGGCCGCAGCGCGCCCGTGCTGCCGCGCCGCAACCGCAGCGAGCACAACCGCAGCGAGCACAACCCCAGCGAGCACAGGCCAGGGGAGCACAGGCGCCGCGGGCCCGGCCGCAGCGAACGGAGTCGCAGCGGCAACGGCCGCAGCCACCACGGCAGGCGGCGCCCGACGGGACGTCGCAGTCAGATCAATCGGCGTCGTGGCAGGGCCAGTCGATGACCGGACCGCTAGCACGAAGGCCGGCCGAGCCGACCCGCCAGGTGCCGTTCTGGCTACGTCCGATGCGGCGGAAGTAAGGCCCGATGGACATCAGCCCGGCGAGACGGCGACTAATTTTCGGCCTGATCGTGTGCGCGCTGGCCGGCCTCGGCGCCTACCTGATTGGGCCGGCCGCGCACGGCGCCGGAAGCCCGCCGAAACGCCACGCCTCGCATGCGCCGTCGGCGGCCCAGCGTAATGCGGGAACAGTGAACGCCGGGTCCGCTCAGCCCGACGTCTATCAGTGGCTGCCGTTCACGCGCGCCGGACTAGCCGCGGCCGCTTTGGTCGTCGTCAAGTTTGGCGACGCATACGGTAGCTATTCCTACACGCAGAATGCGGCGGCTTATGTCGCGTCCCTTGTGCCTTTTACGTCGGCGCCGCTTGTAAACCAGATTGAGGCCGCATACTCGGCGCCGGGAGTCGCCGCGGCTCGTGTCACCAGCAAGCAAGTTACCGTGGGCACGACGACCATCGGCTCGATCCGGGCTTTCGGTCCTAGCAGCCTGACGTTCCTGATCCAGCTCAGCCAGCAGGTCACCGACAAGGCCGGACAGAGCCAGCAGAGCACTGTCTACGCCGTGACCGTCACGGGATCGGGCACGAGCTGGCAGGTCGCCGACGTCGAACTGGCATCCGCGGGCAACTCGTGATCACGTGGTCAGGAGCGCCGCGGGGCCGCGGCATGCCGCCAGCCGCGGGCGGCGGACCGAAGCGCGGGCTGATCGTCGCGCTCGTATGCGCGGGGGCTTTGCTGCTCTTCGGAGGACTCCTCGCGCCGGTCGCGATGTTCGCAAGCAGCGGACTGCTGGCCGTGAGCGGCACATCGTGCACGGCCGGCGGTCACCGCGCCTCAGCGCCGGCGCAGCCGGCCGCAAGTCAAGCGGCGCGGAACTCTATCCCGGCAAACTATCTGGCCCTGTTCCAGGCCATTGGCGCTCAGTACAGGGTGCCGTGGGTGATCCTGGCCGGCATCGGCAAAGTCGAGAGCGATGACGGTCAGACCGCGCTGCCCGGCGTCCACAACGGGGCCAATCCCTTCGGCGCCGCGGGCCCGATGCAGATCGGGATCGAGGGTGCGGCGGGCAATCAGTGGGGCGGGGCACCCGTCCATCCGGCGAGTGAAAAGGTGAACGGCGTCGCTACCGACGGCAACGGTGACGGCACGGCGAATGTCTATGATCCCGCCGACGCCATTGCAGGCGCGGCCAAGTATCTGCTTGAGCACGGCGTCCTGACCAATATCGCCCAGGCGATTTTCGCCTATAACCATCTGGATTCGTACGTGCAGGCGGTGCTGTCCTGGGCCCGCTTGTATACAAGCGGCGGCTACACCGTCAGTCAGGCCACGCTAGCTAGCTCACCGCAGTGCGTGTCCGGCGTAACGCTGACTGCAGCTACGTCCACGTCCGTCACCACGGCCATCACCTATGCCGAGCACCAGCTGGGCAAGCCGTACCTGTGGGGCGGCACCGGACCTGATGCGTTCGACTGCTCGGGCCTGGTGATGATGGCCTACCGCGCCGCGGGGATCGACCTCCCGCGCACATCGGAGCAGCAATGGGTCTGGGGTCCGCGCGTCAGCCCGAGCCAGGTGCAGCCAGGCGACTTGGTGTTCTTCGCGGGCGCTGACGGAACGCCGACGTCTCCGGGCCATGTCGGGCTCGTGATTGGCGGCGGCAGGATGATCGAGGCGTACGCGACCGGGTTCCCGATCAGGATCGCGCCGTATCGTGACCGTAGCCCGGTCGGCTTCACCCGGCCTGGGAGTCACGCGGGCGTGGTGAAATTCTCTGCTGCTGCTTCTGCTGATGCTGCCGCGTCTGTAGGTCCCCACTAGAAATTTCGTTTTCTCATTTTTGGTGCATGCCCCTGCCAGCGGTCTACCAGAAGCGCGTACAGCAAGAGACGCCGCGCGCCATCATCGGACCATGCCTCGCAGGAGTCAGCAACCGGCCCGCCGGTATGTCTCGGTTAAAACCGCCGCCGAGATCTACGACGTCAACCCGCGAACCGTCCGCAGGTGGATCAGCGAGGGGCGGATCACCGGCTACAAGATCGGCGCGATGCTGGTCAAGGTCGACCTCAACGAGCTTGAGGAGAAGATCGTCCGAGTGATCTCGGCCGTCGAGTTGCCCATTGGCCGGACTCGCGTCTGGGCGATGATGAGAGAGGGCAGCTCGCTTCCGTCAGAATAGACGCCTCCTGTCGCGTCACCCGCGCCGCCATGGAGGAGTGCGTCGCAGGCCTGAACGGTGAGTGAGCCGGCGTCGGATCGCTCAGCGACGCCACCTGCCCGATGCGCCGCTCGCATCCGCCCTGGAACTCCGGGCCAAGGGCGCAGCTTGACGCCACAGCTCCAAACGCGGCAAGAGAGTGCGCCCGGGCTCTACCTGTCATGTCATTCGTTGTGGACGATGAGCGTGCCAGGATTGTTGTCAGGAGGTCGGTACCTGGGCGCGTCAGCTGGCGGGCTCGCCGTTGCTGTGACGGTGGGCAGGAGCCGCGGCCTCGAATGCCAGTGCGCAGGAGTTGATGCAAAAGCGCTTACCGGTAGGTGCCGGCCCGTCGCTGAAGACATGGCCCAGGTGGCCGCCGCACCGGCGGCATATCACCTCGGTGCGCCGCATGAGCAAGCTGAAATCAGCGCGCAGCTCAACGGCGCGGGCTACGGCCGGCTCGTAGAAGCTCGGCCAGCCCGTTCCGGATTCGAACTTGGCGTCCGAGCGGAACAGCACATTCCCGCAGCCCGCGCAGCAATAGCTGCCGTCCTGCGTCGCATGGACGTATTCACCCGAGAAGGCGGGCTCTGTGCGGCCCCGGCGCAGCACGTCGTACTGCTGGGGACTCAGTTCTTGCCGCCACTGCTCATCGGGCTTGCTTACCTCGGTCGCTGCAGTGGCCCTTGCGGCCTTTAGGCGGCGCATCGGTGGTCTCCTTGCCTGCGGCTTTCTGAATACCGGACTTGCCGCCGGCCGACTCGGCTTCCACATCGTCTTGCCTGGCTAGGCCGTCCGGGCGCGACCAGCCAACCGAATCCGGCATTACCCGGTCGAACAAGCTGACGAACGGAGTCATTCCGGCATCGGGGACGGCGGCACGACGTAGCAACGCCGGTGCAGGACCGCATACGCCGGGGCGAGGCTATCGGGTCCCGTCCGGCTAAGCCGCGCAATACCGGCGTTTGCACCTGGATCGCGGCGCTGCTGGTGATCGCCGGCCGGGACGGCGGCGACTTCGCCCGGACCAGGCGGCTCGGGCCGGCCCGGTTCGAGCACGCGGTGCGGCGGGAGATTACCCGCCGCGGCGGGCGCAAGCCCTGCAGGCGGATCGTGCGCGGTATGTTCGCAGCGCTCGCTGATCCGGCCGGGGTGATCGCGCACCGGCCCGGCGCTCTCGAGCGGGTCCAGCTGCTGCTGGACGACTGGCAGCATGCCAAGGACCGGCTCGCCGGCACCGAGCAGCGGATGACCGGGGTCCTGGAAGAGCTCGGGCTGACCGGGCTGGTCACCTCGATGACCGGACTGTCCGCCGTGGGCGCGGCCGCGATCCTGGCCGAGACCGGCGACCTGACGCGATTCGCCGCCGGCCGCGCGGTGGTCAAGCACGCCGGCCTCGCGCCCAGGGAGAACCTGTCCGGCGCATTCACCGGCCGGACCAGGCTCACCGGCCAGCGACGGCCGGGGCTGCGGCTCGCGGCGTGGCGCGCCGTCTGGGCCGCCCAGCGCGCCAACCCGGTCTACCGCGCCCGCTACCAGTACCTGACCAGCCGGGCAGAGAACAAGCTCACGCCGACCCAGGCCCAGACCGTCATCGCCGCCGCGATCCTGCGGCAGTTGCACGCCATCATTACCACCGGCCAGGCCTGGGACCCGGTTACCGCGACCCACGGCGCCCGGCGGCAAGGCAGCGCACTGGCCGCCTGACCCCTGCCGGGTGGCATTCAAGCTGGCGGCCGGGGCGAGCCCTCGGCGGCATTGAGACACCCCGGTGATCTCGGCGCTCATCACGGGCAGCCCCGTCCGTCGTCTCATCAGCCCGATCACGCGCTGCAGGGCCCAGCCCCATAACCGCTATGCAGGGACAGACGACGGACCGGGCACCGGCCAGAGCTTGACGCAAACCAACTCACGCTGATGAGCGAGCGTTGCGCCGCATGGCAGACCCGGTCACCAGGCTTACTTAGTGGCAAATGGGCGTGCCCGCGAGGTGGGCCGGCCCAGATCGCACCCAGGGGTCCCGGCCCCTTGCCGTGCCTTCGACCTCGCTATTCGAGGGTATTTCGATCTCGTCTTCATCGTCGATGGATTGTCGGTGCCCAGTGCAGCATGAGCGCGCAAGAGTCCATCACGCGACGCGGACGAGTTCGTAATCCTTGAACCTCGCCGAGAAGTCGTTCGGCTCGGTCCAGTAGACGATCTCGATCTGCCGGTACGTCTCCTGGTCAGACACGTACAGTTCAGTGACCTCGGTGCGCTCCCATGCATCATCTGGACGCTCAACATGAAATTCCCGGACTCCCGTCAGCCGAAGCCGCCAGGTCTGGGGCCCGCCAGCGTGATGCGTGGAGACTTCCAGGTCGAGCACGCGCGTCGTCGAGTCGAACGTGAGGCTCTCTTGATACCCGCCCCAGAGGTCGTGGAGCGCGCTGGTCACGCCTAGATCGTATGCAAACTGGGAGCGGGCTCCTCGCCACATCCAAAAGCCGGCAGAAGCGCGCACCCTCGTTCGGACGATTCAGCATGATAAGCACCAGGCGGACGGACCGTGGAGGGACGGATGCGGTCGTCGTCCGGCTCTCCTACGATGAGGCGCTCGTCCTGTCGGACCTGCTCGACCGGTGGCAACGCGCTGGCTATGAACAGGTAACTCAGATCATCGATCCCGCAGAATCCAGGCTTCTCGATGATCTGTGCGCGTCGTTCGAGCCCGTGATCGATGAGGTCTTTGCGGATGACTACCGCGACGTTGTGGAAGCCGCACGCCGCGCATCGCTCCGGCTACCATCGACTCTGGCTGAGGAACAGGCTCGAATCCCTGGGGGAAGGGCCACTCGCGCGCTCATCGGCAAGATCGCCAGCCTGAGCACTGCACGCCTCGCGGCATGACAGTGTGTTGCACTCGCTGTTGCGGCAGGATCTAGAGGTGGCCAAGTGGATGTGCAGGTGTGGCTCAACGGTCCAGTCGAGTGGCCCGATTCCTAACCCCTTGGAGTGGCTGGTGATCTCCGATGCAGACTTCGACGCATTCAGCGGCACAGTCCTGGCGGAGGACCTCTACCTCGCCATGAGCCACGCATTCCGCTGCGCCAAGTGCGATCGGCTCTACGTCTTCTGGACCGGTCTTAACCATGATCCCGCGGTATACGTGCCGGAAATCTGAGCGCCCGGTGCTGATGAGCGGTCGTGGGCTGGTTGCTGATTTCTATCACGATGGAGAATAGGAGGATGGCAGCCGCACCAGACCCGGTAGAGATCATCTCAGCGGGTTCCGCCATTCTCGAGCACGTGCTGTCGCCCGCCGGGTTCACCTTCCAGCTCACCGGTCAAGGACACGGATCTGGCGGCGCCTTCGCCGCCAGCCGGTTCACCAAGGGCACCCAGTATCTCGAATTTCATTTCCGTCTTACGGCTGGGGCGACGCCACCCTCTCCCATGCCGACTATCTGCGCGGCACAGGCGTGAGCGGCGCCTACCCGGGCTACAGCACCGACCCGCTGAACGTGTTCCGCCATCTGGCCCTGGATCTGGCCGGGCCGCACTCGGGGTTCCGGGATGGAGACCGCAGTGGATACGACCGGGCTCGGCGCGTGGCGGCTGCGCGACGCCGCAGGAAGCTGCCGTAACTACAGACCCGCCCATGGCCGCGCTGAACGTGGGCTGCCCGCTGGGATAGACGGCGAGCGGATCGCGGCATGACAGCGCGTTCGGTGCGTGGAGCGTGGGCCGCTTTGTGCCACTGGACTAGCTGACCTGGTCGGAGGGAGCGGCGGCATTGCGCAGCCTCAACCCGCTGAATTCCACGGTCGAATGGGTGACCCGCCGCCAGAAAGGCCAGATAGACGGCGTGATGCGAAGCTCGATGCGCGCCAGGGCGTGCCTTCCGACCAGATCATCGACGACGACCCGCTCGATGGCTTGCACTGGCTCGTCGCACACCCAGTAGCCGCCGACCTCGTGCGGCCGGAATGCCCCGGCGGGCAGCCGGTAGGCATACAGACGGCTGCCTTGCATGCGGGCCAGCCACCCGGACTCGATGACATGGACGCGGCTAGCGGCGCTTTGGCCGAAGAACCGCTCACGGTCCTCGGGTGTGGTCGCCGGCCCCGGCCATATGCAGCCGCGCGGGCAGTGTCGGGGGAACCAGAACAGCGGCGCGTGCCGGGTATCTACCGCCCACACCAGCGGTGCGGCTTCCCGGTTGGTGGCCGGCACGTGCGGCCTGAAGTGGCCTAGCCCGGGGTCCTCGCTGTAATGCCACAGAGCGAAGGTGCCCTCGCCCTCATACGGTGGCGCTGGCTCGCGCGCCAGCAGCCCGTCCTCGTAGTCCGTATCCACTAGCGGCACAGTGCCATGCCCCGCGGCGGTGCGCTAGAGGCGATACCGGCGGCAGGTGCGGATAACTGACCCGTCCCGCCCGGCCTCAGAACCGGAAGCGAGTCAGGCCGCCCGGCTCCGCCGTCAAGGTCACGATCGCTGAGCGTGGCTCGATGCGATACACGTTCCACGGTGGTGGTCCTTGCGACGGTGCGTTGAACGGGGCAGTGATGCCCGACCCGCTGTCGTCGGGTTCGGCCGGCCAACCATTGTCAGCCCACGCCTTCGCGGCACGCGCCACCGCGCCCGGCTCGGTCACTCGCGCGGCGTCACCCTCGATGACGACGTCCGCGTCGCGGACCGACACCGCGATCGAACACCTCGGATCCCGCGCCACATTGTGTCCCTTCCGCGTGCCCGGGCCCGTCTGGAACCAGAACGTGCCGTCGAGCCACAGGGCACCGACCGCCGTCACATGCGGGCTACCGTCCTGGTTGACGGTGGACAGCCAGGTCGTGCGGGAGTTCACCGCGTCCGGGGCTGGCGCCGACCCCGCAGCCAGCCGCTCGACGACTGCGGCCCAATCCACCGGTGGCAGCCCATCCGCCTCACCCAGATTAATGATCTCCATCAGGCATCCCTTCGTTGTCTAAGGCACTTTCCGGCTAGCAGCATCTGATACATGAGACGCGTGACGGCCGCGGAAGCCATCACGCATACGCGCGTCACGAGCCGCCCGAGCGCGCAGACACGACGACTGGCACGCGGTGCTAGATGCACAACTCGTGTCTCGCGAGATTGATAAGAGCGCTGCTTGCGGCACGAGCACTGTAACGCGACCAGTGTCAAGTCGGGCGGGTGCTCCGCCGTCTCCTCGTGCTCTGCCTAGCTTTCAAGCGGGTTGTTCCCGACAGCGTGAATCGAGCTCGGTGAGGAGACGGGCGGGGCTGCCCATGCTCTTGCGCGAGGTGGTTCCTCGAGGGACGTGCGGGCTCGCCCCGCCCGGGTCGCTGGCCGCCGCGGGCCGCGGTGTCTGGTGGCGTTCACGCGGCCGCCCGCAGCGGAGCCCTGCCGCCAGCGGCGGTCGCCGGGGCCCCGGGTCACCTGCCGGGTGATGACGACATGCAGCCAGCGCAGCAGCGCGGCGGCGCACGCGGTGCGGGCCTGCTGGCGGGCGAGCCGGTTATGGTCGCGGCTGGTCAGGTAGGTGAACCGGGCGGCCATCACCGGGTTGTCGGGCAGCGCCGCCCACACCGCCCGCCAGGCCGCGACCCGCAGGCCGGGCCGGCCACGCCCGGAGATCGAGGTCTTGCCCTGGTAGCCGCCGGAGGCGTTGTCGCGCGGGCACAGTCCGGCGTGCCTGGCCAGCGACCTGGGGGCGGCGAACCGGGCCGGGTCGCCGGTTTCCGCCAGGATCGCGGCCGCGCCGACGGCGGTGAGCCCGGCGATGCTGGTGACCAGCTCCGTTAGATTCAGGTCGTCCAGCACGCCGGTCATCCGCGTCTCGGCTGCGGCCATCCGTTCCAGGGTGTCGTGCCAGTCGGCCATGGCCAGGCCGGCGCGTTCCAGCGCGCCGGGCCGGTGCGCGATCACGCCAGCGGGATCGGTTAAAGCCGACCAGACGGCGCGGACGATCCGCAGGCACGGCCGGGTCGCGTCCCAGCGGGGCAGCTCGCGGCGCGCCGCGGCCTCGAACCGGGCCGGGCCGAGCCGGCGCACCCTGGCCACATCAGCGGCGCCGCGGTCCAGCGCCACCGTCACCGCGGCGCACCAGGTAGCCGCCCGGAACGGCTTGCCCGCCGCTTCCAGCACCGCCGGCCAGGCGCACTCCAGCAGGTCCCGGACCTGGTTCACCGCCGCAGTCGCATCTCCGGTCAGCTGCAGGCGGCGCGCGCCCAGGTGCCGCAGCCGGGCCCACACCGCGTCGGCGTGCTCGGGCTCGTAGCAGTGCAGGCCCGCAGCGAGCCGGGCAATGATGACCGCGTCCTTCGGATCGGACTTATCGAAAGTCAGGTCCTCGCCCTCGCGGGCACGGCAGACCAGCAGCGGCTGCACGCACACCAGCGCCAGGCCCCGCTGCGCGGCCAGCTGGCTCACGACCCGCCACCGGTGCCCCGTCGGCTCGCAGGCCACCGTCACCGACGCGAAACCTGCCGCTACGGCGCTGCCGATGGCCCAGTCCAGCAGCCCGCCCAGTTCCCACGCCCTGGCTGTCGCCCGCCGGCGCGCGATCACTCTTGAGTCATGGCCGGTCACCACTGCAGCCTGCTTGCTGTCGGCCAGGTCGACACCGACGATCGCGTTGTCCGCCGGCAGCAGCTGCCTCATCCGCGCCAGCCGCGAGTTGCGGTTGCGGTCTCCCCGGGACAAGCCGGTACGGTCGCTCATGGACGTCCTCCTCGATGCGCTGGGATACCAAGCCCGACAACCGCATCAGGAGGACGTCTCCACATCCAGCACCGACGCGCTTCGAGGAGTTACTAGCGGATGGCCGTCTTGTGACCGGTTCCTTCCGTGTCTCGGTTAGCTCATGATGAACCCGCGCATGGCAGAGTCCAGGTCAGCCGACGCCTCAAGGGCGTAATAGGCGTCATCGATGTCCGCGAGCTGCTCGGGATCCAGGTCATCCAGGGAGTCTTCGCGTGCCCGGCGATCAGCCGGGTCCTGTACATCGAGCATGTCAAGGGCACGCCGGATCAGCAGCGCAAGGTCGGTGAGGCCAGACGCCTCGGCTGCATCCACTGCGTCATGCACAAGGTCGCCAGCTGAGTTGAAGAAGTACTGATGAAAGCCGCCGTTATTCACCTCGGCCCGCAGTCGGCCCAATGCGACCAGCCGCCTTTGCGCGTGCGTGAGATGAGTCGGGTCCACGTGGGAGAGACGTTCGAACGCAACCCAAGGGTCGACGTCACCCATCCGACCTCCTGTCACGTCAGCGCGATCGCCACATCATTCTCGGTCGGCGGGCGCCCCAATTCAACGAGCGCAAACGCCCGAAAGGCGGCACGAGCGGGCATTCACGCCCGGCGCTGGCAATGCATAAACATACGGCCTGGCCGCCCACCTGCTCTGCGGTGGCCAGGATAGCCAACCGCGTGGAGAGTTCTCGATAACCGCGCGCCGAGGCGCCGATCTGGGCGGCTCCAAGCGGTCGCACCCGACGAGCGATGCCCCGCTCCGAGCGGGGAATGGGTGCGCGATGGAGCCGACGTCAGCGTGTGGTTTGTCGCGCGCACGTCTGGGCCATGTCGAGGTCTCCATGACGTAACTCCGGTCCTCAAGATCTCGCCGCTGCAGGTATTCAGGTCTGCGTACTACGTATCGGGCTCGAACGAACCCGGTTCGGAGAAGCCCTCGATCGACTCGACCTTTGCGTAGTTCTCGGCGATGCTCTCGGGTGTCAGATGTGGATCGAAGAAGCCAGGTCCCGTGACGATGGCGATACGTTGGATTGCTCCGGCTTCCACGTGGTAGATGCTGTTCGTCTCCGAACAACCATCGCTTGCCAGCCACACGATCGCCGGCGCAACAGCAGCAACCGGCCAGGCGGCTTTCCCATCTGCTTCAGCCACGCGGGATCCCGCGGCCGGGTGCATCCTCGTGTACCCGTTTGGCGAAATGGTGTTCACGAGGATCAGATGCTCAGCACCTTCAATTGCAAGAATGCGCATCAATCCGACTACTGCGCACTAGGCCGCCGCATAGGTGGCTTGGCCACGTAGTCCGAACAGGCCGCTGACTGACGTCGTGAGGATGATCTTCCCATAGCGCCGTGCGACCATATACGGCCAGGCAGCCTTCACCGTGTTGACTGGCCCGCCGAGGTGCACGCGCCAATAGTCATCGAAATCGTCGAGGGTGGCGTCGTCGAATAGCTGGCTTCCGCAGATACCAGCGTTGTTCACGAGAAGGTCTATTCTCCCGAAATGCTCGATGGTCGTCGCGATCAGGTCACGGCCACCTTCAGGGGTGGAAACATCGCTGTCATTCCCGATTGCCTCGTCTCCGCGTGACCGAATGAGGTCGGCCACCTGTTCCGCTACCGTGGAGTCCTCCCCGAACCCCGCTACGTCGTTCCCCAGGTCGTTCACCACGACCCGGGCACCGCGTTCGGCGAGAAGTTCGACGTATGCCCGCCCCAGCCCGCGACCCGCCCCAGTCACAACCGCGACCTTCCCCTCCAACGAAATGCGTTCAGTCATCTCGCTCTCCTCTTCCGACAAGAGTCAATGCTGCTCCGCGCGCGACTGCGTGGCTTCGAGGGGGGATTTGGGCACCGGACTACTTCGGTCGCTCCTACTCGCTCGCTGTCGACGTGACGCTCCCGATGGTCGTTCCATGGCGGTCCGGCCATACCGCCTGCTCGGAGACGAGCTCGGCCTCGCTGCCAGCACTACTGAAGGCCAAGACCAAGCCGGTGGTCAGAGCGGTCCTCGCCGATCCCGGGGCACATCCCGTTGACCAAGACCAGACACCACGACACGCCCACGATTGCCCAGTCCGCCCTCAATCCCAGCACCATAC
>DATIOU010000121.1:0-19730 GCA_035472835.1 Streptosporangiaceae bacterium | reverse complement strand
GGCAGATGGAAATTCGTGAGCAGCCCGGCAATCACCTTGAAGTCGAACCCGGGAAAAATGAACAGATCGGTGGTCCCGGACCCCGACGTGATCCGGTGACGCCGCGGCACCGCGGAACGCTGCGATCGGGCTCAAGTCGAGCGGCTGCGCTTGCAGAGCCTCAAGCGTCACGACGTCGAAGTCGTCCTGCAGGACCACGTCCTCCTTGGTCGGGAAGTACCGGAAGAAGGTGGCCGGGGATACCTCGGCGGCGGCGGCGATCTGCTCGATGGTGGTCGCGTCGTAACCCTGCTCCCGGAACAGCCGGAGCGCTTGCTCTCGGATCGAGGCGCGCGTCCTGGCCTTCTTGCGCTCGCGCAGGCCGCCCGTACTAGCAGGCACCTCGGTCATGCCAGTCATTCTGCCCCAGTCGCGCCTAGTTCGGCGTCGGCCACCCCGGCGGTCGCTCGCTGGGCCGCACCGCCCAGTTGGGCGGCGCCACCTGGTTGTCCGGCGTCAGTGGGCTGGCGTGGCAGGAATAGCGCCGCGAGGACAGCGGCAGCTATAGCGATCGCCGCGCAGACCCACAGCATCATGTCGACCCCCCCGGCATACGCGGTGTGTACCGCGGTCAGCAGCTGTGGTGAATGGAGCCGCGTCGCCACCGCCACGCCGGTGCCGACGCTGCTCTTGGCCGCCGCCACCACGGCCGCCGGGAGTCCGGTCGGGTTGAGCTGGCCGCGGTAGACGGAGCTGAGCACGGTGCCGAGTACGGCGACGCCGATCGTTGCGCCGACCTGCCGCATGGCGGTCATGAGGGCCGACCCGGAACCGCTGCGCTCTGGCGCCAGCGCGCTGAGCGCGGCGTTGAGCATGGTCGGCATCGCCAGGCCAAGTCCGAAGCCCGTGATCGCGAACCAGGCCGAGATAAACCCGGTCCCGCTAGCAGGGGATGTGACCGTGCCAACCGCTAGCGCGGCGCCCATGATCGCGAAGCCGCCCGCGCCGACAGGCCGCGCGGTCAGCAGTGGCGGCCTTTCGGCTCCGCCGCCCGCTGACTTGCGCGGGCTCTGCAGCCGCTGACCTACACCAAGGCCGACCGCCAGCCCGCCGATGAGCGGCAGCAACCTGATACCGCTGGCGAGGGAGTTGAGGCCCTTGACGTCGAGGAAGAACTGGGGCATCGCGAACGTCAGACCGAAGAGGGCGAACGAGATCATCGTCGCCAGGATGGTGCCCCACGTGAAGCCGGCCGAGCGGAACAGGCTGAGATCGACAAGAGGGTGCCCGCGACGACCGACCCCGCGCTCCCAGAAAATGAAGGCCGTCAGAATGACCGCGCCAGCCGCCATGGCGCCGACCGCGCTCGCATCCGACCACCCGTTCTGGCCCGCTCGAATGACGCCATACGTCAGGGTGACCAGACCGACGCTGGAGATGAGCACGCCGGTTCCGTCTAGGCGGAACTTCGCAGTGCCGCGCGACTCAGGCATCAGGAACACGACGGCCGCAAGCGCCAGCAGAACGATTGGCACGTTGATCAGGAAGACCGAACCCCACCAGTAGTTGTCGAGCAGCCAGCCGCCCAGGATCGGGCCAAGCGGGTAGCCGATGAACGTGGCACCGCCAACGATGGCGATAGCCCGCGGCCGCTCGGCAGGCGAGAACATTACCGGGAGCACGGCGAGGGACAGCGGCAAGATGACGGCGGCCGCGAGGCCGAGCACGGCGCGGGCTGCAATCAGCTCGCCTGTCGATGACGAGTACGCGCATGCCAGCGACGCTATGCCGAACATCACCAGCGCGCCGATCAGCAGCCGCTTGCGGCCGAGCCGATCGCCGAGCAGCCCGGCCGGGAGCAGGGCCGCCGCCAGGACGAGGCTGTATGCATCGACGAACCACTGGAGGTCGCCGGTTGAGGCGTGCAAGTCGACCGACAGCGTCGGCAGCGCGAGCGAAAGAACGAACAGGTCAAGGCCGACAACCAGAACGCTGACTGAGAGGGCGCCTAGCGCCCACCACCGGCGGCTGGTCTGAGCGGCGGCGAACTGCAGATCTTCCATGGGAACGGCTCCTGACCTACCAGGTGGGCTACCGCCGACAAAGTGACCGTAGCTCTAATACGAGAGAGACTATCAAACGAGATTCGACATCACAACTCCTGCGTTCGCGCCAGCGCGCGGTAGCCAGCCGGGCGATGTTCGGGTGCTGGTGCGGGTTTCGGCGCGGAGTGCGCATCCCACTTCTCGTGGGCCTAGCCGCGGCGTGGAGGCGAGTTTAAGACGCCAAATGTATGGAATGTGCTTGCACGCGCGGCCAAGTCGCATGGAGGCTGTTAGTGGACGGCCCATCAGTAGATTCCCGCGATTAACTGGCAGCCTCGCTGCGGGAAGGAGCCGTGAGATGCGCGCGCGTAGGGTCATCGCCGGAGTGAGCGGATCGCCAGGAAGCCTCCAGGCACTGCGATACGCGGCTGGGCTGGCTAGAACCGACGACTCAGTCCTGGCACCGGTGCTGGCATGGACACCACCTGGCGGCGAACTCGCCGACCGGCGGGCTCCGTGCCCCCAACTGCGGACCGCCTGGAAGCAAGCAGCCTGGGAACGGCTGTGGCAGGCCATCGGTCTCGCTATCGGCGGTCCGCCCGCCGATCTCGAATTCGCCCCGAGCATCGTGCGCGGTCCTGCGGGCCTGGTTCTGAGCGACCTGGCCAGTGAGCCCGGCGACGTGCTCGTCATCGGCGCGGGACGGCGCGGCGCTCTGCGCATGACCGCCTGCAAGGTCAGCAAGTACTGCCTCGGTCACGCGCGCTGCCCGGTTATCGCCGTACCGCCGCCCGAGCTGGCGGCCGAGCTGCACGGATTCCACGGATGGATGCATCGCCATCGGATGCAGCCCGAAGATGCGGATCTGCACGCTACTGACGTATGACACCGGAACGTAGTGGCGGGGTGGCCGCGGCTCGTTGACAGGCTGCGCGACACTGGAGTCGGGGCGGTTCCAAACCGAGCCGATCCCAGTCGGCAGGCCGGTGAGCTAAGGAGCTAGCAATGCCAGAGCCGCAGGGCGAGGAACTCGCGCGAGTGCGCGAGCGCCGTGAAGAGCTACGGAAGCGGTACCTCCGACCACTGGCCGGCAGGCCAGCAAGCACCGTGAGCGGAGTCCATCACCTGGCTCTCATTGCGAAGGACTCCGAGGAAACCATCAAGTTCTACCAGGAGTTCCTCGGCTTCCCGCTGGTCGAGCTCGTCGAGAATCGCGACTACGCAGGGTCGAACCACTTCTTCTTCGACATCGGCAACCACAACTTGCTCGGCTTTTTCGACTTCCCCGGACACGAGCACCCGGTGTGGCAGGAGACGATCGGCGGTGTCCAGCACCTCGCCATCTCTGTTACTGCTGACCAGTTCGACGCCGCGAGGAAGAAGCTGGAAGCGGCAGGCGTGGACTACCTGGGTCCGGACCGCGGCGCCGACAACAGCATGTACTTCCGCGACCCGAACGGCGTCGGCCTCGAACTATACCGAGAGGACCTCGGCAAGTTCGAGGGCGAGCTGGTGGTCGAGTAGCGCCAGGCGATCAGCTGGAGCGGCTCTGGCGGTTCTTGAGGAACGCGCTGGCGATCGAGTGCTCGCTGCCTTCCTCCGGGATTAGCAGCCAGCAGGCCAGGTACAGCGGGATGCCGCCGAGGTAGAGGGGGATACCGCCGAGATGGGCAATGCCGGTGAAGCCGACGATCGTCAGCACGGCGAAGACGATCCGCACGATCGTGACGTCCACATTGAAGTGCTGGCCGATGCCAGCCGCAACGCCGGCCAGCATGCGGCCGTTGACCGGGCGCCGAAGCGGCGGGTGCGGCCGGCTCGTCGGCGTGTCGTGGCCCGCGCCATCAGCCGGCGGTTCTTGGGATCCAGGTCCTTCGGTGAAGCTGTTCATGCCTCCACACTGCCGGGCCGACCGCGGCTTCACCATCGGGAAAGTCCCCGATTTAACCCTGATCCAGGTGCACCCGCCGAATTGCGCAAGGCTCTGCACGAAGGCGCACCTGTGGCGGCGCGGCACGATCGCGGCGTGCTAGCGGTTCTCGCGGCGGATCACCAGGCGCACGCCAGTCCAGGTGGCGTCGATGGCGCACACCTTGTTGTCCACCAGCCCGGTCGGCAGTGCCACGTCGCGGATGACGTGATCACTCATATCTGTCGGTAGCCCGGACGTGCGCTTGGGGAAGGCGATCCACAGCCCGCAGGCCGGCGCCATCCGGGCCCGCAGCCGCGGCAATTCAGCCTCTAGCTCGGCCCGCTCAGTGACGAACGCGACGATGACGTCGTAGCGCGCGTCTTCGACGAGGTCGGTGTGCACGCTCGCCACATCGGGCAGCTCGCCGAGCGTGTCTTCGAATCGCTCCGGGGCGCCGATCAGCGCTATCTCGTCGCCATCGCCGATACCGAGCTTGCGCACTAGCGGCGTTCCCGAGTAGTCAGGCTGCTCCGGCACTGTCCGCTCCCTCCACTGAACCTGCGCGGCCGGACGTTTGCCAACGCCAGTGGATCAGAATTCGAAGCCGCCCGGCTTACCGTTCCGGTCGGCGATGAGGCCAGCGAGCGTCGCGATGGCGATCTCCGCCGGAGTGTGCGAGCCGATGTTCAACCCGATCGGCCTGTGCACCTTGTCAATCTCGCCAGCCGGCACGCCGAGCTCGGTCAGCGCAGCAACGTGCGGCGCATCGTGCCGCGGGTTGCCCATGATGCCCACCCAGCGGGTGCCGGCTGTTAGCGCGTCACGTAGCTGGACGCCGAGCTCGGGGCGATGGTGATCGGTCACGACGAAGTCAGTGCGATGGGCCGGGACTCCGTCGAGGCAATCGGCGAGCTCGAAGCTGTCGGCGCTGGTCTCCTTGGCGCGCTCGCCGTCCGGCTCGATCAGCACCGTCCGGTAGCCGGCGTCGGCGCCGTAGCGAAGCAGGAATCTCGCGACCGGCGTTGCGAAGACAGCGACCAGGACTTTGTCTTCGGCTGGCGCAGCCGCCACTCCGTGAGCGACGTCGCAGCTCGCGTCGTGGATGTGTCCGGCCTTCCCATGACCCGGATGCGAATGCTCTTCAGACGCGCCGTGCTCGTGTGCGTGCTGGTGACCGTGCTGCGCGTGCTCCGGACTGCCCATGCCTATGAGCTTGCCACCTCGCGGGCGAGCACGGCAAACGGCCGCCTGATGGCGATGACCAGGGAACTTCCGGGCAGTATTGAGGAGCATGCATTTCCAGGCGACGACGAGCACAGGATCGGAGCAGACCATGCGGCTGAGCGCGCGCAACAAGATCAGCGCGACGGTTACCGGAATCACCAGGGGCGAGGCGACCGCGAACGTTACGCTCGACGCCGGCGGGACCCGGCTTGTCGCCTCGATCACCGTCGAAGCGGCGGACGAACTCGGCCTGACCGAGGGCACGCACGTCGTGGCCGTCGTCAAGGCGTCGGACGTGATACTGGCGGTGGAAGACTAGCGCGGGCGACGCCTGAGCTAGGCGAGCAGATCCGCGACCGCGCCGCGCAGCCGATCCATCTTCGCGGCCGCGGCCCGCCGCGCCGCGGCGAGCGCGCGCCCGGCGACGGGCTCCACGACTTCCAGGTACGCCTTGATCTTTGGCTCGGTGCCGCTCGGCCGGATGACGACGCGGGCGCCGCGGACAGAGTAACTGAGCATGTCGGCGGACGGAAGCTCCCACGTCCCGCCGCTGTAGTCGGTCACGTCAGTGACCGGTTCATCAGCCAATTCCGTGGGCGCCGCCGCGCGCAACCGAGACATCACGTACACCGTTGCCTCGGTCGGCAGCGTCACCTGGGCCGTGAGATGTACGCCGTGCTCGATCTCGAGCGCATCATAGGCGTCCTGGAGCGACCCGCCCGCCGACCATGCCTCGGCGGCCAAGCTCAGCACTGCGAGCGCGGCGCTGATGCCGTCCTTGTCGCGTACCGCGCCGGTCACGGCGTATCCGAGGGCCTCCTCATAGCCGAACGCGAACCGGACGCCCTGCCGAAGGTCGGCCGCGCGGACTATCCACTTGAAACCCGTGAGCGTCTGGGCGTGCTGAGCGCCAGCCGCAGCGGCGATGTTCGTCACCAGCGAGCCGGACACGACAGTGCTGACGACGAGCTGCCGCGATATGTCCGTGCCGGGATCCGAGGCCAGCCGGCCGAGCAGGAAGGAACCCAGCAGGGCGCCGACTTGATCGCCAGTGAGCTGCCGGTAGCCGCCGGGTGCATCCGGGTCGGGAATCGCGACAGCCAGCCGGTCGCCATCGGGATCGTTGGCGATGATCAGGTCCGCGCCCGAGCGCCTGGCTCGCGCGATCGCGAGGTCCAGCGCTCCGGGCTCCTCCGGGTTCGGGAACCGGACCGTCGGGAAGTCCGGATCCGGCTCGAACTGAGCGTCCACGATGTCCGGTGCCGCGAAACCGGCCTGCTCGAACGCGCGCAGCGCCAGCCGGCCGGCGACGCCATGCAAGGGGGTGTAGACAAAACGAAGCCAGGCCGCGCTGCCCGGTGCCCGGCCCAGCTCGGTGATGATGGCGTCCAGGTACGCCTGAGTACTGTCCTCGCCGTACCGAGTGATGAGCGGGCTATCTGGCGGCGCCAGGGGAATGTCGGAGAGGGCGCCGACGGCCTCGATGGCCGCCTCGATGTCAGTGTCGGCGGGCGGCACGATCTGCGCCCCGTCGCTCAGATAGAGCTTGTAGCCGTTGTCGGCGGGCGGGTTGTGGCTGGCCGTGATCATGACACCGGCGGCGGCCCTGAGGTGCCGGATCGAATACGCAAGGAACGGGGTCGGCTGCCTGCTCGGCAGCATATGAACGCGGACGCCGGCACCGGCCAGGACCCTGGCCGTCTGCGCGGCGAACTCGACGCTGCGGTTGCGCGCGTCGCAGCCCACCACGACACCGGCCGCCGCTGCTTGCGGATCGCGGTCGAGCAGCCAGCTCGCGAGCGCCGCGGTAGTGGCGGTGACAGTCGCCGTGTTCATGCGGTTCGGTCCGGCGGCTACGGCGCCTCGCAGCCCGGCCGTACCGAAGCTCAGCCGGCGTGCGAACCTGTCCGTCAGCTCGGCCGCGGCCGCTGGCGACTCGTCTGCCATCAGGGCGCTGAGGTCTGCCTTGTCCTGGTCGTCTATGTCGTGGGCGATCCACTCGGCTGCTTGCGCTCGCGCCTCCTTGATCTCCATGGGTCAAGCCAGGGCTGGCAGGATGGCCGCGAGCAGCTCGCCAAGGCGCGGGGCCGACTCTTGCCCGGCCGCGACGACGTCACCGTGGTCGAGCGCCTGCTCGGACAGGCCAGCTGCGACGTTGGTGACGAGCGAGATGCCGAGCACCCGGGCGCCGAGATGCCGCGCGGCGATCGCTTCGAGGACTGTGGACATGCCGACCAGCCCGGCACCCGCAGCTCGCAGCATGCGGATTTCGGCCGGCGTCTCGTAGTGCGGGCCCGGCAGCCCGGCGTAGACGGCCTCGGCGAGATCGTGGCCGGTGGCGCGCACGGCGGCCCGCAAATCGGCGGAGTACAGACCCGTCAGATCCGTAAATCTCGGCGGATACCCCGGCGGTGGCGGCGGTCCGGACAGCGGCGACTTGCCGGTCAGGTTGAGGTGATCGCTGATGAGCACGGCCTGGCCCGGCCGGAATCCGGCTTCGATCCCGCCTGCGGCGTTGGTGAGCACCACGGTCCGGCAACCGGCTGCGATCGCCGTGCGTACTCCGTGCACCACCGTCGCGGGGGGGTGGCCCTCGTACAAGTGGGTGCGGCCAAGAAACACAAGCGTCTCGAGGCCCGCGACTGGCACGGAGCGGACCACGGCCAGGTGGCCGGGCACGGTCGGCGCCGCCAGCTCGCCGAGGTCGGCGAACGGGAGCTGGCCGTCAGCCGTTCCGAGGGCGTCCGCCGCTGCCGCCCAGCCGGAGCCGAGGACCACGGCAATGTCGTGGCGCGGCTTTCCGGTTGCTTCTGCCAGCCGCTCCGCGCTGGCGGCCGCGGCTGCGTACGGATCTGTCATTCTGGGTGTGTCTGGCTCTCTGCTGTTGTCCCGCGGCGGGTTCAACGGGGAGTGTCCCCCGTGGGTCATGATCGTAGCGACCACGCAGGTCGCGCGACGGGCCGACAGCCCGTGCAGCAGCTACTCTTCGCCGAGGAGGTGCGCGGCGGGCATTCTTCGCAGAGCCTGCGCGGGTAGCAGGGCGGCGGCGGCGGTGATGGCCGGGCCGGCGATGACGGCGGCCCCGGCGATGGCATACAGGCCGGCCGGCGGCTGCGCGGCGAACTTGGCGGCTACGGTCAGGCCGAGTGCGGCTCCGGCGGCGGACCCGGCCAGGCCGATGATGGCGCCCTCGGTGATGACGAGCCGGCTGAGCGCGGATTCCCGCCAGCCGAACGTGCGGATGGCGGCGAGCTCGGCGGCCCGGTCCCGGGCTGCCGCCGTGAGCTGAAACTTGGCGAAACTCCGCGTTCGCCGATTCCGGCTCCTCGAACGGGCAGCATAGATGGTCCAGACAAGACCGCGCGCGGAGTAGTCATCCCGTGGCGCGGTAACTTTCGGGAAGCGCCACGAGTACGGTCGTGCCCGAACTGGCCGCATTTGTCCCGGAGGGAGTTGCTGACACTGAAGTCTGCCGAGAACGAGGCTACCTGGCACGAGCCAGCGCGGTCCGACCATGTCGCAGCCGAGGCCGAGGCGCCTCTGGACGAGGCGCGCTGGCCCGTTGGTAAGCACAACTTCGTGGTCGCGGCCTGTCGGCTCCCGGTCGACTTGATCCATGGTCTGGAAGGAGACGAGTGGCGGCCTAGTCCCGGCGGGCTCGTGAGCGCGCTTGACCCGGTCATGCGCGATGCGGGCGGCGCCTGGGTCGGCTGGATGGGCGCGGCCGGTGACGCACCGGAGCCGTTCGAGGTCGCCGGCATGCACCTTGTCGCTGTCGGCCTTTCAGCCGACGAAGTTCGTGAGTTCTACGAGGGATTCAGCAATGCCACGCTGTGGCCGCTGTATCACGACGTGATCGCGCCGCCGGAGTTCCGGCGGCCGTGGTGGGACTCGTACGCCCGCGTCAACCAGCGATTCGCGCGAGCCGTGGCGGAGCAGGCAGCGCTCGGCGCGACGGTGTGGGTGAACGACTACCAGCTGCAGCTGGTCCCCAAGATGCTCCGCGATCAGCGCGGCGACCTGAGCATCGGGGTCTTCATCCACATCCCGTTCCCTGGCTATGAGATTTTCGCGCAGCTGCCCTGGCGACGCCAGATCGTTAACGGCCTGCTCGGCGCGGACCTGATCGGATTCCAGCGGCACGGCGACTCGGCCAACTTCCTGCGGGCGTGCCGACAGGCGGCTGGCATGGTCACCAGCGGCTCGATCGTGCGGGTGCCGGCCGGCGGTCAGGGCTCTGTTGATGAGACCACCGCCGCGAACACCGATGATCCCTACTCCCGGCGACGCCGCTCGCCTGAAGTGAGCCGGAACGTGCAGACGGCCACGCTGCCGATCTCCATCGACTGGGCTGGTTACGCCGATCTCGTCAAGCAGGAGAAGGTACGCGCTCAAGCAGCGGATAACCGGCAGGCACTGGGCGAGCCTGACGTCGTGCTGCTCGGCATCGACCGGCTGGATTACACCAAGGGGATCCTGCACCGCCTGAACGCGTATGGCGAGCTTCTCAGCGAGGGCCGATTCGGCTCGCTCCAGACGGTCCTCGTGCTCGTCGCCAGCCCTAGCCGGGAGCGGGTCGAGCAGTACCGGCTGCTGCGTGACGAGGTCGAGGTCACGGTCGCCAGGATCAACGGGGATCACGGGGAGCTAGGCAGCCCGCCGATCCACTACCTGCATCAGACCTACGCCTCGGACGAGATGGCCGCCCTGTATCTTGCCGCCGACGTCATGCTGGTGACGTCGCTGCGGGACGGCATGAACCTGGTGGCGAAGGAGTACGTGGCGTGCCGCGAGGATGAGACCGGCGCGCTCGTGCTCAGCGAGTTCACTGGCGCCGCCGACGAGCTCAGCGGCGCGTTCCTGGTCAACCCGCACGACATCGAGGGTATGAAGGATGCGATAGTGCGGGCCGCGACAGTTTCGCCGGCCGAGGCAAGGCGCCGGATGCGCAGCATGCGCCGCCGCGTCCGCGAGTTCGACGTCAATCGCTGGGCGGCCGCGTTCCTCGATGCTTTGAAGCAAGCTTCCGGATCGCGCTAGTCGTGCGAGGAATGCGGTTCGGCATCATCATCCTGGCCGACCAGCGCTGGCAGGACGCAGCGCGGCGGTGGCGACAGGCCGAGGAGTACGGCTTCGATCACGCGTGGACCTACGATCACCTTGGCTGGCGCTCGCTAGTCGACGGGCCGTGGTTCGACGCAATGCCGACCCTGACGGCCGCTGCGCTCGTCACATCCCGGATCACGCTAGGCACTTTCGTCGCATCACCGAACTTCCGGCATCCGGTCAGCTTCGCGCGCCAGCTGACGGCGCTAGACGACATCAGTGGCGGCCGGTTCATGCTTGGGCTCGGCGCCGGGGCTACCGGCAGCAGCTACGACAACAAGGTGCTTGGCGGGCCCGAGCTGACGCCGCGGCAGCGCGCCGACAGATTCGGCGAATTCACCGAGGTGCTCGACCTGCTGCTGCGTACCGACCACGTCACCTGGACCGGGCGTTACTACCGCGCCGTCGACGCGCGTAACCTGCCCGGTTGCGTTCAGCAGCCACGTGTTCCGTTTCTCATGGCCGCGAACGGGCCGCGCTCGATCGCGCTAGCCGCTCGATACGGCGAGGGATGGGTGACGACGGGCAGGCCGAGCGACAACGTCGCGACATGGTGGCGCGGCGTCGGTGCCGGGCTGCAGAGGATGGACGAGGCGCTGCGGGAAGTCGGTCGCGATCCGGCCATGGTGCCCAAGTACCTCTCGCTGGACGCATCGGGCACGTACGCGTTGTCCAGTGCTGGTTACCTCGCCGACGCGGCAGGCCGAGCCGGCGAGCTCGGCTTCACCGACGTCGTGACGCACTGGCCCCGTCCGGACGGGCCGTATGCCGGCCGCGAGTCGGTGCTAGCGGCTGCCGCCGCGCAGCTGTTGCCCGGACCGGCTAGGTGACGAGTTAGCCCACAAAGAGCGATAGCGTGTCGGCCACGCAAGCGGCCTTCTCCTGACCCTCGATCTCCACCCGCATCCGGATAGACGCAAGCGAGCCAAGATGCGTCTGCTTGACGTCGGTCAGCGTTGCCTCGGCCCGGATGGACGAGCCAGTCAGCACCGGCGAGGGGAAGCGAACCCGGTCCAGCCCGTAGTTGATGCCCATGGTGAGGTTCTCGATGCGGAAGATCTCCATCGACAGGATCGGGAGCAGCGAAACCGTGAGGTAGCCATGCGCGATCGTGCCGCCGAACGGTCCGCTGGCGGCGCGGTCGATGTCGACGTGGATCCACTGATGGTCGCCCGTCGCGTCCGCGAAGGCGTTCACCTGCTCCTGGGTGATCTTGTGCCAGTCGCTGAAGCCCAGGCTCTCGCCTTTGGCCGCGACGAACTCCGCCAGGCTCGCAAATGTGCGCATGCCGTGCTACCTCCGTGCTCCGTAGCCGCTGGCGTCCGGCCCTGCTCGCCGTTATTAGCGGCAACTGTCTCATACCTTCACATCGAGCGCCTAGCTCCAGCCAGGCTCGTCGACGGGCCACATATGCGAGCGCCTGACGTGCGTGAACGTCCCCCGCTAGATGGTGCCGAACAGTCTGTCGCCCGCGTCGCCGAGGCCAGGCACGATGTAGCCGCGATCGTTAAGCCGCGCGTCGAGCGCCCCGGTGACGATGCGGACCGGGCTCTTGTCTTCCGGGAACGCATCGGCGATCCTGGCCAACCCCTCCGGCGCGGCCACAAGACTGACTCCGGTGACGCTGGCCGCGTTCCGGTAACGCAGCATCCGGATGACGGTCTCCATGGAACCGCCGGTGGCAAGCATCGGGTCGAGGATGAACGTCTGCCGCCCGGTCAGGTCGGCGGGCAGCCGGGTGGCGTACGTGGAGGCGATGAGGGTGTTCTCGTCCCTGGCCAGCCCCACGAACCCGATGTCGGCCTTCGGGAGCAGCCGCGCCATCCCGTCGAGCATGCCGATGCCGGCGCGCAGAATCGGCACAAGCAGCGGGACCGGCCGCGCGAGCTTGACGCCGGTTGCCACGTCGACAGGTGTCTGGACCTCGACCGGCTCGACGTTGATGGTGCGCGTCGCCTCATAGCCGAGCAGGGTCACCAGCTCGTCGCATAGCTGGCGGAAAGCGGGCGTGTCGGTGGTGATATCGCGCAGCATGGTGAGCTTGTGCGCGACGAGCGGATGGTCCACAACGGTCGTCTGCATTCTCGGTAGTGTGCCAGCCCGTCAAAGGTCGCGCTCGGCGATGTCGGCGGCTAGCTGCTGGCCTGCCACGCGCACGCTGCGGGCGCCAAACGCGTCCTCGACGGCAGCGAGCAAGGAGCGCTGAGCTCCGGCGATCGCACTGCCCACGGCGCGGATTGCCGGAGTGGTCCACGTCCGGCCGGTGATCTGGTAGCTGCCTTGAATGCCGTGTAGCGAAGCTGGCGCGCCGTCGGGGCCGGTGCCCCAGGCGTCGTGAACGAGCCGGTTCCGGTCGCGGTTGGCGTCCCGGCAGGCGTGCAGTGCGGTCCGGATCGCCTCCCGCTGCGGCGGCATCAGATCGGCCCGGTGGCGAGCGATGGTGTCGCAGTTCTCGATCAGCCAGTGTGTCTCCTGCCCGCCCGCGACAACCGCGGCGTAGTCGCTGCCGATCAGGACGCAGAAGGCCATCCGCAGGGCGATCTCCATGACCGCCGCCGCCTCGACGAGCTGGCCGAGCGCCGCATATCGGGCGTCGTCTGCGGGCCCCGTGTACTGCGCAGATCCGGGGTTATCGGGTGTCAACCGGCCTGGCTGTGTCATGCCGGCAGCCTAAAGCCTGCTGCAAGAAGGGAGTCGGGCAATCGGCGGCTCGAAACTATGTTCTACTGAGTGGATGAGCGCAGTCGTCCGTCCGGACTGGTGGTGCTATCCGCTTGAGTGTCCAGCGGGTCATCCGTGGGCGCCAGGGCGCGTGACAGTGGGCTGGATGCCCTGTGACTGCCCTAACACGCAATCCAAGGAGGTCCTCGGCCACCTGTGGGTTCGCTGCCGCGTAGCAGGGTGCCCGGCGATCTGGTACCGCCCCCGCCACGACAAGGGCAGCGCCGAGTTAGCCGGCCTGTGCCGTCGCCATTACCGGGTCAGGCGGCGCGATCTGGGTCACGTCGATGAACGACTCAGCCGCTGGCACCGGCAGCGCAATCGCGCTTGCGCTCGGCGCGGGTCGTGGCCGCCGCGGCTTGCCTGCCGCCGAGCTTCCGCCGCGGCCGCGGTAGATGAGCAGGCCATTGATTGGATCCGGGACCGCATCGAGGGCTGCGCGCACGACGGGAAGCGCCCGGAATGCCTCCCACTCGGCCTCGGTCTCGAAGCAGACCTCGAACGCGACGCCCCAGCGATCGGCGTGCCAAGTTCCGTCGAGAGCGCCGTTCGTGAGCGCTGCCTCGATTAGTTCGGAGTCATACGCGTCCTGCCACTGGAACGCGGAGAATTCCCCGTGGAGGACTTCGATGGACCACCATTCGGCCATTAGTTGAGATAGTACGTCTCTTGGCAGCCGAGTGGAAGGGTGTAAATGGTCTGGCGGACAGGGACCGGGCTAACGTGTCGCGGCCGTTACGGCCGCAGTTAGCGTGCTCACCGAGAGCCAGCCGTCGTGTTTCCAGACGATCTTCCCGGTGCTCGTGGTGAGCACGTACCAGGGCTGATCCTGCACGCCGTAGCCGTCCGCGAGCCGGCCAGTCGGGTCCAGGGCGACGGGGTATCCCAGCGGGGTGCCGAGGTTCGCAACGTAGGAGCGGACCGCCGCGAGCGATGGCTCGGTGGCCGCCTCGTCGACGGCCACAATATCCGGCAGGCCGGCCCCGGGCGCCGCGCGCGCGTACTGGCCGAGGTCGCGCAGGTGCGATCGCAGATCCGACGTCTCGCTGAGCCAGGTCGCGAAGAACACGATCAGGTGCTTCCTGCCAGGCCCGAGCGTCAGCGATCCCGACGGGAGCGCCGGGAGCGTCGCCTGCTTGCTCGGGGACAAGCCGGCGATGTAAGCCAGCGACTGGGTGCTCGCCAGCGCTGGATGGCTAGGGAGCAGGCTGGCCGCCTCTTGAGCCAGTAGCTCCGCGGCTTGGGAAATGCTGGTATATGCCATGGTGGTCAGGTAGACCTTCTGCTCGCGGCCCATCGGGTCGATCACGAACAGCGCGGGCGTGTGGTCGACTTGACCCTGCGTGATCTGCACCGCCACGCCGTAGTGCTTCCACACGGCGGTGAGCTCGGGCAGGGTCCCGGTCAGGAAGTCCCACTGATTGACCATGCCGTGGGACTGCGAGTAAGCCATGACGTCGGAGACGTTGATCGCCGCCGGGTTGGCGTCAATGCCGAGCAGCTGTACCTGATCGCCCGCGCGGCCCAGGAGATCCTTCGCGGCCAGCATGCTCTGCGTAGTCAGCGGGCACACGGTCGTGCACTGCGAATCGGTAAACGCGATGATCACGACTTTGCCGCGGAACGCGCTCAGCGAGACCCGCTGGCCGAACTGATTGGTCAGCGAGAAGTCCGGCGCACGTGTGCCGCCGAGCGGGGACCCAGGATCAAGGTTGGGGTTCGCCGCTGCCTGCCGGTCGGACTTTGCCGCGGCATGCTGACCGCTACCGCCCGTCGCTGACCCGCACCCGACCGCCGCAAGGGCCGACACAGCGAGGACCACGCCCATGCGACGCGCTCGGGACCGTAGTGACGACGCTGCGTAGTAGAACCATCGCACGACCCGATACTGCCACTAGGCAGCCTCGGCGTCATATCGGGGTCGCCCGCCGTCTGGTGCGGTCGGCACCAGGGCAGGCAGTATGCCGCCCATGGAGCACTTCCGCACCAGCCGGCTGATCGCGCGCGACTGGACTCCTGATGACGCGCAGGCCGCCTTCGAGATATACGGCCGCGCCGAGGTCGCGCGCTGGCTCGGTGCGCGACCTCGGCGCCCGGTGCCGTCCCTGGCACAGATGCGGGAGCGCTTGGACTCCTGGATCCAGCGATCCCGCGAAGACCCGCGCTACGGCGTCTGGGCTACCGAGCTTCGGACCGGACCGGCGGCGGGCGCCGTTGTCGGCGCGGTCCTCCTGTCGCGATTGCCAGGCGCAAATGACAACGCCGAGATCGGCTGGCACCTGAATCCCGCGCACTGGGGCAACGGCTACGCCACCGAAGCCGGTCGCGGCGTAGTCGCCCTCGCCTTCAGGCTGAGCAGAATGGGGACCGAAACCGTCGAGATAGGCGAGACTGCCGGCCGGGCGCGGCTGGATCAGGTCTTCGCGCTGGTCGATCCCGACAACGCTAGATCTCAGGCCGTCTGCCTGCGCCTGGGCATGACCTATCTCGGCCAGACCGACAGGTACTACGGACTGGCGCTGGAGTTGTTCGAACTTCGCCGGGCCAGTGCGGGTTAGCGCGACTTCCCGGCGGCCGCTATGAGGCCGATCTGGTCTCGCAGCGTGTAGGTGTTCTTGCTGCGGAATATCCAGTTGCTTCTCGCTCGCTACTTACTTAGCCTAAGCAAGCAAGGTGGTTACTTGCCGGCCGGTAGGTCACCTGTATGACGACGGGCCTGGGCTCTCCCAGGCTGAGTCGCTCACCCTGGCCGGCGCTGGGTGTGCTGGAGGGGCGGGGTGACGAAGTCAGGCGAGCTAGCAGCGCGATCTAGCCGGCTCATGCCCGCAACGACGGCCGGCCACGGGGGCTCGGCCGCCGCAAGGCGAGGGCGGTTCCGTCTGCTCCTCGCCTGGACCTTCGGTATTGCGGGACTCGTCGGCTACAACTGGTGGCTTCTCGTGCCGTTCAAGCCTGGCCTGATGACCTCGCCGGACGAGCTGTTCAGCAACCTCGAGGTCAGCGGCCAGCCGTACGCGGCCGCGATGCAACACGCCGACCTGGCCTCGGGTCTGCTCCTGCTGGCCGCGTTCCTGATCATCGGGCCGGATGCGGGCCGCGGTGCACGGCGCGAATGGCTGTCGATGGCGGGCTTCGCCATCGCCGGCGCGGTCGGCGGGCTGTTCCCCGAAGTGTGCGCCGACGGGGTCGACGCCGTCTGCCGTCGGCTGGAGTACCGGTTCGAGCTGCCCGCAAGCCAGTACATCCACGTAGTCGCCGGAATTCTCGAGTTCGCCGCGATCACGGTGGCGCTGGTGTGGGCGCAGCGGCGCACGCGCCAGCAGAGCGCGCGCCCGGCCGCCGCCTACCGAGCCCTGGCGATCGGGGCGCTCATCGCGTATCCACTGCTTGGTGCGGCCTATCTGCTCGACCGATTCGGCGGCGTGATGGAGGTCGTGTTCTTCGTCGGCTTCACGGCGATGGTGATCACCCAGCTCGCTGAGCGGACGGCCGCCGCTCGGGCGACGGCCGCGCGGCGTGCCGCGCCTATCCGGCAGTCTTGCCGGGTGTGACGAGGCCGGTCTCGTAGCCATAGATCACTGCCTGCGCCCGGTCTCGGAGGCCCAGCTTGGTCAGGACGCGCGTGACGTGTGTCTTGACCGTGCTCTCGCCGACGACTAGCTCGCGGGCGATCTCGGCGTTGGACCGGCCCCGGACCATGAGGACGAGTACCTCGCGTTCGCGTTCGGTCAGCCGCTCAAGCTCGGCCGTGGCTCGAGGGCGGACGCGAGCGAACTGCTCGATCAGCCGCCGCGTCAGCGCCGGCGCGACTAGCGCGTGCCCGTCGGCCGCGGCCCGGATGCCGAACAGCAGCTCTTCTGGCGGTGCGTGCTTGAGCAAGAACCCGCTCGCGCCCGCGCTGAGCGCATCGAAGACGTACTCGTCAAGGTCGAAGGTCGTGAGCATGACAACCTTGGGTGTGCTTGGCCCCAGCGTCAGTATTCGGCGTGCTGCTTCGATCCCGTCGAGTCGCGGCATGCGAATGTCCATGAGGACAACGTCGGGACTGGAGGTGTCGGCTGCGGCGATCGCCGCCAGCCCGTCCGCGGCCTCGCCGACGACTTCCAGGTCGGGCTGGGTCTCTATCAGCATGCGAATGCCCGCCCGGACGAGCGCCTGATCGTCGGCAACCAGGACGCGAATCACGGGCGCACCGGCAGCCACGCATGCACTGCGAAGCCACCGTCTGGCTGGCGGCCTGCGTCCAGGGTGCCGCCAAGGATCTGCGCGCGCTCGGTCAGGCCAGCCAGGCCGCGACCGCCCGAGCCGGGCAAGCACCGGTCGGATGCGATGGTCTGACCGTCGTGTGTGACTCGCGCTGCGGCCGCCGCAAGCAACACTGCTGGCGCGTCGTTCTCAACCAGCACGTCCAGCCCGCCGTTGATGCAGGCGAGCCTGACGCGCGTTGGTGCCTGGGCATATCGCAGCGCGTTGGTCAGTGATTCCTGCACGACTCGGAAGCCCGCCAGCTCGACTGACAGTGGCAACGACGGCGGCAGGTCCGCGGCGTGTAGTTCGACAGGCAATCCGGCGGCTCTGGCACCCGCCACTAGGTCGGGCAGGTCATCCAGGCGCGGCTGCGGACGACGATCCAGTTGCTCGGCCGCGTCGCGCCTGAGCGCGCCCACGATCCGGTTAAGATCCGTCAGCCCGGCCCGCGCGATGTCCTCGATGTTGCCGATGACGTATGTGGCGACGGCGGGGTCATCCCGGCTCGCGATTCGGGCCGCGCCCGCCTGGATGGCGATGGCGCTGAGCTGATGGGATAGCACGTCATGCAGCTCGCGGGCGATGCGCGCGCGCTCCTGATCGTGGGCCAGCCTGGCCGACGCGGTCGCGGCGTCGCGGTTCGCCGCCGTGACCTCGCCTAGGCCGAGGGCAACAGCCAGGAGGGCCAGGGGGAGGGCCTGCGCCCGGAAGCCATTAGAAGTGACCAGGACGACGGCGGCGCCGGCGACAGCAACACCAGTCATGATCCTGGCCGCCTGCCGAAGGCGTCTGCCGCCCCAAGCGCCTAGGCCAAACGCTCCGACCAGCGTTGCGGCTGCCGCCGAGAAAGGATTCAGTCCGAGGCCAGCCCGGATCGCAAGGACGCTCGCCGGGAGGGCCGCGGCCAGCAATGGCCAGCGCCGCCACCAGAGGAACGGCATTGACTGCGTCAGCATGAGCAGCACGAACCCGAGGATGACCGGCGTCGCCGCCCCGTGACCGGGCGGACGCCACCACCACGGCACATCCGTGGCTGCCCAGACGAGCAATCCGGCCGCGATGAGCCGGTCGGTGAGCTTCGTGCGCGCCATCGCCGGGTCGTCAGGCGCGGGCTGGCGCAAGCCGCTGGGCCGTCATGCTGCATAGCGTAGGCATGGCCGGGCTAACACGCGTCATCAGGCAGGTGGACGACGTGTCAGCCGCGCGATGACGGCGGCCGATTCCGCCAGCCGGCGAAACAGGTTAACTGGCGATGCCGACGTGCTTTCCCACGCTGGCCGGGTCATCGACGAGCGCGAGCAGGCAGGCAGCCAGGTCGGCACGAGACACCCGAAAGCCGTGCGGCAGGTTGCGGTCGATCGCTGTGCGGTAGCTGTAGGTCGGCGGCTTGCTGGTGAGCGCTGGTGGCCGAACGATCGTCCAGTCCAGTCCGCTTGCCCTCACCTCGCGCTCGCCAGCACGCATGTCCGCGCAGACGTGGCGCAGGAACGTGCGCCGGGCTAGCGGTTTGATCAGGTACCGCAGATAAGGGCTCTCGCCCTCGTCAGCAGCGATCGAGCCGCTGAGCATCAGTAGCCGTCGGGTGCCCGTCGTCTGCATGGCGGCGATGATCGCGCGGGCACTGTCCTGGATGACCGTCGTCGGACCCGTCTCACGCGGGCCGATGGCCGTCAGGACGGCTTCGCCGCTGCTGACTGCGGGCCCGATCGCATCGGGATTCATGACGTCGGCCGTCACGACGCTCAGCAGCGCATGCGCCGGCACGGCCAGCCTGGCAGGGTCACGCACAACTGCAGTCACCCCATGTCCCGCGGCCAGCGCCTGCTCGATAAGGCATGTGCCGGTCGCGCCCGTGGCGCCGAAGACTGTCAGTTTCATGCCGGGTCCTTTCCCGCAGCTCGCGCCTTCGAAGCCGCCTTCACGGTACATTCGTCTTGTGATTCATAAGATACGAGAACCATATCATATGAAATTCGTATCAGAAACGCGCCCGGCTTTTCGGACTGAGGCACAGGTCAGGGCCACGAGCCCCGCCTTCGCGCTCGTCGCGGTGCATACCACGCGGTATATCGCGCGGCTGGTCGAGGGCACAGCGTGGGGCCAGCAGGAGCCTCGGTGAGTGACGAGAGCCGCGCGCGACACCGGCGGCGGCTGAACCGCGCGATCAAGGAAGGACTGCGGGACGTCGGCGCGCAGCTAACGCGGCTGAATAATGGTGTCGGCGGGCGACTTGACCTCAAGGCAAGCGACCTGGAGTGCCTGGACGTGATCGACCGAGAAGGTCCGCTCAGTCCGACTGCGCTAGCCAGGCGCACGGGGCAACATCCGGCAACCCTGACTGGCATCCTCGACCGGTTGGAGGACGGCGGCTGGATCGTGCGGGATAGGGACACGGCCGACCGGCGTGGCGTCGTGGTCAAGGCGGAACGGGGCCGAGCGGCCGAGATTCTCCGGCTCTACCTGGTGGACTCCGGAATGAACGCCGCACTCGACGA
>DATIOU010000120.1:0-9196 GCA_035472835.1 Streptosporangiaceae bacterium | reverse complement strand
GCAGCCCGGCGTCACCGCCCATGCGCAGATCGAGGACTGGCTAGCCGACGCCATCGCGGCCGGGCAGCTGTCGCCCGGCGACAGACTGCCGACCGAGCAGGACCTCGCTGCCTGGCTTGGCGTGAGCCGCATGACCCTGCGCCACGCGCTTGGCGAGCTCGCGCAGCGCGGGCTTGTGACAAGGACGGTTGGCCGCGCGGGTGGCACCTTCGTCGCCGAGCCCAAACTGGAGCAGGATCTGACCACGCTGGCCGGACTCTCCGAGCAGCTGCGCAGGCACGGCAAGGTGGCCGGAGCCCGGGTACTCGGCGCTGTCCGTATCCCGGCCAGTCCCGCCGCCGCGGCCGCCCTCCAGCTGGCCGAGGGTGCCGCGGTCTACGATGTTCGCCGCATCCGGCTGGCGGACGGGAAGCCCATCGTTATCGAGCACTCACAGTTCCCGGCCGACCTGTTCCCCGACCTGCTTGGGTGCCGCCTTGACGGCTCGCTGTACGAGCTGCTCGCTGAGAACTACGGGCAGCAACCGCACCGTGCGCGCGAGTCGCTGGAACCGGTCGTCGCAGGAGTCCGGGAAGCCGAGGCGCTGGAAGTCGATGAGGGCGCGCCGCTGATGCTCGTGGAGCGAACTGCCTACGCTCTATCCGGACAGCCCCTTGAGTACGCGCGGGACCTGTTCCGCGGCGACCGGACCAAGGTGGTGGTCTGGACGTCGGAGCTGACCTCGTGACACAGACCGCGTCAGGCCTGTAGCGTCCGGAAGCATGACGATCAAACTGGTGGTTCTGTACACGCAACCGGACGACCCGGCCGCATTCGACGAGCACTACCTCGGCGTGCACATGCCGCTGGTCGCCAAGGTGCCAGGGCTGCAGCGGGCCGAGACCGGCAAGTTCACCATGGCGCTCGATGGCGGTGAGCAGACCTACTACCGCGTGGCTGAGCTTTATTTCGCCGATGCCGAGGCGATGAACGCTGCCTTCGCCACCCCAGAGGGGGCGGAGACGGCTGCCGATTACGCCAAGATCGCGCCCGCCGGCTCGCGCATGCTGGTCAAGGTCCTCGACTAACGAACGGGCCGAGTATTACGGCTGGCGCAGGTGTAAGCCTGACCGGGCCGGGCGCGCCGTCGGAATGATCTCGATGCTGACCGGCTCCAGGCCGGTGATTTCCCAGCTGCCCTCCCCGACGTCCACGGCAAGCCTCGACTTGCCCACCCGCAGTCCGCTCACCCGCAGCGGCAGGTAGCGGTCGGGTACCTCGGGCGCGCACCAGAGCTGGTGGCTGTCCATGTCAGGCGTGAACCGAAGCAGGCTGTGCAGGAGCAACAGCGGTGCGCTCGCGGCCCACGCCTGGGGTGAACACGACGTCGGATAGGGCACGGGCGTACCGAACTCGTCTCGGTCGAATCCGCAGAACAGCTCCGGCAGCCGGTACCCGAATGCGGCCGCTGCGTCGACGATCGCGTGGGTCACGCGCTGGGCCTGCTCGATGTAGCCATAGCGCATCAGGCCGGCCGCGCAGATGGCGTTGTCGTGCGGCCAGACCGAGCCGTTGTGGTAACTCATCGGGTTGTAGGCGCCCATCGACGACGCTAGCGTCCGGATGCCCCAGCCGCTGAACATCTCCGGGGACATGAGCAGCCTGGCCACAGCCGCCGCCTTGTCCTTGTCGGCGATGCCAGTCCACAAGCAGTGCCCCATGTTGGAAGCCAGCGCATCGATGGGGCGCTTGTCGCCATCGAGGCCAACCGCATACCAGCCTTTGTCAGGCAGCCAGAACCGCTCGTTGAAGTCTCGTTTGAGTTGCTTGGCCTTCTTACGCCACAGGCTCGAGACCCGATCGTCGCCGGCGTGCCGGGCGAGCTGCGCTCGGGCCCGGTAGGCCGCGTAACAGTAGGCCTGCACCTCGGCCAGCGCGATCGGCGGCTCCGCGATCGTGCCGTCGGCAAAGTTGATGCCGTCCCACGAGTCTTTCCAGCCCTGGTTGACCAGACCATGGCTCGTCTTGCGGCGATACTCGACGAATCCGTCGCCGTCCGCGTCCCCATACGACTCGATCCAGTCGAGTGCACGATCGGCGTGCGGGAGGAGGCTCGCGATCGCGTTCTCCTTGCCGCCCCAGCGCTGGAGCTCGGCGAGCAGCATGACGAAGAGCGGCGTCGCATCCGCGCTCCCGTAGTACGCGCTACGACCGCCGAGCGCGAACGAGGCAGCTGGGCCGAACCGGACCTCGTGCAGGATCTTGCCCGGCTCCTCCTCCGAGGCGTCGTCAAAGTCGCCGCCCTGCCACGCCGCCAGCGTCCGCAGCGTGCCTAGCGCGAGGCCTGGATCCCAGGGCAGGAGCATCGACGCCGTCAGCAGCGAGTCCCGGCCGAACAGGGCCATGAACCACGGCGCACCGGCGGCCACGACCGGCCAGCGCGAGTGCTCGGGGTCGAAGATGCGCAGCGCTCCGAGATCCTCGACACTGCGGCCTAGCACCTCGGCCAGATTGCGATCTGGCGTCCGAACCTGGGGCCCGCGCTGTCGCCATTTGCGCATGCGCTTGGCCGGCAGCGTGCGCTCGACCGCATGCCCGCGCGGGTGCCGGAGCTGGAGTACCACGCCGTCGTCGACAGGCACGGCCTCGATGGTCACGGTGCGCTCGGAGTGACCGGGCACCGACAGCCGCCACTGCAACGCGCCCGAGTCCGTTACGGACGGATTCTGGTCGCCTGTGATCCGGAGCTCCTGACGACGTTCGCGCCTGCCGCTGGTGATGACCAGGCCTGCGTCGACGAGCTCGGTGGTGGCCGTCGCTCTCGGCTTGGATCGCCCCTTGACCTCGAACAGGTCGGCGAAGTCCGCTTCGGCTGTCAGCGTGACCTGGAAGCGCTTCGTTCGGGCCGAGGTATTGCGCAGCGTGACGTCCTCACGCATGCCATCACCGACATAACGGCGCCGGATGACGAGCAGCGTGCTGTCGGCCTTGCCAGCCCGCGGCGGCATCCGGCCCAGGAACGAGGCCGCGTATGGCTCGCCGTGCTGCACCGACAGCGGCTGAGGCTCGATCCCATCGACCGTCAGTTCCCACCGAGAAAGCATCCGGGTATCGCGGACGAACAGCCCCTGCGCGCGATCGGGCACGATGTCGCCGCCCGGCTCACTGATGCAGAACGTGGAGCCCTCGATCAGCGTGACAGGACTGCACGCTGCGCCCTGGCCCGGCGGAAGGTCGCCGGAGGACCATGGTTCGCTCATCTGGCCGCCCTCCGGCTGTAGAGTTCGGCGGCGCACGGCCGCGACGCGCGGCTGCGCGCGGCCAGCTGGCCGCGCGCAGCCACGCCTTCCGTGTTAGGCGTTGATGAGTCGGCGTCCAGCCGCCGGAATGCGTCGCATGAGGCTGGACTCGCGCTCGAGCAGCCTGCGGTATAGCCGCTCGTGCTCGCGCGCCATCCGCTGGAGCGAGAACCGCTGCTCGGCTGCGCGGCGGCACTGGTTCCGGTCGAGGTCGCCCACACGGTCAATTGCCCTGATCATCTCCCCATCGTCGCGGCAGAGGAAGCCGGTCCTGCCTGAGTCAATGATCTCCGGAGCGGCCCCGTTCGGGAAGACGAGAACAGGCGTGGCGCACGCTAGCGCCTCCGCCATCACCAGGCCGAACGGCTCGCGCCAGGTGATCGGATTGAGCATCGCGTCGGCGTGGCGCAGCAGCTCGATCCGTCGGTCCTTCGGGATCTCTGCTGGCATCTCGTCGCCCGGGTCGAGCAGCGGCTTGACCTCCGCCTCGAAGTAGGCGATCTCGTTGTCCTCGCGCATCTTGGTCGACAGGATGAGCTGTTTGCCGGCCTTCTTGGCGACGCGGACCGCGTGATGCACGCCCTTGTCCGGCGACATCCGGCCGATGAACATCACGTAGCCGCCGCCGCCAGGACCCGCCTTGTAGACCTCGAGATCGATGCCGTGATGGATGATTCCGGCGATGTTCGCACCGCCGTATATGTTGGCCTGATCAGCCTGGGACTGGGAGATCGCGATGATCGAGGCATGCTTGGCGATCTCGCCCAGAATGGGCTGCGTCTCCCCGGTGAACGGACCGTGGTTGGTGTGCACGACTGGCGGCCTGCGCATTCCCCGCAGCCCGGAGATCAGCGGGCCCAGGAAGGTGTGGTCGTGAACGATGTCCATGTCGGCTAGCGACTCGTAGGCCGCTAGGACGTGTGCAGTCTCCGGGATGGTCACGCCGATCGGCTCGATGGCCTTCGGGTACAGGAAGTCCGTCGGTACGGGGCACTCCGACTCGCCCACTGTGAACAGCCGGACCTCGTGCCCGAGTTCCTGCAGCCCCCGGGCGAGGTTGTCGATAACGACCTCTGTGCCGCCGTAAGCGGGTGGTGGTACTGGCACCCAGGGCGGGGCAATCAGGCCGATACGCATCTGCACTGCCTCCTCGTGTCGAGCCGCGTGACCATCACGCTCCGCCAGGGCCTGGTAGGAAGCGCCAGGTCTTGGCGTCGGGTGGGCGCGTGCCGGCGTGCCGGCCGTCGCCCTGAAAGGCCTGGCTTGGCCTTTCTCGCGGCGGCACGGGCACACGGCGGCACGGGGAATGCGTCCGGTAGTGCCGGTCATGTGACCAGTTCCGGCTCCCATACGCTGCGCACCCGCGGGGAAGTGCCAGAGTTAATAGAAGACGCACCAATTACTGTGCGTTCGGAGCCGTTAACCGAATGCAATGTTCCCGTCGGAAAGGCGGGGCAAACGTACGCCGCTACCTGGATGATCATCAGCAATCGCAGGTCAGCGCCCCGCTCGACCCCCGTCTTAGCCCTAGAGCAGCGGCTTTTACCCGCCTGAATTGACGCGCTTAAGCATGGCCCGGATCCTCGCTGACCAGGGCAGTCAGCCTCGATGCGGCTGCAAGCGACAGGCGATGTATCCGAAGCAAGAGAAGGCCGATGACGGGCGGCGTATATCTGCCCGGAACTGGCGGAATGAGCCTCCGGATATCCGGCCATTGGCAACGCCGCGAACCTAGCAGAACGGATCTAGCCCGACATGGCGTTGCAAGCACGATATTCGTGTCATCACCATCATCTGCGATACCGGATTACTGTTCCGCTATGCGGCGCTTGCACCCAGATGCTGGCTTACGGCCCCGACCCCGGGAGTCGCGGGCCTAACTCGCTTCCTAACCGACCCAGACGGTCTTGATATTGCAGAACTCTCGGATGCCGTGGCTTGACAGCTCGCGTCCGTGACCGGACTGCTTGACGCCGCCGAACGGCAGCTGCGGATACGAGGTGACGTTCCCGTTGATGAAGACCAGGCCAGCCGCGAGATCCCGAATGAACAAGCTGCGCTCGGCGTCGTCGTTGGTCCAAGCGTTCGCGCCGAGCCCGAACTCCGTCGCGTTGGCGATGTTGATCGCCTCGTCGATGTCCTCCACCCGGAAGAGGGTCGCTACCGGGCCGAAGACCTCCTCGCCGAACACCCTCATCTCGGGAGTGACGTTGCTGAGCACCGTGGGCTGGTAGTAGAAGCCAGGCCGGTCCGGCGCCGCGCCGCCGCACAGCACTCGCGCGCCCTTCGCAGCCGCGTCCGCCACGAGCTCCTCGATGTCATCGCGCTGCTGCTCGGTAGCGAGCGGCCCCACCTCTGTATCGGCTTGCATCGGGTCGCCGACGACTTTGCCCGCCATCTCCTTGACAAATAGTTGCTCGAACTCGTCATAGACGGCGGCGTGGACGATGAAGCGCTTCGCCGCAATGCACGACTGACCGTTGTTGATGCATCGCGCGAAGGCGGCGACCCGGGCGGCCTCGTTGAGGTCGGCCGAGGGCATCACGACGAAGGGGTCGCTGCCGCCGAGTTCGAGCACGACCTTCTTGACCTGGCTGCCGGCGATGGATGCTACTGACTGTCCGGCTGCCCAGGACCCAGTCAGAGTCGTTGCCACCACTCGCTCGTCACGCAGGATGAGCGCGATCCGGGCGGAGCCGACGAGGAGTGTCTGGAACGTCGCGCCGGGAAATCCTGCTCTGGCGAAGAGGTCACTGAGGAACAGGGCTGTCTGCGGGACATTCGACGCGTGCTTGAGCAGGCCGCAGTTCCCGGCCATCAGGGCAGGCGCGGCGAACCGCATGGCCTGCCAGAGCGGGAAGTTCCACGGCATGATCGCGAGTATCGGGCCGAGTGGCTGATAGGTGGCGTAGGCGCGGGCTGCGCCGACCGCGGCGGCGTCGGCCGGCTCGTCAGCCAGGAACCGCGCGGCGTGCTCGGCGTAGAACCGGCAGGCGGCAGCGCACTTGGCCACTTCTTGCCGCGCGGCGGTCAGGGTCTTGCCCATCTCGATCGTCATTATCGTCGCGATCTGCTCTTGCTCGGCGTCGAGAATGCCGGCGGCCGCGCGCATCCAGCCCGCGCGTTCGTCGAACGTGGTCAGCCGGTAGCTCGCGTGCGCCGTGGCGGCCGCGGCAAGGCGGCGGTCCACCTCCGCATCGCTCATCTCCTCGAACGTCTGCACCGTGACCCCGGTGGCAGGATTGACGCTTGCGATCGCCACAATTGCCTCCTTTGCCGCAGGTAACTTCAGTTGGCAGCGCCTCATATCGCCTGCGCAGCAGGGTCGCACTGTCCGGGCGACCCGCGTGTCAGCGGGTGGCGGCCTCGAATTGCTCAATGACGCTCGCGGGGATACGCCCGCGGTCGCTGATAGCGAAGCCCGCGGCCTTCGCCCACGCTCGGATCTCGCCGCTTCGCTCACGAGCCGAGGATGGGCGACCAGGCGCGCGACGCGGTCCCCGGCCCGGCTTCCGCGCGTGCTCAACGAACGGAGCCAACCCCGCACGGAAGGTCTTGGCATTCTTCTTGCTGAGGTCAATCTCGTACTCGGCGGAGCCGATACGGAAGCGGATCGTCTCGTCGGCCGCTCCCCCGTCAAGATCGTCTTCCAGCGCGACCGCGATCTTTGTCGCCATTTTGACCTCCCTCGCCACGGTGCTCCCGCCGTCACCTCTGCGTTGCTGCATCCGTGCACCGTATCGATCGCCTATCGGGACCAGGCGACCGCGTTCCCCGTTGGCTGCTGACTGCGATTCGCGCCGCGTGCTGGTCGCGGGCCGCTGGGACTGGGCACGCTCGCCGGTGGCGCCAGGTCGCTGGTCAGCCGTCCCGCTTAGCTCGCCAGAATATCGCGCCGCGAATAATCGCAATCTTCCATAGGCATCATCCAGAATACGGGAACTGCTATGCAGCGGCGCTGCCGCACGCGACCCAGCGAATTCGACGCCAGCCGCGCGACAATGTTCGGGAAATACAGCGCGATAAAGGGCGTTGACTTCCGGCACTTGCATACCGGGTGCTAACTGGCCTCGGTGCCCGTCGCACCAGAGTCCTTGCTGACAGAACCCCCGCCGCCGCCTAGGTTCGTGGCCGGAGACGGTCCATCCGGCGTCGCCTGGCGGCGGATAGCTGTCAGGCTGTCGTGCAGCGCCTGCCAGACGGCGCTGAGGCTGCGAGTGGCCGGAAGGTCGCCGGGGATGGTGCTGGCAGGGTCAGCCTTGTCGCTGAGCTCAGCCACTGCGGCGCGGCCGAGCGCTACGAGCACGGGATCAGTGACCTCGATGGTGAGCTGCTCGTCACTGACGTGGATCAGCAGCTGGCGCCGGCCGGCCTCGGCCGGCTGCTCGTCGCTGCTGCCGGCGATGTCAGCGCTCTGCACCGCTGCTCTCATCTGGTCCAGGTCGACGCCACTGGCGGTGAGCGCGCGCGCCGCTGCGCTGGCTGGGTCGGCGATAGCGGCGAGCAGCAGGTGGTGCGAGCCCACTGGCCGTGATCCGGCAAGTCGAGCCGCCTCGCTCAGGCTTCTGTCCGCGGCTGGCGTCGTGCTGAGCTCAGCCCCTACGCCCGCTTCCCCAGGCCCGGGTGCCTCGGCCATCTCGGCCGAATGCGACGCTGAGCGGCGGCGCGGCCAGCGGCGGGCGCTGGTCGTGGTCTCGACCGGCGTCGAGGCGACGAGGTTGAGCACCGCCATCCTGATCTCCAGCAGATTGTTAGCGTGCTGCTCCATGATCTGCGCGGCGACGCCGCGGCCCTCCCGGAGCATCCCGAGGAGGATGTGCTCGGTGCCAATGAAGTTGTGGCGCAGCTGCAGGGCTTCCCGCAGCGCCAGCTCGAGCGTCTTCTTAGCGCGCGGGGTGAACGGGATGTGCCAGCCGACCGGCCCCTTGCCCGGGCCGATGATCGACTTCACTTCCTCGCGCGCGCCGGCCAGCGACAAGCCGAAACGCTCAAGCGCCTCGGAAGCGATCCCCTGCTCGGCGAGCAGGCCCAGCAGCAGGTGCTCGGTACCGATGTAGTTGTGATTCAGCCGGCGTGCTTCCTCTTGCGCGAGCACCACGGCGTGGCGGGCGCGGTTCGTGAATCTTTCAAACATGAAACCCACGCTCCACCATGGGATGCAACCTAGTCAATACCATGCTATTAATATGGTTTGTGGACTGGGAGGACCGTCTCGACGACTGGGAGCTCGAACTCGAGCTCAACGCCCAGCTCGAGGGCTCGGACTGGGTCACGCTAGATCGGGCGGCGGCAGAGACCGGCGTCTCGCGCGCGGCCATGCGCAGCTGGTATCGGACGGGGCAGATCCCGTCCCGGCTGGTCGAGGGGCCGCACGGACCCCAGCGCCTGGTGCCGCTGGCAGTCGTCGCCGCGCGCGCCGAAGCCTCGCCGCGACTGCGCAGGACCGTACAGCGCCGGCTCGCCGAGGAAGCTCAGCTGGAGATTCTCCGGCACCGCGTCGACCAGCTCGAACTCCGACTGGCCGCGCTCGAACAGCGCGAGCCGCCGCAGCCGCGAAGTTAAGCTCGCCCGGCCCGCTCAGCTTCGCAGTACTGGCGTCGCGAAGTAGTCGCCGTTGTCGAAGTCGGCGATGAGGCCGGGATGCGTCGGTTCCCAGCCGAGGATTCGCCGGGTAGCAGCGTTCGAGGTCGGGTTATCCAGAACGATCACCATCGCCAGGAAACCGAAGTGGTCTGCCAGGCGGTCGGCGGGAATGCTCGCGATCGGGACGCCGAGGTGGTCGCCGATGCTCTGGGCGATCTCACGCACCGGGACTCCGTCATCCCCGACCGCATGCCACCGCGTGCCTGCTAGCGCGTTCTCAAGCGCAAGCCGGTAGAGATGACCGACGTCGAGCGTGTGTCCAGCGGGCCATCGGT
>DATIOU010000119.1:0-21561 GCA_035472835.1 Streptosporangiaceae bacterium | reverse complement strand
GATCATCTCGAATGCAGTACTCCAGTGGGTACCTCATCACCTGCAACTGCTCTCGCGGTGGACCGATTGGCTCGACGATGACGGCTGGCTCGCCTTCCAGCTACCGGGGAACTACGACCAGCCCAGCCACGCGATCTTGCGCGAGCTGGCCGCTTCAGACAGGTGGCGCGCCGCGCTAACGGGCGTCGAGCTGAATCGCCAGTCGGCCGACCCCGCCGAGTATCTGGACTCGCTCCTCCGACTGGGCCTGGCTGTGGATGCCTGGGAGACCACGTATCTGCATGTGCTGACCGGGCCCGATCCGGTAACCGAGTGGTACAAGGGCACCGGGTTGCGACCGGTGCTGGCGGCCCTCGACCTAGCGCAGGGAGCGGAGTTCATCAGCCAGTATGGCGAGCGAGCGCGCGCCGCATACCCGGCTGCGCCCTATGGCACAGTGCTCCCATTCCGCCGTGTCTTCGTGGTGGCGCACAAGGCCTGACGGCGGCCCTGTGCGCAGTGCTATTTGCCCTCGCGCAGGAGCTGGGTTGCCTCGGCCGAAAGCCGTGGCTTGGGATCGAGCTCGCGCAGCCCGTTCCAGGCCAGGTTGACCAGGTGCGCGGCCATTTCTTCGAGCCTCGGCTTGCGCGCGTCCAGCCACCACTGGCCGGCCGAAGCGACCATGCCGACGAGCATCTGCGCGTATACCGGAGCCAGCTTGGGGTCGTAGCCTCTGGCCTTCAGCACGTCGCCGAGTATGTACTCGACCTGGCTGGCGATATCGCTGATCAGGCTCGCGAACGTGCCCGAACCGGACGTCGGGTTGGAATCACGAACCAGGATCCGGAACCCGTCAGAGTTCTCCTGGATGTACCGGAGCAGGTGGACGGCGGCAACCTCGAACTTGGCCATGGTGTCCTCGCCCTCGAGCAACCTGGTGGCCATGGTGAGGAACCGCTCGACCTCACGGTCCACTACGACGGCGTAGAGACCTTCCTTGCCGCCGAAGTGCTCGTACACGACGGGCTTAGAGACGCCGGCCTGGGCGGCGATTTCCTCGATGGAAGTGCCGTCCAGGCCGCGCTCAGCGAACAGCCGACGGCCGATGTCGAGGAGCTGCTCACGGCGCTCCCTGCCGGTCATGCGCCGACGGTTGCTCGTAGGGGACTGATTGGTCACGCCCCCATCATGGTCGGTTAAGCCCCGATGCGGTAATTGGTTCCGTCGTGGCTCGTCGTGTCATCGAGCCCAGCTTTCGGGTGCCGGTGATCTTGCCAGCCAGCCGCGCCTCATCGGGCCACCGAACGTCGTAGGCCCAGCCCAACCTCTCCGCGAACCAGATGAGCCTCGCGGCGGTGTCGACCTGGCCGCGAAGCGCGCCGTGCCGGGCGCAGGTCGGGTCTGAGTGGTGCAGGTTGTGCCAGGACTCGCCGAAGGACAGGATCGCCAGCCAGTTGACGTTGCGCGACTTGTCCCTGACCTCGAACTCCTCCTTGCCGAAGGTGTGGCAGATCGAGTTGATGGACCACGTCACGTGGTGCAGGAACGCGACCCGGACCAGGCTGCCCCAGAAGAACGCGGTCAACGCGCCCTGCCACGACCAGGACCAGAGGCCGCCGATCAGCGCTGGAGCCAGCAGCGAGACGGCGACCAGCGCCGGGAAGCTCGAGGAAATCTTGGAGATCTTCTTGTCGGCCAGCAGGTCCGGGCAGAACTTCTGCTGCGACGTGTGATTGCTGTCGAACATCCAGCCGATGTGAGCCCAGGCGAGGCCCTTGGTGAGCGCCTTCCAGTCATCGCCGAAGCGCCACGGCGAGTGCGGGTCGCCCTCGCGGTCGCTGTACTTGTGATGACGACGGTGATCGGCGACCCAGGTCAGCACCGGTCCCTCGATTGCCAGCGATCCGGCAATAGCGAGGGCGACGCGGAACCCGGTCTTGGCCTTGAACGAGCCGTGCGTGAAATAGCGATGGAAGCCCATGCTGATGCCAAGGCCCGAGATGTAGTAGAAGACGACCGCGATTATCACGTCATGCCAGCCCAGGCCCCAGCCCCAGGCCAGCGGGACAGCGGCGACGAGCGCGAGCATCGGAATCGCGACGAAGACGCCCACGAGAATCTTCTCTACGCTGCCCTTAGGTTCGTCCTGTAGGTCGTTCAGTCGTGCCTTGGCGCGGGCAGCGGCGGCCTCAGAAGCTTCGCTGCTGGCGGTGTCGATGGCAGTGGTCATAGGATCCTCGCCTGGCACTCATACCGGATATTTGCGGGGTTAAACGACCTGCATTGCCGAGGACAGGGGCGCGTGCAGAATACGCTTACGTAACCGTAACCTACGAGACCGTAGGTCGCACTACCTGCAGGCAAATTTCTACTTGCTTCGGCGTGAAAGTCTCACACTGGGCCCGCGATCTGCCCCGCGTAGGCCGCCTCTGTATACACGAGAGCGGTGACGTTGCGGCGGCACAACAGTTTTGGCTGGACGTCACGGGGGTTCCTGAAGTCCAGTTCAGGCGGCCGACGCTCAAGCGGCACAATCCGCGCACTGTCCGGAGGAACACGGGCCTGGATGATCACGGTTGCCTGGTCATCAGCGTCCGGCAGAGTGCAGAGCTGTACCGTCAGGTTGAAGGCTGGGCACACGCCGCAATGCTCCCCGCCGACAATAACGCGCCTGCCGCACCCGATGAATTCCCGCGACTCAGTGATGCGCGAAGTTAAGGATCGAACGCCGACTTGCGCTCCCGGAGAAGGATTCGAACCTTCATTGACGGCACCAAAAGCCGTAGTCCTGCCCTTAGACGATCCGGGAAAGGCCAGATCCTGCCCCAGACTACCGGGATGCGCGCGGCCGGGGTCGCTGATCACCGTCTGGTGCCGAGCAGCCACGCACGCGGGCAGCCGCCGGGCTGTAGCTTCCAGGCTGCCCGGCGGAGCGTCCCGGTTTGTGGCACGATCAGGGGCAAGCGCCGCACTCCGTGCGAACGGCCACCCAGCCCGGCCGAACGTAGGTAACGGGCCGGTATCCTGCCCGTGTCGGCAGGCTTACGTCATGCCTGCAGTGCCTGCGAATGGCCCGTACTGAAGGCGCGCCCCGCGCTGGCCCGACAGCGCGACACCGACAGTTCCGACTTGACTGACACCCGCAGCGCAAGAGACCGACCGGCCTAAGACGAGGGAGCCGAGCCGAGTGACTTCAGGCCGAGTGACAGCAGACGGTCCGGCCGCCGTGATCGTCCTGGCGGCAGGCGAGGGCACCCGGATGCGGACCGGCACGCCGAAGATGCTGAACGAGGTCTGCGGTCGGCCGATGCTCGGCCACGTCGTCGCCGCGGCGCGCGAACTCGACCCGCAGCAGCTCATCCTCGTCGTCAGCGATCTGACCGGTCAGGTCGCGACCTATGCGCGCGAGTTCTGCCCCGAGGCGACCCTCGTCGTGCAGGAGCGCCGCGGCTCCTGGGGCACCGGTCATGCTGTGCGCACAGTGATCGAATCGCTCGGCGTGATCCACGGGACCGTGGTCGTCCTTTTCTCCGACACGCCCCTACTGAGGGGCGAGACCCTGGCTGACCTCGTCCGCGAGCACCAGACAACCGGGGCGGCCGTGACGGTGCTCACCGCACAGGCGCCGGACCCGAAGGGCTACGGCCGGATACTGCGGGACGAGAACGGTCACGTAACGGGCATCGTCGAGGAAGCAGACGCGACCCCGGAGCAGCGCGCCGTCACGGAGATCAGCTCGGGCATGTTCGCGTTCGACGGCGACCTGCTGGCCGACGCGGTCAAGCGGGTTCCAGCGGCCGAGGCGACCGGCGAGGAGTACCTCACCGAGGTTCCGGCGATCCTGCGTGCCGACGGCCACGCCGTGGCTAGCGCGTTCTGCCCTGACTTCGACGAGATCCAGGGCGTCAACAACCAGGCGCAGCTCGCCAGGGCACGGCGGATCCTCAATGAGCGGCTGCTGGCGCACTGGATGGCCGCGGGCGTCACCATCATCGACCCGGCCAGCACCTGGATCGACGTGGACGTGCACATCGAGCCAGGCGTGCGCATCTCGCAGGCCACGCAGCTGGAAGGCCGGACCAGCGTCGGCGCCGGCGCGAGCGTCGGTCCTGGGTCACTCCTTCGAGACACGACGGTGGGCGCCGGCGCGACTGTGCTCCAGGCTGTATGCGAGGCGTCGAATATCGAGCCGGGCGCCGTCGTCGGGCCGTTCGCTCACCTGAACGGAGCGACGGCGGCGCATCAAGGTAAGGAACGTGGTGCGTCGGCGCGATTGCCGTCGCAAGGGAACTCAAGCACGTGGCAATACGAGGAGAGTTGACCAAGTGACCGGCATGACCGCCACCCCCGAGCGGAAAATGATGCTCTTCTCCGGGCGGGGCTACCCGGAGCTCGGCGATGAGATCGCTGGCTGCCTTGGCATCGAGCCGACACCAACCACGGCCTACGATTTCGCGAACGGCGAGATCTTCGTGCGCTTCCTCGAGTCGGTGCGCGGCTGCGACGCGTTCGTCCTCCAGAGCCACACAGCGCCCATCAATCAGTGGATCATGGAACAGCTGATCATGGTCGACGCGCTGAAGCGCGCATCCGCGAAGCGGATAACCGTGGTCGCACCGTTCTTCGGGTACGCGCGGCAGGACAAGAAGAGCCGTGGCCGCGAGCCGATCTCCGCCCGCCTGATGGCCGACCTGTTCTCGACGGCGGGCGCCGACCGGCTCATGGCCGTGGACCTGCACACCGCCCAGATCCAGGGTTTCTTCGACGGCCCCGTCGACCACTTGTTCGCGCTGCCGATCCTCGCCTCCTACCTCGAGGACAAGCTCGATGTTGCCCAGGTGACTGTCGTCGCGCCAGACGCGGGCCGGGTCCGGGTGTGTGAGCGGTGGACCGACAGGCTCGGCTGCCCGCTGGCCATCATCCACAAGCGCCGCGACCCGGACGTGGCGAATCAGGCGAGGGTCCTCGAAGTTGTCGGGCAGGTAGCAGGCCGGACATGCATCGTCGTCGACGACATGATCGACACCGGCCAGACGATCGTTAAGGCCGCCGACGTGCTTTTCGAGCAGGGCGCGGCACAGGTCATCGTGACGGCTACGCACGGCGTGCTGTCAGGGGCCGCCGTCGACATGCTCAAGAACTCGCGCGTGAGCGAGGTAATCGTCACCAACACGCTGCCGATCACCAACGAGAAGCGGTTCGACAAGCTGACCGTCCTGTCCATCGCGCCGCTGATCGCCAGGGCCATCAACGAGGTGTTCAGTGACGGCTCGGTGACCAGCCTGTTCGACGGTCAGAGCTAAACCGGCGGGGCCTGCGCCGGCGTGCGCCCGAAACCCTTCCGCGCTCCGGGGACGACGCGGATCTTGGCCGACGGCCCTTAGAACCCGGATAGCAAGCTAGCCGGGTAGACTTTCCAAGGATTTCTGTCACTCCAAGGAGCCCTACAGTGCCCGAGGTACGTATCAAGGCCGAGCCGCGCACCGAGTTCGGCAAGGGTCCGGCCCGCCGGATCCGGAATGACGGCCGGGTCCCGGCTGTGCTCTACGGGCACCACACCGAGCCGAAGCACCTCAGCCTTCCCGGCCATGAGGTCCTGATGGCCCTCCGGACTCCCAACGTCCTGATCCGCCTCGAGGGCCTTCCCGGCGGCGTGCAGCTGGCGTTGCCGAAGGCCATCCAGCGCGACCCGATCAAGGGCTGGGTCGAGCACGTGGACCTGCTCACGGTCCGTCGCGGCGAGAAGGTCAAGGTCGACATTCCGGTGACAATCGTCGGCGAGGTCGTCTCGGACGGCCTGCTTGACCAGCAGCTCGTCCAGATCGCCGTCGAGGCCGAGGCCACGAACATTCCGCAGGGTGTCGAGGTGAACGTCGAGGGCATGGCGATCGGCGTCGCTGTGCACGGCCGTGACCTCGTGCTCCCGGCGGGCGTGACGCTGGACGACGAGCCTGACGTGCTCGTGCTCCACGTACTTGCGGCCCCGACGGCTGCCGAGATCGAGGCCGAGATCGGCGAGGCGGCGCCTGCGGCTCCGGAGGAGGCGCCACTGGCGGCCGAGGCCGCGGAAGCCGCCGCTGGCGCCCAAGGTGGCCAGGCGGAGTCCGCCGAGGGATCCGGCTGACCGAGCAGGCGACGGCTCGTGCGACCTGACGCAATGGCCCGCGGCCAACTCGGCTAAGTGTCCGCCGACGTAGCGGCTGGACTCGCGCGAGCGCGGTGGCTTCGACGTCGGTCGCGCGCGGAATGGAACGGCTCGGACATGGCCACCTCGGATCGCTGGCTCATCGCGGGTCTTGGCAACTCCGGGCCGCAGTACGCGGGCAACCGGCACAACGCCGGGAACATGTGCTGCGACGAGCTGGCAGGCGAGCTGGGCGTGACCTTCAAGCGCGACCGGTCCAGAGCGTTCGTCGCGACCGGGGCGATGGCCGGGGCCAGCGTCGTGCTTGTGAAGCCGATGAGCTTCATGAATGCCTCCGGCGGTGCCGTGGCGGCGCTGCGGAACTTCTACAAGATTCCGAACGAGCGCGTCATCGTCGTCCACGACGAGCTCGACCTGCCGTTCGGGGCGGTCCGGCTGAAGCTCGGCGGCGGGGACAACGGTCACAACGGGCTGCGCTCGATCACCACTTCGCTCGGCAGCCGGGACTATCACCGGATCCGTATCGGAATCGGCAGGCCGCCAGGCCGGATGGATCCGGCTGACTTCGTACTCCATGACTTCTCGCCTGCCGAGCGAACGGAACTGCCGGAGATCCTCGGGCGGGCCGCGGACTCGGTCCGGATCTTGCTGGAGCGCGGCCTGGCTGTCGCCCAGAACGAGGTCCACTAGCCGTGGCCAGGCCGTGAGGGGCAGCCCTAGACGCCGGTAGCGGACCCTCGGCTCGGGCGATTCGCCCGACCTGCCAGATATCATGACGAAATTAACGGAACCCGGAGCACCGTGCTGACCAGCAACGGCAGTGACCACGACCTGGCCCGCGATCTTGCCGAGTCGGCAGGCCGCAGGCTCATGAACCTGCGCGCCGACGCGTCCCTAGGCGACGACCTGCGTAAGCTGGGTGACCGTTCCGCCCACGAGTTCCTCGCTGGCGAGCTTGCCCGGCGCCGGCCAGACGACGCGATCCTGTCGGAGGAAGGCAAGGACAATCCCGCGCGGCTATCGGCCACCAGGGTCTGGATCGTAGATCCACTCGATGGCACCAGGGAATTCGGGGAAGCAGGCCGGGCCGACTGGGCAGTGCACGTCGCCCTGTGGGAACGGGGTGAGCTGGCTGCCGGTGCCGTCGCGCTCCCGGCCCAGGGCATCGTGCTGAGCACCGCGGACTACCCGGCGAGACCGGCTGGGACAGCCCCGTTCCCCACTGAAGTTCCGGCTGGGACCTGTCCGGTGGAGCTGCCGGCCGGCCTGCGCATTCTCGTCAGCCGGTCGCGGCCGCCCGCATTCGTTCAGCAACTCGCCGCCGACACCGGTGCGCAGCTCGTGCCGATGGGATCGGCCGGGGCCAAGGCGGCCGCCGTTATCCGCGGCGAGTACGACGCTTATATCCACGCCGGCGGCCAGTACGAGTGGGACTCGGCCGCGCCCGTGGCGGTGGCGCGCGCCGCAGGCCTGCACGCCTCCCGGATCGACGGCTCAGCACTTGAGTACAACCAGGCCAACGTCTCGGTTCCGGATATCCTGATCAGTCCAGCCCGGCTGGCGCCGGGGCTGCTGACCGCGATCGCCAACGCGGCAGCCGAGCCAGCGCCGCCGCAGCGCCACCCGTCAATGCCCAGCGATCCGGAGCTCCGGCCATGACTTCGCCCCGCGGTGACTACCTGCTCTCGCAGCTTGACGTGCTCGAGGCCGAGTCGATCCACATCATGCGCGAGGTCGCCGCGGAGTTCGAGCGGCCGGTGCTGCTGTTCTCCGGGGGTAAGGACTCGATCGTCATGCTCGCGCTGGCCGAGCGGGCGTTCTGGCCGGCCAAGATCCCGTTCCCGGTCATGCACGTCGACACCGGGCACAACTTCGCCGAGGTTCTCGAGTTTCGCGACCAGCGGGTGAGCGAGATCGGCGCCCGGCTCGTCGTGGCGTCGGTGCAGGAGGCGATCGACGCGGGCAAGGTCGTCGAGGAGACGGGCCGGTGGGCCAGCCGGAACCGGCTCCAGACCACTGCGCTGCTCGACGCCATCGCCGAGCACAGGTTCGACGCGCTGTTCGGTGGCGCGCGGCGGGATGAGGAAAAGGCCAGGGCGAAGGAGCGAGTGTTCTCATTCCGCGACGAATTCGGCCAGTGGGACCCCAAGAACCAGCGCCCTGAGCTGTGGAGCATCTATAACACCCGGATCCGCCGCGGCGAGCACATCAGGGTGTTCCCGCTATCCAACTGGACCGAGCTCGACGTCTGGCACTACATCGAGCGGGAGGGCCTGGAGATCCCGTCGATCTACTTCGCCCACACCCGCCCTGTCTTCGAGCGCGACGGCATTCTGCTGGCCGACAGCGAGTTCGTTGCCAGGGCCGACGACGAGCAGCTTTTCGACGCTCGAGTCCGGTACCGGACTGTCGGCGACATGTCCTGCACCGGCGCAGTCGAGTCGACTGCCGAAACGGTCGCCGAGGTAATCACCGAGATCGCCGCCACCCGGATCACCGAGCGAGGCCAGACCCGTGCTGACGACCGGGCGAGCGAGGCCGCCATGGAAGACCGCAAGCGGGAAGGCTACTTCTGATGACCGTGACGCAGCGCGGCGCTACCGGCGACCCGGCCGACATCGGACGGCATATGGACATCCTGCGGCTGGCCACGGCCGGCTCGGTCGACGACGGCAAGAGCACCCTCATCGGCCGGCTCCTGTATGACTCCAAGGCGATCTTCGAGGACCAGCTCGCGTCCGTCGAGCGGACCAGCCGGGAGCGCGGCGAGGAGTACACCAACCTAGCCCTGCTGACGGACGGCCTGCGAGCCGAACGCGAGCAGGGCATCACGATCGACGTCGCCTACCGCTACTTCGCCACGCCCCGCCGCAAGTTCATCATCGCGGACACGCCGGGGCACATTCAGTACACGCGCAACATGGTGACCGGCGCGTCAACGGCGGACCTGGCCATAGTGCTCGTCGACGCGCGCAACGGGCTCACCGAGCAGAGCCGGCGGCACGCCTTCCTGGCGACGCTCCTGCGCGTCCCGCACCTCGTGCTGGCTGTCAACAAGATGGACCTGGTCGACTATAGCTCCGAGGTGTTCGACCAGATCGTCGAGGAGTTCACCCAGTTCGCGGTGAAGCTTGAGATCGGCGACCTGACGTTCATCCCGATCTCGGCGCTGCACGGCGACAACGTGGTCCAGCGGTCCGCCAACATGCCCTGGTATGACGGGCCATCGCTGCTGCACCACATCGAGCACGTTCACATCGCGTCGGACCGCAACCTGATCGACGTCCGGTTCCCGGTTCAGTACGTGATCCGGCCGCATCAGGCCACGGACCCCGAGCTCCACGACTACCGCGGCTATGCGGGTCAGGTCGCGGGCGGCGTGCTGAAGCCGGGCGATGAGGTCATGCACCTGCCGTCCGGTCTCACGACAACAATCCGCCGGATAGACACGGCCAGAGGACCGGTGCCGGAGGCGTTCCCGCCGATGTCGGTCACCCTGCTGCTCGACGACGACCTGGACATCTCCCGCGGCGACATGTTCTGCCGGCCGCACAACAAGCCCGCCGCGACGCAGGACATCGATGCCATGGTCTGCTGGATGACCGAGGTCAGGCAGCTCACGGCCGGCAGCCGCCTGATCGTGAAGCACACGACGAGGACCGTGAAGGCCATCGTCCGCGACCTGCACTACCGGCTGAACGTGAACACGCTGCACCGGGACGAGGCGGCGACGGAACTGAGCCTCAACGAGATAGGTAGAGTTACGCTGCGGCTGACGCAGCCCATCTTCTGCGACCCGTACGCGCGCAATCGAGCGACCGGTAGCATCATCCTCGTCGACGAGGCAACTGGCGCAACCGTAGGCGCCGCGACAATAACCGATGGCTGACTCCGGGGGGGATTCGGCTTGAGTCTGCTCGAGAAAATGCCTGCCCAGTCCCGTCCGCCGGCTACGGAGACGCTGCCGGTGACGGTGGTCGTCTGCGCCTATACCGAGCGCAGGTGGGACCAGACCAGGAACGCGGTCGCCTCGGTTCTGGGTCAGTCGCCCCGGCCGAAGCAGATGATCTTGGTCGTCGACCACAATCCTGAGCTCGCGGCCCGCGCGCGCGGGCAACTCGCCGGGATCACCGTTCTCGAGAACGCATCGACGCCGGGGCTGTCCGGGGCCCGCAACACCGGACTCGCCGCTGCGACGCAGCCTGTCACTGCATTTCTAGACGACGATGCAGAGGCAAGACCGGGCTGGCTAGCCTCGCTTATCGAGCCGTATCGCGACCTGAAAGTGGTTGCCACGGGCGGGAGCGTTTACCCGCGCTGGCCAAAGGTGAGACCACGATGGTTGCCGCCAACCTTCGACTGGGTTGTTGGGTGCAGCTATCTGGGGCTGCCGGAGACGCCGAGTGCTGTTCGCAACCCGATCGGCGCCAACATGAGCATGCGGACCGAGTTGGCGCTCAACGCTGGCGCTTTCGATGTCTCGGTGGGCCGAGTGGGCCGTCGGCCGCGAGGTTGTGAAGAGACGGAGATGGCAATCAGGCTCACCGCTAGCGTGCCAAGCTCAGTTGTGTGGTACGTCCCCGACGCTGCCGTCGATCATCACGTCGCCGACGACCGTCTCAACTTCCGGTATTTCGTGAGCCGCTGCTGGCATGAGGGAACATCCAAGGCCGACGTAGTGCGCCTCGCCGGGGCTCCAGCTGGCCTGAAGTCCGAACGACGCCATACTGCTGTAGTCATCCCGAAGGCTCTCGGTCGCGACGCCCGCGCGCTCGCCCGGGGTGATCTCGCTGCTATCACCCGGATTGGTGCGATAACCAGCGGGGTTGCGGTGACGGTTTTCGGCTATGTCGCCGGTCGCATCCGGCCGTCCCGGTCGCTGGCTTAGCCTCTACCAGAGGTGATGTTGCGCCGAGGAGATCGGATCAGCTATTTGAGTTCAGGGGAATCAGCCCGTCTCGTCGGCAATGCTTCCGGCCGGTCAGCCACACCTGATGGGCATTTCACCCCAGGCACGGCGGCAGATAGCGACTCAGCGGCGGCCGGGCCCGCCGTCGAGGTATTTGGGGTGCGCGGATATGCCGGTTTTGCTGCTGCGGGAGAATTTCCAGTTCCTCCGGTCACGCTGGAATTGCCGGCCATCGATTTCGACAGCGAGCCGCGTCCCGGCCGCAAGCCCGCCAGCGGGTCAGCGGGTCAGCTTTATCGCACGGCTTGGGCGCTGATTGCCAACACCGGCGGCACGACGGTACTCGGCTTCGGCTACTGGGTAGCTGTCGCCCACCTGTACGACCGGCAGACGCTCGGCCGCAGCTCAGCCCTCGTATCTGCGCTGATACTGCTATCGACCCTCACGCAACTGAACCTCAGCAGCGCATTGCCGCGCTTCCTGCCAACCGCCGGGCGGTCTGCCGGCCGACTGATTGCCTACAGCTATGGCGTGAGCTCGCTCGTTGCTCTCCCAGTGGCTGCGGGCTTCGTCTTGCTGATGCCCCGGCTCTTCGCGCAATGGCAGTTCCTGTCGCGTTCGACGGTTCTCGAGGTCCTCTTCATTCTCGCCGCGGTCGTGTGGGGCATATTCGCTCTCGAGGATGCAGCCCTTACCGGCTTGCGACGTGCCGAAGTGGTTCCGGTCGAGAATCTCGTTTACGGAGTCATGAAGCTGGTGATGGTGGTTTTCGTCGCCACCCTCTTGCCCGCCGCCGGAATCTTCGCCTCCTGGGCGGTTCCCCTGCTGGTCATTATCCCGATAATTAACCTGCTCATATTCCGCCGATATGTAAAGCCAGGCGAGGAAGTTGGTGCTGGCTTCCGCATGCGGCAGGTGGCCCGGTTTGCCTCTGTGGATTACCTGGCCGCGCTGTCCACCCAGGCGTACGCTGCACTCCTGCCGCTGATGGTCCTCTCGGTGCTTGGCCCGGCGGCGAACGGGAGCTTCTATATCGCCTGGACGATCTCCTTTGGCCTGAGCTTGGTTGCGACCAACTTCGGCATGTCATTGATGGTCGAGGCAGCAGCGGCCCCGCACCGCCTGGCCGAATTGACTAGGGGGATCATCGCGAGGTGCGCGCTGGTCACGGTCGTTGGCGCGATAGTGCTGATCGCAGCCGCCCGCCCGATTCTGCACATCTATGGCCCCGCCTACGCAGCGCATGCCGTTGGGCTTCTCGGGCTGCTCGCCCTTGGCGCCATACCAAGGGCTGCGGTCATCATCACCTGGTCGATTGACCGCGTCGCTGGCCGGGTCGGTCGCGCAGCGGTTACTCAGGCGGTGCTGGCGGTCCTGGTCCTCGCCGGTAGCCGATATCTCCTCAAAGATTATGGAATAGACGGCATCGGGTATGCGTGGACTGCGGCCAACCTGGTGATCGCGATCGTCCGGCTGCCTACGCTCGTCAGGGCAGCGCGGCGCGGTCCGGGTCACCATCCTGGGGATGCCGTGGACAGCAGCTCGCCCGCTGAGCCTGGACTCGCCCCGCGGTCGGCCGGATCGCATCGGGGGACGACGAAGGGCGGGCGGCACCGGGCGGCGCGCGCGACGCAAGAACCACGCACGAGAGCACCGCGGGCGGGCAACGAATCGTAGGCAGCGAGGGGTCGGTAGAGCCGCCTGCCGCCTACGAACGAAGCGACTTCTCTTGCTGCTTGGCCACGACGGGTGACGCGTCGGGCCCGGCCGGCGGCGGGTCGGTCGTCATTCGTGACGCCTTACGCGCTGCGCGCCAGTAACTCAGCGCACCGGCAACGACACCCCGAGCCTCGGTAATGCCTAGCCGCGCGCTGATTGACCCCAGCTGACTACTGCGCGAAGCTTGCCGCATCCGGCCTATCATGACGCCGATCTGAACCGGGCCGTGCCTCATGAGTGCAACCCTGAGCTGGCGGTTCCGGGTATGTTTCGCCAGATAGGCACCAAGCCCATGACCGTAAGAGTAGATCTGATCACCCAGTGCATCCGGGTCTGATCGGTGACGGTGCCAGACAAAGGCCGACGGCAGGTAACAGATGCGACCGCCAGCCAGGATCAGCCGCAGGAACATGTCCAGATCCTCGCCGCCAAGACCGGGCGCGCCGACGCCGAGCAGAGTGTCAAATCCGCCAAGGCTAGTGACCGTATCTCGACGGACGGCGAAGTTGGCGCCGGTCCCGAAGAGGCCCGCACTGAACGGGTAGAACCGCACCGGGAGGCGATGCTGCAACAGGTCGTACCGGCGTGGCTCGGCGATCTCACCCCAGGAGTAGCGCGCGTCGAAATACCGCTCAGACCAGGTGTCTAGCCCACCCGCTGGGACGAACCCAGTGACGCAGACGGCGGCGGGATCACTTGCAAAGCCGGCGGCAAGAGCGGCTGGCCAGCCAGAATCGACAATGGCGTCATCGTCAGTGAAGGCCACGAGGTGGTGCCGAGCTTGGGTCAAACCGTGGTTCCTTGCCGCAGACAGTCCCGGCCGCAGCTCGAGCGCATAGCGGATCCGCGGGTCGTCGGCGGCAAGAGCTGTGACGAGATCCCGTGTATCATCCCCGCTTGGCGCGTTATCCACGACAAGAATTTCAAGCGGGCGATAGTCGATCTCTCGAACGGCGCGAAGACACTCCTCCAGACTCTTCGTTCGGTCCCTCGTGCAGATGACGATGCTGATCCCAGCGCCGCCACGAGCGGGGAACTTGCTCGGGCACGCCACTCTGGCTGTCCAGCCTGCCTCGTCGGTCATTTCGGCCGATCGGGCGTCCAGATCTTCGTGCCGACGCACCGCGTCGGCGAGTGTGCTTTCCGCAGCAGCCCGCACCCGCAGTGTCAATGTCTCAGCTGGCGTCACTGGCACGTTGACGAAACCCAGGGGCGCGCCATGCAGGCGCACCAGAACGCGGGCCTGACCCTGGCCCGCAGGCGCTGGGCCATCAGGTCCGGCTAGACCAGCGTCGCCCGCCAACTCCAGCGAGGCGACCCAGACCGATTCTGGAGAGGTCAAGCTTCACTCGTTTCGATACGCGACCCGCGACCGTGGCTACGCAGTTCGGCCGCCATCGCCGAGTAATTGCAGAAACCGAAGCACAGGTAGTAGGGAATCCACTGGGGACGAAGGCGCACCACACTGAGCACGAGCCCCCGGATGGCAGCAGCGCCAGGCAACGCAAGCAGCGGGGCCCCTCGCAAGCCATATTTGTGGATCATCTTGCCGAGGCCACGGCCGTCCATGGTGAACTGGCTGCGAGCGAAGGCGAATGAGTCGTCGGCGAACCGGTGCGTCACGATGGTTCGTTGGGAAACGCCGACGCGAGTGCCTGCCTGCCGCAGACGCCAACGCAACTCGATGTCCTCGCCCGAGGCGAACTGCCGGTCAAATCCCGTTCGGATCAGTGTTTCCCGATCGAAGATCGTCGCGAAAAGGCCGAACCAGTTCTTGCTGCGTCCCCACTGGTAATGTTGGGCGAGCGCCCGGCCCCAGTAGCCCGGCCCGCCCGTGCTCAGCGCCCCGGCCTGCAATGCCGCATAGCCGCTCTCCTCAAGTTCAGCGCGCAGTTGCTGCAGGGCGCCGGCCGGGAGCACGACGTCGGCATCGATCAGGGCGACATACCGCGTGTCGGCCAATTCCGCTCCGAGCTGGCGCGCGACCGGCAGTCCCAGGCCCTCGTCGGAGATCACTATGACACCGTACTCGCGCGCGACCTCAACAGAGCGGTCGGTCGACTGGCCGTCTACGACGATGATCGCGTGTGGTCGCTCCCGCAACGCCGACTCAAGGCACCCTGGAAGCAGCACCTCTGCGTTGCGAACTGGGATCACGACGGTCAGGTCAGCAAGCTGGACGGCTTCGTCGCCGACGACTTTCACCGGTTGTTCTCAAGTGACGCGCCAAGCAGGCCCGTCACTGTAGATAGCTGACTGACGATCACATCGGATGCAGTATCCGCGTCGTAGGCCAGCGGCACCTGAAGCAGGAACGTGGGCACGTTCTGCAAGGCCTTGCCGAGCACGGTGGCCTTATCCGCGAAGATGTCTTGTAGCGGCACGAAGCCAGTCGCGCCAAGAAGATTGACTACTTCGCGAGAATATGTGGTCATCTCCCAGTGGAAGTTACCGAGCATTCTGGCGACCATCTCAGCCCGGTCGAGCTCCCGCAGAGTGGCCTCGGCGCCGTCGTACCTCTCCACGTAGACCGCGGCCGACAGTGGCGCGGATCGAGCGATCGGGGCACCCCGGAGCGCTTCCTGCGGCGAAATGATCATATGTTCCGGCGACCACTGTCGAGTGAATGCCGCAACGCGCGGATACCGGACAATGAATGGATGTACTCGCGTGGCCAGCCGACCGAATGGCCGGACTAGCCACTTTGGCACGAGCGGCTTGCGCACGCGATTGAACAGGTGAGGATATATGTTGCGATGGTGCGGCTTGATGAACATCGGCTTGGCGAAGCCCAGCAGCTCGCCTTGAGCCGAGACGAAGGCCCAGTCGTCCCCCATGAATGCCACACCGCGGCGCCGCATTAGCTTGGCGATGGTGCTGGTCTTGCCGACTCCGCCCGCCGCGGGCAGCGCAATACCGTGGCCGTCTATCGCAACTGTTGCTGCGTGGATCATGGCGACGTCGCGCTCGACTAGGACCCGGTCTAGCAACGGCAGAACGCTCGTGAGCAGTTCCCCGGGGCCGTTCAACCGCAAGCCCGTATCATCGCGCAATATCTGCAGCGGAGGCGTGTTTGCGGTGATCGCATTCGACGTATAGGAGAAGGCATCCTCCGCGTAGGCAACTCCGGCGGTCGGCTCGATTTCTCCGGTCACTGTCAGATCGAAAGGTCCTTCACCGGCTTCGGAGAGGAAATCAGCGAAGATCGTGCGCATCTGCGCCGCGGTGGGCGCACTGCTTGCCACTCCCATCCTTATCCGGCCGTGCACGTCAAACGATAGCCATCGGGTATCCCCGCCCGGGTTGTTTGTCATGGGCCTACTATAGGGGACCAGGTGTGTCCGCCAGAGCGATGTCCTTCATGCCGATGGCTGTTTTCCGGACACATAACCGACGAGATCACGTTCGTGTCACGAATGGACATGTGACAGCCTTTCCTCCCGAGCAATGTGATTGCTCGCGGGACGGTGATGCTGGTCGGCATAACCGCGTCTCGCGACCGCAACTCCGACGTCGCGAGGCACCTTCCCGCGGGTCACCGCGCCAGGCCGGAGTCCTGCATCACCGCGTACACTCAGTGATCAGCCGACGACGTACAGTTGCGATGAAGCAAGACAGATTCCGCCCTCCCCGAGCATTGCTGCAGTACAGGGGCCGTTCGTCCAAACGTCTCCGGCGACGCGGGGTATTCTTGAGCACTGCCCTTGACGGTGCGCTGAGTCGCGCCTTGCCCCCGCCGCCACGGGTAAATGATGATCGCTGGAGGACCGATTAAACACCGCTCCAGGCTAGGGCTGCGCATATCTAAATGAGTGCAAACCCGAGTCTCACCGAGACGATACCCCTTGCGACGGTCCGGGCTCAGCCTCGCAAGGCGCGGCATATTTCGGACCTGCTCCTACCTGTTGCCGCGGGCCTGTGGGCATTCGGAATTAGTGAGACGAATACCAGCGTCATCGGGAAGTACGGCTTGCCGCCGCTCCTTCCCATTGTCTTCTACGCGGGCGTGTCCTTGCTCGTGCTCTCGGCCGTGATCGAGTTGGCTCGCGATCAGTTGTCTCATTGGCGGATGGCCGTCCACGCGGCCGTGCTGACCGTCATGCTGTATGCGACCGCTCCTTTGGTCTATTCGGCGGGGCGGTACTCCTGGCTGTACAAGACCATCGGAGTGATCCAGTACGTCAACGCTCATGGCCAGCTGAACCCAGGTATCGACATTTACCAAAACTGGCCGGGCTTCTTCGCGCTCACGGCCTGGTTCGGCAAGATCGCGGGCGTGGCGAGTCCGCTTGCGTACGCCAAGTGGGCTCAGCTTGTGTTCGAGCTGGCCGCCCTGCCGCTGCTCTATCTGATCTATGACGCACTAGGCCTGACTCCCCGCCAGCGATGGATCGCGCTGCTACTGGTTCCAGCCAGCAACTGGATCGGCCAGGACTATCTCTCGCCGCAAGCGCTGGCAACGTTGTTGTGCCTTGGGATCATGGCCATCGCGTTGCGCTGGCTGTTTGTGCCCTCGCTAGCCCCACCTGTCCCGCCCCGAATCAGACGGGCGTGGTCGAGGTTGCGACGGAGGGTCAACCAGCCCGAGCCGGCCCGGCCCGTTTCGCCGTCGGCCGATCGCGTGCCAGTGCCAGCCAGTGCAGATATGGCTGATCAGATCCCGGCGCTAGCCCTGCTGCTCGAGCTCGGCCAGACCATCAGGGCCAACTCGCAAGACTTGCGTCCCGGCCGGTCCACCCCGAGGTGGGCTGGCTGGCTGACGTCGCTGGGCCGTCAGCGGCTTAGCTACTGCGCGGTCATCCTGGTGATCTTCTTTGTTCTGACCATCACCCATCAGCTCTCGCCGTACATGCTCGCCGCCCAGCTTGCAGCGCTGGCGGCGTTCAAGCTGCTGCGACCGCGGTGGCTGCCGCTCGTCCTGCTGGCGGTGGCAATCGCTTATCTGCTGCCGCGCTTCTCGTACGTCAACACCCATTACGGGCTGCTCAATTCGATCGGCAACCTCTTCAGCAACGCGACCCCCCCGGCGCTGGCCCGCGGTTCGGTCGCGCCGAGCCAGCAGTTGATCGAGCACTGCTCTGAAGCGCTCTCGATCGGCATCTGGCTGCTCGCCATCCTCGGGGCATGGCGCAACTGGCGCTCCGAAAAGGTCACCTTCGCACTGGTCCTGCTCGCGTTCTCGCCGGCGGTCATGCTGGCGATGCAGGCCTACGGCCATGAGGGAGTTCTGCGGGTCTTCCTGTTCTCGCTGCCCTGGGCGACGGCGCTCGCCGCGATGGCAATCGCGCCAGCCAGGATCGGGATAAATAGCGAAGCACGACCGAGAGACCCGAGCACGCTGGGCGCGGCGGTCGGCGGCTGGCGTGGGCCCGCGAGACGGGCGGCCCGGACGATCACTACTCGGCTACGGCCCCTAGAACGGCATGTGGCCGGAGACTGCGCGCGGGCAGCAGCTACGTTTGGGATAGCGCTGACGCTGTTCTTTCCGGCCTTCTTCGGCGATGACAGCTTTAATTTCATGAGCCAGCAGGAGGTCGATGTCCTCGCCGCGTTCTTTCAACACGAGCCTCCCGGACGCGTATATAGTCCGCTTGACAATGTCCCCTTGGCCGATACGGCGAACTACGACCTGTTCCCGCGCATTTTCCTCTTCGGGACCTACGGCATGCTCCAGAAAGGACTGCCAGCGTCGGATGTCGCGAAGCCAGTATCACCAGATATTGCGAAGACGATCGCTCTGGACATATGGCACGTGTCACGACGCTCAGCTCGCGCGTACCTCATCATCACGCCAAGCATGATGGCGTATAACGACCAGTACGAAGTTACGCCAGCGGCAAACTTCACTATCTTGCGCTCGTCTCTGGACAAGTCGCCGCTATGGAAAGTCCTGTACAACCGGGAGGGTATGACGATTTACGAGCTGCCGCCCAGACCGGCCCGGACCGTAGCGCCTTCGTCGACCGCACCGGGTTCTGGTCCGCCGCTAGCGTCCCGTGCACGAGCGCAGACACGCCCCGTACCAGGCCGACTCGGCGTCACGGGGAGTCGCACCCCCTAAGGCGTTATGTTTTCCGCGACAGCCGCCGCGCCCGGTTGCACCAGTTCAAGATCCCCAACCGGCGCATAATCGAGGTCAATGAGAATGGGTGATCGCCGCGCTTGGCGGCTGAGCGCCCACTCCCTCAGGATGAGCCGGATAATCCGCCACCCGTCTGTGATGACGCGCAAGTTGCTGACACCATGCACTCGGGGCAACTCTTGGCTAGGCACCTCGTGAATGCGCAGCCCGGCCACAATAGCCCGGATGTTCAGCAAGGTCTCGATCTCGAAGCCATCGCAGTCCAGCGCGAGTGCGCCCAGGTGACTAGTCCAGATAGCGTTGTATCCATAGCAAAGGTCCGTGTATCGGCTGCCAAACAACAGATTGACCAGGCCACTGAGGATCCGGTTTCCGTAACGCCGCACCCAGGTGATGTCAGTGCTGCCTGCGCCGCAGGCGAACCTAGAGCCCTTGGCGAAGTCAGCGCCCGCAACCAGTGCGGCAACATACCGTACGATCTCGCCGCCGTGGGTAGATCCGTCAGCGTCCATCGTCACGATGATTTCGCCGGTGCTAGCCGCAAAGCCGGCCAGCAGGGCGTCGCCCTTGCCCCGGCCCTTCTGTGTCACAACTTTGATGCTGGGCCACAATTTCTTTGCGACCGCCACCGTGTTGTCGGTCGATCGGCCATCTACTAGCACGACCTCGTCGACCCATTGCGGCATCGTGGCGAAAACGTAGGGCAGGTTACGGGCTTCGTTCATGGCCGGGATGACGACGCTTACCCGCGGCCCGATCGCCAGCACTTCCGAGATGGCCCGGAAGCCCGCTGGTTCTGCCTGCTGCATCCGGGCAGGCGCTACCGGAAGCGTCGGGGCTGGCGTAACCGGGGCAGGCGCTACCGGATGCGCCGGGGCAGGCCCGTCCGGATGCATCGGGCTCGGGACTTGAGCTGTTTCGCTGGCGGCGGTGGGCGGGCCGACGTTCTCTGACGCCTGCCAGACCGTCGGGATAAGCGGCACCGTGTCCGCGCGCCGCTGGCTGGCGCGGCCTGCGCCATGCGTCCATGACGTATCGATCTCCGTACCTCCACGACGTCGGCGGGGGCCGCGAGTGCACTCACGCCTCCCATGCACCATGGACGCGCGAATGATGATGAGGAGACGCGCGGCATTGTCACACGGTTTACCGCGGTGACGCCTCTTCTTCATCATTCACTTGGAAGGGAGCCGACAGGCCGACAACGACCGACAGTGTGCGACTCCTCGTTGCGCGCCGCCCTTGGAGCGATGTGTCGCACAGCGTAACCAGCGGGCATGGCCGGTCCCTTGGCGGGGCCTGGGTTAACCCTGGTTAACGCGAAGTTCAGGCCTCCGCGTCGGTAACAGAGCGTGAGGTGCGTGCGTGCCCGGCCGCTACATTTCGGCCAGGCCTGGCCGGACCGGCGCGGTCAGTTTCATGGAAGTGTCCAGGCTTGAGCGGGAAACCGGGCCAGTGGCGGCGTGTCACCGCAACGGCCAGGCCGAGCAAGCTCAAGCCGGCCTCGGCCTGCATAAGGCCAATCGGGTGCCAGTAGTGAGCCCACAGAGTCACGGTGGCAACCACCGCCAGGATGGCCAGGCTGAGAAGCATGGCCAGGCCGACTTGAGACCAGAGCGCCGCCTGAGCCCAGTTGGCGGTGACCGCGCGCCCAGGGACATACATCAGGAAGCCGAGCGCGAGCAGGATCCTCGCAGTGCCCTGGCCGCCGCTGAGATCGACAGCGATCAGCCCGCCGGCAACGACTGCGGCTAGGACATCCAGGGTGTCAACGAGCCAGGTTTCAAGAGACGGGCTTGGCCTCGGTTGTCGGGGCATCCCACTAGTTTGCACGTACGAGGCAAGTCCCGGCTTCGGAGCCGACCCGCCCACGTAACCCGCTAGCTCACTGCCAGGCTTCGACGGTCACCTGCCGACACTCGCGAGTTCGGCGCTCTTGACCGCCGCTTTACCCGAATATAACCTTCGGTAAATTCGTCTGCGGATCAGAACTCTGCGCCACGGCGCCCGAGCCCGAGCTGCAGCTGGCCGTAACTGCACCTGATCCCAGGGGGGGACGTGCAAAGGCGCAGGTCAACCTGGAAGCCTTATTGGTGGGCGCTGACTGCCGCCCCTTTCCTGGTGCTGGCGACCTTCGCCAGCGCCAGTCCGGCCGCAGCCGATAGCTCCATTACGCTGACGAACAACGCTGAGGGCGGCACTAGCGGCACTGCCGTCACCGCCGCCAACTCCGGTGGCGCCTCGGGGAACGCCTTCGACAGGGTGGACGTCGGGGCAGGCGCGACCGGCATCTTCGATAGCTCACATGCAGCGCACGGCGGCCTTGCGTACGCATTTGGCACGGGCTCGACGGCTGCCTTGTCCCGCGTGCAGTGGAACAACTCGATCGGCACTCAGAGCCAGGTGTGGTTCAGGGCGTACCTGTACTTCACCGCGGATCCAGCCGTAACTGTCCGGGTGGCTAACCAGGATCAGGGCACCATCGCGTGCGCCGTGGTGGTCGTCCTGCCCTCAGGCAAGCTCCAGGTCCGGACCGGATCCGCGGGGAAGCAGACGCTCACTACCACCAGCACGATCCCGCTGAACCGGTGGTTCCGGATCGAGGGCCACGCCATCGGGTCGCCGACAGCCGGCCAGGTCCAGCTCGAGCTGTTCAAGACCCCAGACGCCACCACGCCGGACGAGACTGATACCTCGGCGGCCACCATCAACACCTACGGGTCGATG
>DATIOU010000118.1:0-10331 GCA_035472835.1 Streptosporangiaceae bacterium | reverse complement strand
GCTTGCTCGGCCAGATGCTCAGTCTCCGCGACGACGACCGCGACTGGCTCGCCATGGAACTTGGTTTCATGAACGGCCAGCACCGGCCGGTCCCGGAAGACCGGGCCGAACCTCGGCATCGGTTCCGGCAGGTCCGCCGCGCTGACCACCTCTCGCACGCCCGGCTGCTCGCGCGCGCATTCGGCCTTGACGCCACGGATCCGCGCGTGTGCGCACTCGAGGGTGACGAGCTTCACGTGCAGCATGTCGTCGAGGCGGATGTCGCCGATGAACCGCTGCTGCCCAGTGACGCGTTCAAACCCGCCCACCCGGCGAACTGACGTGCCGACGCTGTCAGCCTGCATCGGCCGTCCCACCGCAAGCCGCCTGCACGGCTCTCACGATGCGCTGGTAACCGCCGCACCGGCACAGGTTGCCCGACAAGCCCTCCCGGATGTCGGCCTCGCTCGGCGCCAGGTTTTGCGCGAGCAGCGCATGCGCGGCCATTACCATTCCCGGAATGCAGAAGCCGCACTGTACCGCGCCCTCAGTCAGGAATGCGTCCTGCAGGCGGCTGAGTTGTCCGTGCTCCTGCAACCCCTCGATGGTCGTGATCGTCGCCTGGTCAGCCTCAACTGCCAGAACCAGGCAGCTGTTCACGGCCAGGCCGTTGAGCAGCACCGTGCACGCACCGCACTCGCCTTCCGCGCAGCACCTCTTCGTACCGGTCAGGTCTAGCTGCCAGCGCAGCGCGTCGAGCAGCGTGGTCCGCGGGCTCACGCTCATCGTGCGTTCCCGACCGTTCGCCGTCACGGTGACCACTGCCTGTGTCACGTCGGTCATGCCCGATCCCGATGCGCTATCGCAGTGGTCAGGGCCCGCTGACTCAGCGTCATGAGCATCGCCTGCCGGTACAGCCGGCTGCCGCGCAGGTCCGAGATGGGCGCCGCCGACCCGACGAAGTGGCGCAGCACCTCCAGGCGCGCGGCCGGCTCGGAGTCTGGATTCGCCAGCACCCCGCTGTCGTCACTGAGCACGAACGGCTTCGGGCCGACGGCACCGAAGGCGAACCGGGTCACCTGGGTCCCGACCGCGCAGCAGAGGCTGATCGTGGCGAGGTCCACGCCGCGGCGGCGGGTGAGCCGGGCGAAGTGGCTGCCGGTCCTCGCGACCGGGATCGGTATCTGCACACCCGCGGCGATCTCACCGGCGCGTAGGCTGGTGCGCCGCGGCCCGAGGAAGAACTCCTCCAGCCGCACCGGCCGGGAGCCCTCACGACTCACGAGCACAACCTCGGCGCCATAGGCGAGCAGCGCGGGCGCCGTATCGGCGGCGGGCGAGGCGTTGCAGATGTTCCCGGTGAGCGTGGCGCGGTTGCGGATCTGGACGGATCCGATGGTCCCTGCCGCTTGCACTAGCGCTGGGAAATGCCGCCGGATCAGGTCGTCGGCGATGATGTCCGTCAGGGTCGTCGGCGCTGCTATCGACACGCCCCCATCGGTGCTGCAGATCCCCGGGAACAGGTCGGTGATCCGCTTGAGATCAACAAGTATCCGCGGTGCTATCCGCCCGGTCCGCACGCCGACGATCAGATCGGTGCCCCCGGCGAGCGGACTGGCATCGGTACCGTAGCTGTCCAGTATGTCGAAGGCCTCTCCCAGGTACTTCGGCCGCGCGTAGCCGAACGACTGAGCCATGTCAGGTGGGTTACCGGCTGCCGCGCGCGCGACGAGGCGACGCGGCCGCTGCGCGCCCGGAGGATGGCCGGTTCCCGTTGCCGTCCGCTGACTTGCCCGCCGGGTCGCGGGCACTGCCGTCGCGGGCCGCGCCGCCGCGGGCGTCGGCGTTGTCGCCTGGCCCGGTGGCCTCAAGGCGGCTGGCAAGGACGTCACTTATCTCGGTGAAGTGGCTCGCCAGCGCCCGGACGACCCCGTCGGTGTCGCGGCTGCGGAGGGCCTCGACGATGGGCGCGTGCAGCCCCGCGCTCCATTGCGGGTTGGATCCGGGCATGACCAGCGTCAGATAAGTGCGCGAAAATGGCTCCAGTGAGCGCCAGACCCGCAGCAGGGTCCGGTTTCCTGACAGCTCGATGATTTTCCCGTGGAAGCTGACGTCATGCTCGGCGACCGTGCGCCCGTCCCCCGCCGCGGCGGCGTCGTGCATCTTGTCGCCCAGGGCCACCAGGTCCCGGATGTCGCTATCGGTCATTCGCGGCACCGCAAGCTGCGCAGCAAGCGTCTCGATCGCCGAGCGGACGACGTAGGCCTCCAGCAGCTCACTCGGATCGAGCTGCCGCACCCGGGCGCCGCGGAACGGCGTGATCTCGACCACGCCGATCGTCGCCAGTCCGCGCAGCGCCTCACGGACCGGAGCCTGGCTGGTCCCCAGCTCCTTCGCGAGCGACGTCTCGATTATGCGCGAGTCAGGCGGATATGACCCGTCGAGGATGCCCTCGAGCAGCCGATCCCGGATCTGGTCGGCCAGAGGGCTGCGGAGGAGCGAATCCGCCAACGCGATCTCCTTCCACGCTATCCCGGTGACAGCGCTTCATTGTCCGGCCGGCCCGCCTGATCCGCCGCGCGGGCGACGATGTCCACGGTTCCGCTGCTGCCGTCAACCCGCAGCCGATCGCCGGTGGCGATGCGACGGGTGGCATCGGAGGTACCGACGACGGCCGGGATGCCAAACTCCCGCGCCAGCACCGCCGGGTGGGACGTTGTTCCCCCGGTGTCGGTCACGAGACCGGAGATCTTCGTGAACAGCACCACCCATGCCGGGTTGGTCATCTGGCAGACGAGTATCTCGCCCTCGGCCACGTCGTCGAAGTCATCGATCGTGTGAACCACTCGCGCCACGCCGTCGACGCTGCCGGGGGACCCGCCGATCCCGGCGAGCTGGTCGCCGACTGTGGCGCCGCGATAGAACCGATCCGGATAACCCCAGTTGACCCAGTACGGAAAGGTCAGCTGGGACTCGGTCACCGTGCCGATCCAGTCCAGGGGCCTACGCCGGTACGCGGCCGCGCGGTCCGCGCGCCGCCGGCCTACAGTCTCGCGCATATCGTTGCCGGCCGGATCTCCGATCAGGTAACGCAGCTCGTCGTACTTCAGGTACAGCACATCGTCGGCTTCATCCAAGAAGCCGTCCTGCACTAGGCGACGCCCCACCGCCATGAGCACGACCCGCAGCCGGGCATTGGCCCCTTGGTCGATGTAGAAATGGTGGTCGGGGGTGAGCGGGGCCATGCGAAGGTTCACCGCGTTGGCGGCGGCCAGCTCCTCCCGTTCCGAGCCGGTGAGCCCTGCCAGCAGTTCCTCGGACGCCTTCGTCAGGGCAGTGCGCACAGCTTCGACCGCCCTCGGATAGTCGTAATCGGTGTCCAGGTAACCGCGGACCTGCTCCAGAATCGGCCCTGGCTGCTCGCGAAACGTCGGGAAGATGAACTCGTGGCTCCAGACGGCGCGCCACCCGAACTCGCGCTGATATGGCTCCAGCTGCTCTCGCACGAACGCGCGACCCAGCTCGCTGCCCCGCAGAGCCGCGAGAATCTTGTCGCCATCCCCGGTTCCGAAGGCGGCCGTCAGATCCGGATCTTGCTTGACCTGCTCCTTCATGAGCCACAGGCCGTGGACCGAGTCCCAGTTCCGGTCGGCTGCCGAACTCTGCAGCACCCCGAGCAGTTCCTCGTTGACCTCGCCCCGGATCCTCCGCATCGTCTCCCGCAACCGGAGCGTGGCCGAGAGCTGGGCGAAGTTCAACATCCAGTGGATCTTCCAGTGCCGATCATGGATATCGATCGCGTCTTCCAGCAGGACGGCCAGCTCCGCTCGCCTCATTTGCGTGGCCCGGTCGAGCTTGTCCTCCAGATAGCTGAAGTTCCGCAGCATCTCAGGGACGAGCCGGTCCCGCCACCAGTCCGCGAAGCCCTCGCCGTAAACCGGCAAGACCGCATCCAGATATGGACCTATCTTCTGCGCGTACTCGGCTGTCTCGGGCACCCGCGCCCAGTACCGGTGGCCGTATTCGGTGCCGCGGACGATCAGGCCCGAGTGCGCCGGGATGGCGGCCGTATACAGGTACCCGTTGACGTTCTTGGCCAGCCAGTCGACGGCAAACGGCGTGCCGAACCGTCGGAACATGTGATCGCAGCTAAGCCACCAACCACCGATGTCGAAGAACATCGGGCTTAGGGGCTGGGGGCAATGAAGGTCGTCATACACCCAGAACAGCTGCTGCTCGGCCGCTGATGTCCAGGACACCGGGAACTCATCGTCGCCGAGGAACTGAGCAAGAATCTCCTCGCCCGGGATCATCCGTGGCTCCTCCACTCATCTATTCGGCGAGTGAGGCGGCCCGGACTGAGAACGGGAGCAGGCCGCGCTGGCGCCAGCCCAGATGGAATCCTGCACATCGGGGGCCACGACTCGATAATCGATGATTATCGACTCTACTAAGGGCGTAATGGCAGCGTCAAGCCGTTGGCTCTGTATGGTAGGCCCGGCTTCGTCTCAGCCAGGCGCAACGAGCAGCAGAGGTTGCGGCGTTCGTCCAAGCCCTTGGGCGAGGCCGCGGCAGAAGCAGGTCGCAGACGTCTTGCTAGCGGCGGCGGCACAGTCTGGTACTCGGCTGGATGGTGTGACGGCGATCCAGGCGCGGATGCACCCGGCTGAGGCATCACTGCGGGCCGGCGAAGTCGTGCGGTGTCACGTGCGCGCACTGGCTCAGCGTGACGCCGCGGAGCTGTCGGCGATTGCCAACAACGCTTCGAAGGTCCGCATCACGGCCGCCGAGCTGAAGTACTGAGCGGACGCGCGCCGACCTCGTCAGCCAGAATGGCTTGACCTGCGAATTTACACTGCTCGTGCCTGCATGTGACTGCGGAACCCCGGCAATGGTCCCCCCGGATAGTCCCCACGGCATTGCAATCAGTCATGACCAGACTGCACGATAGCGGCGAGGACAGCGTCTACTTCGCGCACGCCGGCGTTTGCCGCGACGCCGACCGGGATCGCTGTTGACCCGGCCGCCGGCGCGCAGAACGTGCTTGAGCCGATCCTTTCCCGGCATTGAGCTCAGGGGCTGTCCACAGGCGTCGCCGGTCCGAGCCAGTGGATGCGATCGACGAACTCGTCCGGATCTGGATGGTCGTTAAGCAACGCGTCTAGCAGCTGGACGTACATGCCGATCGCGGCGTGGGTCCGCGGCAAGCTGGCGTCGGAGGTGAAGATCAGCCCCGCGTAGTGCTGTCCGCTCACCGCCCAGTTCCGCACGATGGCCATGAAATCGCCAACGTTGTTGGTGAGCAGCGTTCGCTGCTCACCAACGCACAGTGTCAGTAACACCTCATCGGGCTCACGATGCCAGTCACGCTCGACCGCCGTGTCTACGTCCCGGCCCCGCAGCCGGAGCTGCCGGGCAATCGCCGTCGGATGGTGGTGGTCGAGCATCAGCTTCACGCTATGGCCCGCTGCTGGCGCTCCCAGCGCGAGCGCTCTTCGTCCTCAAGCCGAGCGGCGACCGCAGCGTCATCATCTATCTCGCCGGAGAAGTCCGCGTAGTAAGCGAGGGCCGCGTTGATCAGTTGCGGCGCGACTCCGAAGTCTTCAGCAGTCTGCTGAATGTCACCGTCGTTGCCCCGCAGGGTCGAGATCACCTGATAAACGTACAGTCTCGTGCCGACAACCAGGGCGCGCCGACGGCCGAGTGCACCGGGCTGGAACCGGATCAGTGCGTGCGCCTCGGCGCGGATCGCTTCGCCGAGGAGACGCTCGGCGAGCGAGTTGCGGGACCTGCCGGTCGCCGTGGCCATCGCGTCCAGCAGGTCGAGAGTGCGTCGGGACAGCCGGAATGAGCGCTGCACTGTGGGTTCCTCGGTTGCCATGTGACCCATTGAATCACAGACGGTAGAGCCGTCGAAGAGCCGTGCCAGCCGGAGTCCTCGGCTGCCATCGCAAACAGGCGGCCATCGGGAAGGCGCTTGGATCCGTCTTATCCCAGGTCTCTTAGGCTTGAGGGTGTGAGCGAGGACGCCGGTCACTACGACTGACGGAGGGGACAGCGGGGTCCGGGCAGGGGCCGGGGGCAATCCTCGCCCGGCTGCGGTCAGCGTGATCACGACGGAGCATTTCACGCTTCAAGGCGCATGCGCCACCAGGCGCGGCGCGACCAGCCGGGGCGTTCCGGTGATCAGGGCCTGGTCCTATCGATACATATCACCGGCTGTTGAGTAAATCGCTCCAGCGGACGATGAGTCAGGGGTGAGGTATGTCGGGGCGACCAAGCCGTTGGCCAGATACCCGAGCGCGTGCCCGGACGAGATGGGCTGTCGCTGGTAGACGCCGGCATGAGCCATTCCCAGCGGCGCAAAGACATGCTCGTGCAGGAAGGCCGCGTAGCTCATCCCGGACACATGCTCGATGATCTCGCCGAGGACCACGTAGTCAGGGTTGGGAAACCCACGGGCACCTCACCGAAGGCCAGCGGATCCTTGCAGCGCTCCTGGACAAGCTCGACCCGACGGCGGCGCTGCGACCGCCAGGTCCCGCGTGTCGCTGGATATCTGGCAGAGATCCAAGCCGCTCGCCGATGAACCCACGTTAGCTTCGACTGCGGTGTGTGAGATCTCAGGATGGAGCGGCCTGAAGGACTCGGCGCGAGCGGGCCCATCGCCGTGAGGTTCGAGGCAATGTAACGAGCGTTGCTGGAGTAGGTCGTCTTCGAGGCGACGTAGGAACGGCAGCTGCTCCGTTGACAGCTTCTGATCCAACCGCGCGCGAGCCGCAGCTTGTCCCGTTGGCTTCACCTACGTGCATGACCGCGCTTCGAGCACCGACACTCACTACGACGGAACGCCCGTCACCCTGTGCTCGTACCTCCTAGATCTATGAAAGGACACCCACCGCGCCGTGCCGCTCCTGGTGCGGGCGGTCGCTTCGGTGATCTTGCCGAAATGGGCGCGCCAACCCGGCGCGTTAGCCAGCCGGTCCTGGTCCGAAAATAGGACCTTGGCCAGGCGGGCGGCAGCGCCCGGCGGCGTGCAGCGCCGACGGGTTGTGGGTTACCGCGGTCGGTGTTGTTAGCTGGCGTTGGCCAGGAGCTCGCCGGTGTCGGGGTTGATGGCCTGGATGGTGACCTTGTAGCCGAGGCGTTCGAGGCTCTTGACGTGGTTGCGGGCCTGGCGGCGGGTGTGCATGTGCTGTTCGTGGTAGTCGGGGCCGAGGTCGGTGTAGCGGGCGGCCGGGTCGGATAGCAGGGCGTGGACGATGGTGAGGACGGAGTTGCCGGTCGCGACCAGGGCTTTCTTCTTGGGCATCCGCCGGGCCAGCCGGCGGTATTTCGCGCCGGGGAACGACTGGGTGCGGCCGGCGCTGATCGCGGCCTCGCCGAGGGCAGCGCTCAGGTAGGGGTTGCCGCGGCCGGTGGCGTTGCTGCCCTTGCGCTTCCCGGCCGACTGCTTCACCTGGGGTGACCATTTCGCCCAGGACGCCAGGTGGGCGGCGGCAGGGAACACGCGCATGCCGGCGCCGATCTCGGCGATGATGTCATGAGCGCAAACTTCGCCGATGCCGTGTACCTCGTCGAGCTGTTCCAGCTGGGACAGGTACGGCTCGGCCAGTACCTCGATCCGGGCGTTGAGCGCCTCGATCTGGGTGGTGTAGTGGTCGATGACTTGCAGCATCATCGCCAGCACGGCGGCGTGCTGATCGGTGAAGAACGAGCAGTCCAGTGCCTCTTCCAGCCGGCGGATCTTGCCGCGCATGGTGCCGCGGGCCAGCTGGGCCAGTGCTCTTGGGTCGCGCTGTCCGGCGGCGATCGCGTTCAGCATGTCCCGGCCGGAGACGCCGTGGATGTCGGAGATTACCGACGACAGCTTCAGGTGCCCGTCTTCGAGCAGCTTCTCGACCCGCTGCTTCTCGGCGGTGCGGGCCTGGGTGAGATGCCGGCGGTAGCGGGTGCGGGTGCGCAGCGCGCGGATCGGCTCGGGCGGCACGAAGCTGGAGGCGATCATGCCGCGCTCGGTGATCCTGGCGAGCCAGATCGAGTCGGCCCGGTCGGTTTTGGGCCTGCCGGGCAGGGCCTTGACCTGCGCGGCGTTGTAGAGCTGGCAGTCCAGCCCGCGTGATTCGAGCAGGAAGAACACCGGCTTCCAGTAGTCGCCGGTGGCCTCCATCCCGGCCGTGGTCACCTGCCAGCTGCGCAGCCAGTCGGCCAGCGAGTCCAGCCCGCGGCGGGTCGTGCCGAACGTCCGGGTCTCCTGCTGGCGGCGGCCGGGGCTGGTGTCGGACGGCACCCGGATGGTGACTTCCACTTCGGCCTTGGCGATGTCCAGGCCGGCGACCCGCTGCACGAACAGCGGCTCGTCTTGCGCGTCTTGCATCGGTGGCTCCTGCGATGAGAGGGCAACGGTTGCGGACGCGGTCGTTCGCGGGAGCCGGAGGCAAAGGAAAATCTGGTCCGCGGGCTCGAGGCACCATTAAGCGGCCCTGAAGATCGGCTCCCGGCGTCAGGCTAACTTCCGGGGTGAGGCCCGCCAAGGAGCAACGACGTCAGCGAACGACCGCGGCCACAGCATCCCAGACCGCTGTGCCCGCGCCTAGCTCGCGCGGCAGCCGGCCACCATCTCAGCGCGGCAGCGCCCGGCGCAGCCGGGCTCCACTGGCAACGACGGTCAGCGGCACCAATTTTCACGCCGCTGCGGCGTCACCCTGGGGCCATCATGACTAACTTGCCGCACAGACTGCAGATCTGCCGCTACAGCGCGCGCATGCTGTTGTTGCGAGCGTTGTGCTCGACCTCGGCCAAGCCCAATGCCTCAAGCACGGGCGGCAGGTAATTACCGAAGCGACCGCGCAGTCCCTTCTTCATGCCGTACCAACCCCCGACCGGGTTGTCGGGAGACCTTCCCCATGCCTCGACGGTCCCGTCCTGAGCTTCCTTTTGCTCGTCGGCATTGCCCAGCGGAACCCAGTCGCCGCGCTTCTTCAGCATTGTGTGCAGATCGTCGATGCAGCGCAGCTGATAACGCAGCTGCGTCGTGCCAACCCGCACCACGAGAGCCGGCGGATCACTCGCCTCGTCGCGCCAGGCCTCGAACTCGGATTTCCCGGGTGGCGTCGTCAGGATCCACGGATCGGCAGCCGTTCCGGAACCAGCGGCAGCAGCGGTCATCGCACAGCCCTCCCTCTCCCAGTGGACCAGGCGATTATGACAGGCCATCCATGACATCTCGTGTCATGATTCCAGCTAACCTCGGGTCATGCGTGCCGGGCGGCTTGTCGAGCTCATGAGCCTGTTGCAGGCGCGGGGCCGGATGACTGCCGCGCAGCTAGCCACCGAGCTGGAAGTGTCGCAGCGCACCATCCTGCGCGACATAGAGGACCTCAGCGCCGCTAGCTTCCCGGTTTACGCTATCCGCGGCAGCGCCGGCGGGTTCGAGCTGTTGGGGGGATCCGGCCTGGATCTGCCGCTCAGCAACTCGAGGCGCCCGGCTCGGCCCAGCGGCGGTGCCAGCGAGCGGGCACGGATTCGCCTCTCCCCGCGCGGCAGGCAACTCGCCGCTCTGAACGGCCGACTAGAGGGCTTGCAGGTACGACGCCCAGGCAGGCGACCGGTGGCTGGACGGGCCCGGTGGATGGAAGCGTGGCTGCCTGTCAGTTCTCCCAGCTCTGTGGTCGCAGGGATACTCGCACTCAGCGGTGAAGCCGAGGTCCTCGAGCCGGCCGAACTGCGCGACCTCGTGGGGCAAACCGCGCTCCAGATCGCTGAATTGCACCGAACCACCACACCGCGCCCGCTGACGTCCCGTCCCGTGGTTGAGGTACTCGGCCTTGATCGGCGCGCCTGAGCATGCCGCGGGCCATCGTGTAATGGTCAGCGAAATCCAGCTCCGCTTCCAGTAGCAGGTCAAGCACGGCGGACTCGGCGCCGCGGCCGCCGCCTCGCTGGCAGCCAGGGCCGGGTCTACTTCCTCGCGTTTCTCGAAACCTCGTCGGGACGGCAGGACTCTGGCCCTCACCGCCGAGCTGGCCAGCCGTCCGCCACGATAGGTCAAGATCAACTGAGTTACCGCTCAAGCCCTGGGCATAGCAGATATGCGCCAATGGCAGGTGTCTCAGTAAGTGCTGACAGCGCCGTGCGGACGCGCAGGATGCGCGCACACGCATTCGGACACCTGCGCGGCGGGTTCGAGCGCTGCTGTCCGTTGTCCGTTGGATGCACGTTTGGGACGGCCTGGTAGGACAGCCGCGTCACGGTGGGATGACGCGGGCGCGTTCCGCTGTGGCAGCGGCCAGTGCCTAGCCGACGTTGGCCGGCAGGCTGGTGCTCGGCCCGCCGCGCGTCGCCGTCGCGGC
>DATIOU010000117.1:0-4561 GCA_035472835.1 Streptosporangiaceae bacterium | reverse complement strand
CGGTCAGCCGATACCCGCTCGTCCAGGCCCATCAGGGCGATCCGCAGCGCCTCGCCCAGCGGCACCCGGTGCGCGAGTCCGATCGGCTCGAGAACGGCGGTGAGGCCGTAAGTCACGTGCGGGTCGAAAAACGTCGCCTCGGGTGAGCAGAGGACGATGTCGGATTCGTTGATCCAGTAGAAGGCGCCGCCTGCCGCCATACCCTGGACCGCGCAGACGACAGGCTTCCAGACCCGGTTGCCTTTCGGGCTCAGCCAATCGCCCGGGTCGGCCTGGCTCCAGACGTTCGCCGAGTACTCGATGGGAGCCTTGACGTCGACGCCCGTCGAGAACGCGCGGTCGCCCGCCGCCCGCAGGACGACCGCGTGGATGGCATCGTCCTCGCGGATGATCGGCCACAGCGTCGCGAACTCCTCGCACATCCGCTGGTTGAAGGCATTGAGAACTTCCGGGCGGTTGAGCGTGATCGTCGCGACGTGGTCGTCGGCGACGGTGAACAGCACAGTCTCGAACGTCGGCGTCATGGTCCCATCATCAGGGCGAGGGGCGTTTCAGGTCTGCTTTCCCGTTCATCTCCGCTTTTCCGTCCATCTCCGCTGTGCCCAGGTATAGCCGCTCCACCTCGGCAGCCCGGCTCGTGAGCTGCGACGCCGGCAGCTCGAGGGCTATCTCTCCCTGGTTCATCACAACCGCCCGGTCGGCGACCTGCGCGGCGTAATGCAAGTGCTGCTCGACCAGGACGACCGCGATGTCGTGGGCTTCGGCGAACTCGCGGATACGGGAGAAAAGGCGTTCGCAGATGACGGGAGCGAGCCCGAAGGAGAGCTCATCGAGCAGCAGCACGCGGGGGCGCCGGCACATTGCCCGGGCGAGGCTCAGCATCTGCTGCTCACCTCCGGAGAGGTTCCCCGCCCGCACGTGCAGCCGGGCTTCGAGTGCGGGGAACAGGCGCAGGGCATCGGCGACCCCGACGCCGCCGACCTTGAGGTTCTGCGCCGTGGTCAGCGGCGGAAAGACGCTGCGGCCCTCGACCACGAGACCGACGAGCTCGCGCATGCGACGGTGCGGCGGGCCGCCCATGGCGTTGCCGTCGACCGTGATGACGCCGACGGAGCGCTTCACGAATCCGCCGATAGCCATCAGCGTGGTCGTCTTCCCCGCTCCGTTGCGCCCGAGCATCGCCACGACCTCGCCGGCGTCGACGTGCAGGTTCAGCTCAGAGATGACGGGGGCCGCGCCGTACCCGGCCGTCAGGCCGCGCACGTCGAGTCCCGTCAAACGGGTGTTCGCCACTCCGATCGTCATTGTCGGGCCTCTTCCGAGAAGTCAGCCGGCTGCCCGGCACGGGAGTCGCCGCCTTCGCCGAGATACGCGCTGCGCACGACGTCGGAGGACAGCACCTCGTGCGGGATGCCGGCGGCGACGGCCTTCCCGAAATCGAGGACGAGGATGCGGTCGCACAGCCCCGCGACCACGTCGATGTTGTGCTCGATGATCAGCACCCCGAGGCCCAGCCGCTGGACGACGAGCTTGATGGCACGGCTCATCGCGTCACGCTCGGCCTGGTCCAGGCCGGCCGCGGGCTCGTCGAGGCAGAGGACGCGCGGACGGGCCGCCAGCGCCCGGGCGACCGCGACAAGCCGCTGGGTGCCCTGGGGCAGCGTGTGGATCTCCCTGCCGAGGAATGCCTCCAGCCCGAGGAGCGCCGCGGCCTCGGCGGCGGCGCCGGTGAGGCGATCCGAGCCGGGCCGCACCCAGCCGCTGAGGTAAGCGGCCAGGCCACGGCGGTCGTAGGCGGCCAGCAGGTTCTCCCGGACGGTCAGGTCGGAGAACAGTTCCAGGTTCTGGAACGTCCGGCCGAGCCCGGCCCGCGCGCGCCGCCGGATTGGCCAGCCGGAAATGTCATGGCCACCGAGGTGGACCGAGCCTTCTGTGTTGCGGGCGAAACCGGTGACCGCGTCGACGAGGCTCGTCTTGCCGGCGCCGTTAGGCCCGATCACTCCGAGGATCTCCCCCTGCCGCACCTCCAGCGACAGCTGGTCGACGGCCCTGACCGCCCCGTACTGCATGCTGAGATCGTCCACCTTCAGGACGACCTCGCCAGAGCTCGGCTCGGTCGCAGCGGAGGCCGGCGCAGGCTCCGCTGTCTGGAGCGCGGCAGGCAGGGCCTCCGCCGACTGTGTGCGCGCTGACAAAACCTTGGCCACTGCGGCTGGAAGACGCAGGCGCATCCGCTGCATCAGCCAGGCCTTCTGCTGGCTCATGAGCGGAATGAGGCCGTCCGGGCTTTGCACCATGATCTGCACGACGAAGACCCCGGAGAAGATCGCGAGGATCACGTCGATGTTCGAGGTGAAGTTGACGAACAGGTAGGAGATCAGGCCGCCCGCACTGATGACGCCGGAGTAGATGGCACCAGCGACGTAACCGACCCCGCTGACGACGGTGAACGCCAGAGCAAAGATGGACCGGAAGACGTCGAAGTTCGTGAATGTCACCGTCCGGCTGCGAAAGACCGTTAGAGAGCCTGCCAGCCCGGCGACGGCACCGCCCAGGGCGAAGGCCGCGACCTTGGCACCGCCCACGGAGATCCCGAGGGCGGCGGCCCCTCGCTCGTTGGCGCGCACCGCCAGGAAGCGGCGGCCGGCGGCGGACCTTCGCAGGTTACCCACGCCGATGCCGACGAGGACGAGAACGACCAGGCACAGGATCGTAAACCGGGATGGATACGCGCTCGGGTCGACGTTGAGGCCGAACAGCCTCGGGCTGGGCACCACGATCCCGTCGAACCCGTTGTTGCCGATGAACACCGCGGAGATGAACACCGTGTTGGTGATCACGATGCCGAAGACGAGGGTGGCTACGGTCAGGTCGATCCCGCGCACGCGGATCGCGGGCAGCCCTATGAGCAACCCGGCGGCGGCACCGGCGACGGTGCCGATGACGATCGTCATGGCATAGCCCAGGCCCCATGTCGCGGCCGCGTGCGCTCCGAGCAGCGCACCGATCCCCATCAGGCCGTACGTCGCCAGGCTGATCTGGCCCGCGTAACCGGTGACGATAACGATGGCGATGCTGACCAGAGCCGCGATCGCGGCGTTGGTCACGGCAATCGACCAGCCGGTGCCGACACCCAGCGCGAGGAAGGTGGCCACGCCCAGCCAGATCGCTGTTTGCACGGGCCGGAACCGGCCCGTGCTCACCCGTGGCAGACGGCTCTCCGCGAAGCCGCGGCCGGGCACCGCTGTCCCGCCGATCACCAGTGCGACGAGGATGACGGCGAACGGGACGATCTGACTGATCCAGTTGGACACGTTGTACTCGACCATCACCGACTGGGCGATGCCCATGGCGAGCGCCGCCGCGACCGTAACGCCGTAGTTGCGGAACCGCCCAAGCAGGCTCGCCGCCAGGGCGTAGTTGATCAGCAAGGTCAGCTGGGTGGGCGACAGCCCGATGGTGGGGACCACGAGGATCCCGGCCGCGGCGGCGAGCGATCCGCCCAGCGTCCAGGTGATGATGCCGACCGGGTGCGGCGAGATGCCGAGCGTAGCGGCCGCGACTGGCCTGACCTGCAGCGCCGTCGCCGACAGGCCCAGGCGCGTCAGGCGGAACAGCAGCGAAAGCCCGACCGCGAGCAGGACCACGACCGCCAGCACGATCGCCGAGTTGTACGAGAACGGAGCGCCGAACAGCGTGAAGCTGCCCCGCCCGAGGAACTGCGGGACCACGGCGATCTGCGACGAGTAGATCAGCAGAGCCACGTTCTGGATGACCAGCAGAACGCCAAGCGTGGCGATCACCCGCGCCAGCTCGGACGCGTTGCGCAGCGGGTACATGACCAGCGCGTACACGAGCAGGCCGATGACGGCCCCGGCGGCGATGCCTACTGCCATCGCCCAGCCGACCGGCCAGCGTTCGAGCGGGTGCTGCCCGGTCGTCGCCGCGCCGTTGGCGTAGAACTCCCAGAAGACGTAGGTCCCGGCCATGCCTATCGCACTCTGCGCGAAGTTCAGCACGCCGGAGCCGCGGTAGATGGTCACGACGCCGATCGCGGTGAGGGCGTAGGCCCCGCCGACGGAAAGGCCGACGACGATGAAGATCCATAGCTGGGTCAACCCTGCACGCTCCTTCCCGCGTGTGCACCGCGCCCGGCGGTGGCCTGGTCGGGGGGCCGGCGTCGCCGGCCCCCCGGCTTCGTCATGATGAGCAGCAAGTTATCGAAGTCGGGGCGAAGCCCGACGTCCAGGTGTTCGATTCCGACACCAGAGCTCCGCTGCTGTTCATCGTTTGTGCCGTGGCGAAGATCTGGACAACCCGGGGGTTGCTGGAGAGCGGACCCGACTTGCCCCAGTCGAGCGGCGGCGCGACACCTGTCACGGTCGGATGCGCGGCGATGTAGGCCTGCATGTCGGCCGTCGACAGCGACTTCGCCCCGTTCATGACCGCCGCCAGCGTCAGGATGCCCTGGTACATGTTGAAGGCGTTGTCGCTTGAGGCGTCCAAATTGGCCGGTGCGCCAACTGATGACGCGTACTTCTGGACGTTGGCCAGCATCGCC
>DATIOU010000116.1:0-2722 GCA_035472835.1 Streptosporangiaceae bacterium | reverse complement strand
GCCTGTACATGGCCCGCAGCACATACCCGGCTTGACCGGCGCGAGCCCGGGTCTTCTCGGACGCAGCGGGCCTGCGCCCATAAGGCATGGGCCGAGTGTAGCGAGCCTGCTGAACCTCCCGCCCGTCCCGCAGAGCGCTCTTATAGAGCAAGGGAGAGCCCCGGCCGACCAGATCTGCCGACTCGGCCAGAAGAGAAAATATGTGGCCAACTGGTGTGCGATGGCCGCCGTCATGACTGGGCGTATTCGCCTGGGTTGGCCGGGGTTCGGGAACGGCCGGGTTTGGTGGGGCCGGTGTTGGGCCTTGGGTTCGGCTCGCAGGACGGCGATCTTGTTGCCTGCGAAGTGGTCCGCCGCTACACGCTGGCGGGCAGGTCCCCAGCTTGCTCGGCTGTGGCGGCCCAGCTGGCGAGCATTCTGAGGCTGTCAGCGGTAGGCGTGCCTGCAGGCGCGGTGTAGGCGAGCAGGGTAAGGCCGGGGTGGGCGGGAAACTCCATGGCCTCGAAGCTGAGGTCGAGGGTGCCGACGATGGGGTGATGAATGCGCTTGCGGCCGGTCCGGTGGAATCGGACGTTGTGGGCAGCCCACCGGGAACGGAACTCCTCGCTCTGGGTGGAGAGCTCGCCGATCAGCTCGATGAGCTGCCTGTCGTGAGGGTTGCTGCCGGCCTCGGACCGGAGCATGGCGGCGATGTCGTCAGCGGCGCGTTCCCAGTCGCCGAAGAAGTCATGCGCGGCCGGGTCGAGGTAGATGAAGCGGGCGTTGTTGGCGGGCCTGCGTGGGTCGGCGAGGACCGGTGCGTAGAGAGCGCGGGCGAGGCGATTGGCGGCGAGCATGTCGTGCCGGGCGTTGCGTACCCAGGCGGGCGCGTCAGTGATGGCGTCGAGGATCTGCTGGATGCCTTCGGTGACGCCGGAGGTCCCGGCCCGCCGCTGACGTGGCGGCGCGGGCCGGGCGGCGCGGGCGAGGTCGAGCAGGTGGACGCGTTCGGCCTCGTCAAGCTGAAGCGCTCTCGCGACTCCGTCGAGGACGGCCTCTGACGCGCCGGTCAGGTTCCCGCGTTCCATGCGGATGTAGTAGTCGATGCTGACGCCGGCGAGCAGCGCGACTTCCTCGCGCCGCAGGCCCTTGACCCGGCGGTTGCCGCCGTAGGCGGGCAGCCCAGCCTGCGCGGGCGAGATCCGCTCACGCCGTGAGGTGAGGAACTCGCGGACCTGGGCTCGGTTGTCCATGCACCCACGGTAAGCGCGCCGGCTGCTGCCTGGGAGGTACTGGCGTTACCTGGAAAATCAGGCACTCCCAAGGACAAAGGTCATCGCCTTAACTGGACGGCGTGAACACAGTCTGCGACTCGAGCACCACGTCCGGAGGCGACCAGTGAGCGCCACCTGGACTGACGAGGAACTCCGCCGCGTCGGCGACGCGACCGAGCTCCAGGTCGCCTCCCGGCGCCGCGACGGATCGCTCCGGCCCTACGTGACCATCTGGACCGTCCAGGCCGGCGATGGCCTGTACGTGCGCTCGGCCTACAGCACGGACAATCCGTGGTTCCGGCGCGCTACCGCCAGCGGCGCCGGGCGCATTCGTGCTGGCGGAATCGAACGCGACGTCACCTTCAGCCCTGCCAGCGAAATCGACGCCGGCACGCAGGCATCTGTCGACGCCGCCTACCACGCCAAGTACGACCGGTACGGCCAGCAGATCGCCGACACCGTCACCGGTGCGCACGCCGCGCCCGCGACGTTGCGTCTCGTCCCGCAGGACGCCAGCTGACCTGGCAGTGCCAGCGAAAGGAACTGCGATGCAGTACACGACACTAGGAAGCTCAGGACTGAAGATCAGCCGTATTGCGCTGGGCTGCATGAGCTTCGGCGACACCTCGCGCGGCTTCAACGAGTGGGCGCTGGACGACAAGGCAGCCGAGCCGCTGTTCCGGCAGGCCGTCGAACTCGGCATCACCTTCTGGGACACCGCCAATGCCTACGGCTACGGTACGTCAGAGGAGATCACCGGCCGGGCCGTCCGCACATATACCCGCCGCGAGGATGTCGTCTTGGCGACCAAGGTGTATTTCAAGATGCACGACGGCCCGGGCGGCTCGGGCCTGTCCCGGCGGGCGATTGTCGAGCAGCTCGACGACTCCCTGCGCAGGCTCGGCACCGACTATGTCGACCTGTACCAGATCCACCGCTTCGACCCCGCTGCTCCGGTCGAGGAGACCATGGAAGCCCTGCACGACGTGGTCAAGGCCGGCAAGGTCCGCTATCTCGGCGCCTCGTCCATGTGGGCCTGGCAGTTCTCCAAGATGCAATACACCGCTGACTTGCACGGCTGGACCAGGTTCGTCTCGATGCAGAACCAGTACAGCCTCATGCAGCGCGAGGAAGAGCGCGAGATGTTCGGCCTGCTGGCCGACCAGGGCGTCGGCTCGATTCCGTGGAGCCCGCTCGCCAAGGGCCGGCTCGCCCGGCCCTGGGGCGAACAGACCGCCCGCAGCGACACCGACGACGTCGCCCGCTGGGTGCTGCCGAATGACGACAAGCCCATCACGGACGCCGTCCAGAAGATCGCGGGACAGCGGGGCGTGCCGATGGCTCAGATCGCGCTTGCCTGGGTCCTGCGCAACCCGGTCGTATCTGCTCCCATCGTCGGCGCCACGAGGGAGCAGCACCTCGCCGACGCCGCGGCCGCCCTCGACGTCACCCTCGGCGAGGACGAGGTT
>DATIOU010000115.1:0-1758 GCA_035472835.1 Streptosporangiaceae bacterium | reverse complement strand
GCGGTAGGGGATACTACGGTAGTATTCGGTTATGAAGGTCGACAAGCTGAGGATCTCCTTTGAGCCGGAACTGGGTGATGCCGTCAGGTCAGCGGCAGCTCAATCCGGCAAACCGGTGTCCTCATGGCTTGCCGAAGCCGCCGCGAGCAAGCTTCGGGCTGAAGCATTGGCCGAGTTCCTGGACGGCTGGGAAGCCGCCCACGGGGTGCTGACCGCGGAGGAGATTGCGCAGGCTGAGCGGGAGCTGGGCCTGGCCGTCGGCGAATCCGCCGCGTGAGCGCGCTCATCCTCGACGCCGGCGCGCTTGTGGCCGTGGATCGCGACGACCGGGAGATGATGGCCAGGCTCCGTGCGTCCCAGCAGCACGGGCTGGAACTGCGCACCAATGCCATGGTGGTAGCCCAGGTCTGGCGCGACCGGCACGGACGGCAGGTTAATCTGGCGCGGCTTTTGCTGGCTGTCGACGTGCGCCCGATCAGCCATAGCGGCGGCCGCGACGCAGGCGTGCTTTTGGCCGACGCCGGCACCGCCGACCCGATCGACGCCACCGTCGTGCTTCTCGCCGCGCCCGGTGACCGCATCCTCACCAGCGACCCTGACGACCTCACTCGCCTGAGCGCCGCAGCCCTGAACCGGGCCGTAATTGTCACGTGCTAGCCGGCCGGACGGCCATGACACACGACGCAAAGCCACCTACGGCCGCGAATCAGCAACCACGGGTCACAGCTGAACGACCGGCTACGACTGTTTAGACGCCGTAGGGACCCTGCGGATGGCCTGGCATCGCACTACCAGCCGTTCCTGTGCGGGCTGCGCCGAGGTGGCGTCGAGCCCATCAAGGGCCACATAGGAGACAGGGACGGCGTCCTCGAGCAGGAAGGTCAGCGCAGGGAGACCGGCTGCGTTGAGGACGGCCACCGTCACGGCTTGCGTCGTCGGATCAGCGGCCCAGACCTCGAAGGCGTCATCCTCGCTGCGCGCGCGCGTGAACTCGACGGGGGCGGGCCGTATTTCATTCTCGTCACCGGCGTCGAGCCGCAACGCTGACACCGAACTGATTGACGTTATCTGCCGATCGCCCCAGTGGACCCGGAAGTTGAAGCCAAGCAGCGGCTCATCATCGCCCGGCGCGCTCATGTTTCAACTGGCTCGGTCAGCGAGGTGTCACGCTCCCAGCCTTCGGTCTCCACTTTGATGTACTCAAAAGCCGTCGTCGCCTCTCCGGCGTCAAGGAATGGCAGCGCCTGGTACTCCGAGACCCAGCATCGGTAAAACAAATACCGGCGCACCGGCTCCCGATCCTCGTTAAGCAGGACGATCGACATGCTCTTGCGGAGGTTCGCCAGCGAGGTCGACGGGCTGCCGCCGGTCAAGACCTGCGCGGCGTTGGCCCAGTCCTCGAACTCAGCGTTCTGCGTGACGCCTCTGCTCAGCGTCACCGGCTCGTAATGAGTACGGCCAGGACCCTTCCTTACTATGGCGTCGCCGCCGGAACGGTATTCGACCACGTCGGCATAACGCCGCACCGGTCCCACGCTGCTCACCGCGGCGGCCGGCGTCGTGCTCACGCCGAGATAGACGAGGAATGCATAGCTCTTATAAGGATCGAACCGCTGCGGATTGACTGGAAATAAGTCGCTCATCTGCTGCCCCTTAGTCAGGCGCCATACTAGAGCGTCGCGGGCCGGGCCAGCGTGAGGCCGAAGTCACCGCCTGAGTCCGTCCAGAACCGCATCGTCTCCAGGCCCGCCGCCGCGA
>DATIOU010000114.1:0-16539 GCA_035472835.1 Streptosporangiaceae bacterium | reverse complement strand
AGGCCGCGCTCACGATCGCGACGCCACAGATCCCGCACCACTTCGGCGACCTTGTTCACGTCGCCGGAGGCGAGCTTCTCAAGGTTGGCCTTGTACCGGCGGGACCAGTTAGTCGGCTCCTCCGTATACGGGGCGCGCAGCACTTCGAAGACGCGCTCCAGCCCTTCCTGCCCGACTACATCCCGGACGCCGACAAGCTCGGCGTTGTCCGCCGGTACCCGCACCGTCAGGTCGCCCTTGTCGACCTTGAGCACGAGGTAGGTCTTGTCTTCACCCTTGATAACCCGGGTTTCGATTTCCTCGATCCGAGCAGCCCCATGGTGGGGGTAGACGACGGTGTCGCCGACCTTGAATGTCATGTGGCAGGTACCCCTTCCGCTAAACCCGAGCTTACCACGTGTAGCAGGGGCGATTGGCCGCCGTTAGCGGCAAAGGTGCAGGTCAATGGCGCAGCTACCCCGATTCAGGTTTGTCTGGCCTTACCTCGGCCAGCAGCGGACGGGCGGGGTTGCCCTGTGACCCCCGCCACTGGCCCATACTGGGAAGAGACGTTCGCTCCTGTCGGAGAGGTAAGCGTTGAACCCAGGCGGCGAACCGGGACGGGACGAAAACGGCCTGCCACCGGTCGACATCGAGATTCCCGATGACGCGCGGGAACTCGACCGCGACGTGCAGGCATACCACCGGGAACTCCGTGCGGAGCGGCGCCAGCGGCGAGGCATCCGGTTCCGCGGCTCCCTGGCCAAGGACGGCGTGGTGTTGCCGCTACTGGCCTGCTGCCTCATCCTCGCCTTGATCACCGGGACGCTGCTGACGGTGTTCACCGCGACCTCCGACCCGAATCTCGGTACCTTTCCAGGATCCGGCACTTCGACATCGCGCCCGCCGGCAGGCAGCAGCGGGCCGGGGAGCACCCAGCCGCCCCCGCTTACCGCGTCCGGCACGTATGCCGGGCTGCCATCGGCGACCATCACCGTCGCCGGCAAACGACCGATGTCTGTGCAAGCGCTCAGCCAGGCAGCCCTGGTGCTCGTGCCGGCGCAGTGCAACTGCACCGACGCGGTCTCGTGGCTCATTGGCGTGGTGGCCGACGCTCACGCGCGGCCTTATCTCTTGTACACCGCCAGCACCAAGACCGACGCCGAGCAGCTATTCATGAGCTTGCCCACGAGCACCCGGGCGCGAGTACAGCTTGCCGCGACATCCGCCGAGACGCTGCGCGCGAGCATCCCCCGCCCGCTTCCGCAGAGTGGCCTGGAAGCTATCTTCATCGGGCGGACGAAGATCAGCGTGTTGCATGCCACCGGGTTCGGCTCGAACGAGGACCCGACGACGTTGATCGAGGCGCTTACCCACTGACGGCCCCTCGGCCCTGGCACAATCATCCCAGTCGAGAGTCCGTGGCCGCGTCCGCGCGAACGGTCACTACCGCCGGGCCGGCGCGAGCCTGAACTCACCGTCTAGCTACGCTTTCCGACGTCTCACGGACATCCTCATTCGGACATCCTCACGACGAGGGGAGCACGCGGTGATCGGGAGCGGCTGGAGAGGTGCGCCACGGCGGCTTGCGCTCGTGGCAGCTGCGGCGCTGATTCCGGTCCTGGCGGGCTGCGAGGCCGGGAACAACGCGCCGACGCTTGCCTTTCACTTCCCGACGGACGCGGCTGGCGCTACCGTCGGCGACCTATCCATCAGGAACGTCTTCATACTTGGCGCGCCGCTTGGCCGCAGCCTCGCGCCCGGCCAGTCGGCCAGCTTGTTCCTGGCGCTGGTCACCAACCACGGCGGCGCGCCGGACAAGCTGATCAGCGTCACCGCAGACGGCACTGCGGCGTCCGTTAGCCTGCCTGGCACGCCCGCGATTGTCTACGGGCATCCGGTGCTCTTCACCGGGCCGCACCCGCAGGTGGTACTCAGGGATCTGACGAGGACGGTCACCAGCGGTTCGACGATCCGGGTCGTGCTCACCTTCGCGAAGACTGGTCCAGTCACGCTGCTAGTGCCGGTGTTCGCGCGAGCCGCGCACTACGTGACGTACGCGCCTCCGCAGCCGAGCGCGTCACCGACCATCCGGGTCACCCGGCACCACGTACACGGGCACCCGTCGCCGAGCCCGAGCGCCAGCCCGTCGCCCACCACGACGCCGTAATCCCGGCGGCGCGCTCCTAGCCGACTGGCTCGAACTTGTAGCCAAGCCCGCGAACCGTGACGATGTGCCGCGGGTTCGTCGGCTCGGTCTCGATCTTCGCGCGCAGCCTCTTCACGTGCACGTCCAGCGTCTTGGTGTCGCCGACGTAGTCGGCGCCCCAGACCCGGTCGATGAGCTGCATCCTGGTGAGCACCCGGCCGGCGTTGCGCAGCAGGACCTCAAGCAGCTCGAACTCCTTGAGCGGCAGCGGGACCTGCTGGCTGCGAACGGTGACGACGTGCCGGTCTACGTCCATCCGGACTGGGCCGGACTCCATGATGGAGCTGACCGGCTCGTCGACGTCGCCGCGGCGCCGCAGCACAGCGCGCATCCGAGCGACGAGCTCCCGCGAGGAGAACGGCTTGGTCACGTAGTCGTCGGCGCCCAGCTCGAGTCCGACGACCTTATCGATCTCGCTGTCCTTCGCGGTGAGCATGATCACCGGCACATTCGAGCGCTCGCGTAGCGTCCGGCATACCTCGCTGCCCGGCAGGCCAGGCAGCATGAGGTCGAGCAGCACGAGGTCGGCGCCGGTGCGGTCGAAGGTCTCGATCGCGTCCGGGCCCGTCGGGCACACCGCGACCTCAAACCCTTCCTTGCGCAGCATGTACGAAAGCGCGTCGCTGAAGGATTCCTCATCCTCGACGACGAGGACCCGAGTCACTTCACGGCCTCCCTGACAGATCGCGCGCTGCTGCGTGGGTCAGTTCGCGCTGTTGGCTGATGCTTACCACCGGCCGGCAGGCCGCGCCTCGAGCGAAGCGGGAGCCGGAGCGTGAATGTGGAGCCGCTGCCTTCGCGGCTCCAGACGGAGACGCTGCCGCCATGCGCCGCCGTGACGTGCTTGACAATCGCCAGTCCGAGACCGGTGCCGCCGGTTGCCCGTGACCTGGCCGGATCGACACGGTAGAACCGCTCGAAGATCCGCTCGCGGTCCCGCTCCGGAATGCCGATGCCCTGGTCAGTGACGCTGAGCTCCGCCGTCCAGGCGGATGCCATCCGAGTCGTGATCAGCACCCGCGTCCTGTCCGGGCTGTAGGCGACCGCATTCTCCAGCAAGTTGCGCACGGCGGTCACCAGCAGGTCCTCGTCGCCCATGACCGTGATGCCGCGCTCGCCGGTGACCTCCAGCGAGATCCCGCGCGCGCTGGCGCGCATCCGCACCCGGTCGACCGCCTCGGCGAGCACATCTTCGATGACCACGGGCCTCGGATCGGGTACCGGCTCGGCGGCCTGGATCCGAGACAGCATGATCAGGTCCTGGACGAGGTCCGTCAGCCGGGACGCTTCCTGCCGCATCCGGCCGGCGAAGCGCAGCACGGCCTCGGGGTCGTCCGCTGCCTCCTCCACCGTCTCGGCGAGCAGGGCCAGCGCGCCGACGGGCGTCTTGAGCTCGTGGCTGATGTTGGCCACGAAGTCGCGGCGCACCTCGTCTACTCGCCGGCTCTCGGTCTGGTCTTCGGCCAGGAGGAGAATGAGGCCGCCGTCGCCGACCGCAGGCCCGAGCGGGGCCACCCGGACCGCAAAACTTGTCGCGCGCCCGTTGAACCGGCTGGTCATGATGTCGATCTCGCCTTCGCGAGGCAAGCCCTCGCGCCGGACCTGGCGGGCTAGGGCGAGCAGCTCGCCGACGGCGAGCCTGTCGCCTTCGACGAGGCCGAACTCGCGTGCGGCCGAACTGGAGCTCAGGACGCGGTCATCACTGTCGAGTACAACCGCGGAGGACAACAGCACTGCGAGGACCGAACTGATGCCAAGAGGCAACCTGTCGGCTAGAGACTGGTCAGCGCCCGACATGTCCGGGGACATGACTGCTTGCACCCCCATCTCCACGGTTCGATGTTATGCGGGCATCTTCGCACCGCCCACTCTTGTGCACCACTAGCTGCGCCTATTCGGGCAATGTTCATTACGACGACGGCTTGCGTCCATGTCGATTGTGCCCGCCGGGCACCTGCGCTGGGAATTGAGCGCCAGCTACGGCCGCCCGCTGCCCTGTGCACGGACGGCCTCGGCGGCCTGGGCCGCGGCCTCGGGATCGAGGTATCGGCCCCCGGGCTGAACTGGCCGGAACCTGTCGTCGAGCTCGTAGACGAGCGGCATGCCGGTGGGGATGTTCAGCTCGGCTATGTCGGCGTCGCTGATCCCGTCGAGGTGCTTGACCAGGGCACGCAGCGAATTGCCGTGTGCCACGATGAGCGGCATGCGGCCGGCCGCGAGGTCCGCGACGATCGCGTCGTACCAGTACGGCAGCATCCGCTGCACCACATCCCGCAGGCACTCGGTGCGCGGCAGCAACTCGTCAGGCAGCAGCGCGTAGCGCGGATCGTGAGCCTGCGATAGCGGGTCATCGTCGGCGAGGGGCGGCGGCGGGACGTCATATGACCTGCGCCACAGTATGAACTGCTCATCGCCGTACTCGGCCTTCGTCGCCGCCTTGTCCTTGCCCTGCAGCGCGCCGTAGTGCCGCTCATTCAGCCGCCAGGAGCGCTGGACGGGCAGCCAGCTCAAACCCGCCACGTCCAGGGCGATGTCGGCAGTCTGGATGGCCCGGCTGAGCACCGACGTGTGGACGACATCTGGCCGGAGGCCGGCCGCGGTCAGCTGCTCGCCGGCCCGCGCCGCCTCCGCTTCGCCGCGCTGCGACAGGCGGGCGTCGACCCAGCCAGTGAAAAGTCCCTTGTCGTTCCACTCGCTCTCGCCGTGCCTGATCATGATCAGCGTGCTCATGGCCGCGATCCTAGCCTGGCCGCGGCAGACGCCCGGACCGCCGCGACAAAACCCTATAAATCAAGCCGGGAACGTGGTTATTTTCACTGGTCAAGGCGGCAAAGCCGGTCCCATCGGGCGGGAACAACGGGACCCGGCTCAGGGGTTGGTCTCTCCGGAGGTGAGTGCCCGTGCCGCGTCGCTACCCACGGCGCATCGCGACTGTCAGCGTTCACACATCGCCGCTCGAGCAGCCTGGGACCGGCGACGCCGGAGGACTCAACGTCTACGTCGTCGAGGTCGCCAGGCGGCTTGCTGAGCGGGGTGTGGAAGTTGACATATTCACCAGGGCAGTCTCCCGCGACCAGCCTCAGGTAGCCGAGCTCGCGCCTGGCGTACTCGTCCGGCACCTGGCGGCCGGGCCATTTGAGGATCTTGATAAGTCAGATCTGCCGGGCCAGCTGTGCCAGTTCACGTTCGAGCTGCTGCGCACTGAGGCGGCGCACGCGCCCGGCCGGTACGACCTCGTCCACGGCCACTACTGGCTATCTGGCCAGGTGGGCGCCGTGGCCAAGGAGCGGTGGGGCGTCCCGCTCGTCCAGTCCATGCACACGCTCGGCAAGGTCAAGAACGCCGCACTCGCCGCGGGCGACACCGCTGAGCCTGAGATCCGGCTGCGCGGCGAGGCCGAGGTGGTGGCGAGCGCGGACCGGCTCGTCGCGAACACCGACGACGAGGCCGACCAGCTCATCGGTCACTATGCAGCTGATCCGGCTCGCGTCGCGACGATCAACCCTGGCGTCGACCTGAGCGTTTTCCGGCCCGGGTCACAAGCAGCGGCCCGGCAGCAGCTCGGCCTCCGGCCAGATGGCATCGTCCTGGTCTTCGCGGGCCGGGTTCAGCCGCTGAAAGCGCCCGACATCGTGCTGCATGCCGCCGCCCGGATGGTCGCCGACGATCCTGACCTGGCTGAACGGCTGACGGTCGCGTTCGTAGGCGGCCCGAGCGGCACCGGCAGGCAGGATCCTGACGGCCTGACCGAACTCGCGGCCCGGCTCGGGCTGGCCGACCGCATCCGGTTGGAGCCCCCATGCCCGCAGCCCGAGCTCGCCCAGTGGTACCGGGCCGCGACGCTGGTCATGGTGCCCTCATACTCGGAGTCTTTCGGCCTGGTCGCCATGGAAGCCCAGGCCTGCGGTACGCCCGTGGTCGCCGCTGCGGTCGGCGGTCTGCGCACAGCCGTCCGGCATGGCTATTCCGGCATCCTGGTCGACTCCCATGACCCGAGCCACTACGCGCGGGTCGCGCGCGAGCTGATAGCCGCCCCGGCCGGGCTGGCCAGGCTCGCCCACGGCGCCAGAGAGCACGCGTCGCAGTTCGGCTGGTCTGCGACCGTCGACGCGCTGCTCCAGCTCTATGCCACGGTTACTGCCGAGGCGGCCGGCGCCGCCGTCGCCACCACTCCGGTCGACGCGTGAACGGCGGCGAGCCGGCCGCGGCGGCGCTTGGCGCGGCCCTGGCCGAGCTCGGTGTGGACTACGAATCCCCGGCCGCTGGCAGCTATCTGGTCACGCTGCCCGGCCAGCACAAGCTCAAGACGGTGGCCTGGTTCATCGCAGGCACGCACAGCCTGCACGTAGAGGCGTTCTTCTGCCGGCAGCCAGATGAGAATCATGCGGAGTTCTACCGGTTCCTGCTCGAGCACAACGCCCGTACGTACGGCGTCCACTTCGCGCTTGACCCCGTCGGCGATGTGTACCTGGTCGGGCGGCTGCCACTGACCGCCATCACGCTTGATGAGGTGGACCGGCTGCTCGGCTGCGTGCTCAGCTATGCGGACGATACGTTCGATCAGGCATTGATGATCGGCTTCGCGTCGGCCATCAAGAAGGAGTACGCCTGGCGCCGCAAGCGCGGCGAGAGCCTGGCCAACTTGCAAGCCTTCGGCCGTCTCACGGGTGCCGACGACGGTACGCCGCCGCCGCGGTTCGGCGAGCAGCCGACGGCTAGCTAGCTGACGGCTTTCCTACTAAGTCGGTCGATTGCCATGCGGCGCGCCCACTAACTCGCCGTGCAGAATAGTCAGCAGGAAGAGATCGCAGGAAGCCGTAGTGGAAGAGGGCGGCATGAGCTCCAGCGCTGTCGGCAGGGACACCTTTGCGGTGTTCGGCACGACAGCCGTGCTGCTCCTCACCGACCCAGCCGCCTTGCGCCAGGCCAGAGCTGTTGCCGACCAGGTGCTCGCCGAAGTTGACCTGGCCTGCAGCCGGTTCCGCCCCGACTCCGAGCTTGTCCGGCTCAATGCGGCCGGGGGCCGGCCGCTCGCTATCAGCGCGACATTCGCCGATCTGATCGCCGCAGCGCTGCGTGCGGCCAAGCTCACCGGCGGAGACGTTAATCCAACGTGCGCGCGAGCGCTGGCCGGGCTCGGTTACGACCGTGATTTCGCCGACGTCCAGGCGGCCGGCGACGCCGGGCCGCGGCTAACCGGCGCGGTCGGTCCGCTGCCGGCCTGGCGCAGCGTGCACCTCGATCCGGCGTCCCGCCGCGCCTGGCTCGACCATGGAGCGCAGATCGACCTCGGGGCGACAGCCAAGGCGTGGGCTTCGGACCGCTGCGCGGAAAAGATCGCAGACAGCTTGAACTGTGGCGTCCTAGTCAGTCTCGGCGGCGACGTGGCCGTAGCGGGTCCGCCGCCGGAAGAACACTGGCGCATCAGGGTTAACGACGATCACGCCGCGCCTGCGCCGGCTCCTGGACAGACGGTGACGATTAGCTCGGGCGGCCTAGCAACGTCCAGCACCACAGTTCGTACCTGGACAGTGGGCGGCCGGCCTGTGCACCACATCATCGACCCAGCCACCGGCGAGCCAGCTAGGTCGTGCTGGCGAACCGTCAGCGTGGCGGCCGGCACCTGCACCGACGCCAACATCGCCAGCACCGCCGCCATCGTTCGTGGCGTGGCCGCGCTCGGCTGGCTGCACGACCTTGGCCTGCCCGCCCGGCTCGTACGCGATGATGGCAGCGTGCAGACGACAGCGGGCTGGCCGACTGACGTGCCCGGCGACGCGGCGTGACAGCGCCGGCAAACCTGCAGGCCGGGCCGCTGTCGCCCGGCCGGATCCACCGTCGTTAAGGCCCCTATCCGCCCATTACGATCGCTTCAGGTCTGGTCTATCGAGGTACGGAGGCACGATGGGTCCGCTGAGCGGCGTACGGGTCATCGAGATCGCCAGCCTGGCTCCCGCGCCATTCGGCTGCATGATCCTCGCCGACCTGGGCGCCGACGTGCTCCGGGTCGACCGCGCCGAGCGATGCGGCCCAGAAGCGCGAGTGCCGGTCGACCCGCTAGTCCGCGGCCGCCGATCGATCGGCCTGAACCTCAAGGACCCGGCCGCCGTCGAGCTACTGTTCCGGCTGACCGAAAACGCCGACGTGCTGGTGGAGGGCTTCCGGCCCGGTGTCGCCGAGCGGCTCGGCTTCGGGCCGCACGCGTGCGCGGAGCGCAATCCCCGGCTGATATTCGCGCGCATGACTGGCTGGGGCCAGGATGGCCCGCTCGCGCCGACCGCCGGGCACGACATCGACTACATCGCCATCTCCGGCGCGCTCAGCATGGTCGGCCGCGCGGGCGAGCCTCCGGTGCCGCCGGTCAACCTGGTCGGCGACTTCGGCGGCGGCGGCATGCTGCTGGCACTAGGGATCCTGGCCGCACTCGTGGAGCGGGCGGCCAGCGGCTGCGGCCAGGTCGTGGACGCCGCCATGGTGGACGGGTCGGCGCTCCTGACGTCCTTCGTATACGGATTGCGGGTCATGGGGAGCTGGCAGGACAACCGAGGCGTCAACCTGCTCGACACTGGCGCGCCGTTCTACGACACCTACCGAACCGCCGATGGCGAGTACATGGCCGTCGGCGCGCTCGAGCCGCAGTTCTACGCGGCCCTGCTGGCCGGCCTCGGGCTCGCCGATACCGCGCTGCCCGGGCAGCACGACCGGGGCGGCTGGCCAGTACTCCGCGAGCGCTTCGCCTTGGCGTTCGCGGCGCGGACGAGGGCAGAGTGGGAGCACGTCTTCGCGGATAGCGACGCGTGCGTATCGCCGGTGCTCAGTGCTGCGGAGGCACCAGTGCATCCGCATGCGCGAGCCCGGAAGGCCTTCGTCGAGGTCGGCGGCGTGACGCAGCCGGCGCCCGCGCCGCGGTTCAGCCGCACTGCGGCCGACCACCCGGCCCCGCCGCCACGCCCTGGCGCTGACACCGATGACGTGCTCGCCAGCCTCGGGCTCGCCGCGGCCGAGGTGGCGGACTTGCGGGCGCGGGGCGTGGTTGGCTAAGGCTCACCCGCAGGACGCTGAGATCCTGCGGCTAGCGCTCCCGGCCTTCGGCGCGCTCGTCGCCGAGCCGCTGTTCCTGCTGGCCGATTCGGCGATTGTCGGCCGGCTCGGAACAGTCCCGCTCGGCGGACTCGGCATTGCCAGCCAGGCGCTCACCACGCTCGTCGGCCTGTCGATTTTTCTCGCCTACGGCACGACTGCGTCCGTCGCTCGCCAGCTCGGTGCGGGGCACCTTGATGCGGCGATACGGCAGGGCATCGACGGATTGTGGCTCGCGGCAGGGATCGGGCTGGCCGTGCTCGCGGCCGGGTGGCCGCTCGCGCCGCATATCGCGGGCGCCTTCGGTGGCACCGCCGCTGTCAGCGACCAGGCTGTCACCTACCTCCGCGTCAGTCTGCTGGGCGCGCCGTCGATGCTCGTCGTCCTCGCCGGCACCGGGGTACTGCGCGGCCTGCAGGACACCCGGACTCCGCTGCTCGTAGCCGTCATCGCCAACGCCGTGAACATCGGCCTCAACGCCACTTTCGTGCTCGGCTTGCACTGGGGGATCGCCGGATCGGCGGCTGGCACCGTCCTGGCCCAGATAGGCTCGGCGGCTGCTTACCTCGCGGTCGTTGCCCGCGGTGCTCGTGCCGCCGGAATCGGGCTGCGCCCGGACCGGCAGGGCATCACCTCGGCCGCATCCGCCGGGGCGTCGCTCGTCCTGCGCACCCTAGCGCTGCAGGCCGTGCTCGTGCTAATGACCGCCATCGCCGCCCGGCAGTCTGACGCCGCCATCGCCGCCCACCAGCTGGCTATGCGGATCTGGACTCTCTTCGTCCTCGCCCTCGACGCGATCGCGATCGCTGCGCAGGCGATCACCGGCCGTCAGCTCGGCAGCGGTGACGTCACGGCCGCCCGAGCGGCGACCAGGCGCATGATCGGCTGGGGCGCAGGGTACGGCGTCCTGTTCTCGGTTGTGCTGCTGGCGATCCGCCCGGCGCTGCCGGGCTTGTTTGGCGTCTCGCAAGAGGTGCGCGGCCTGCTGCTCAGCGTGCTCCTCGTGGTGATCGTGCAGCAGCCAGCCGCTGGCATGGTGTTCGTTCTGGACGGGGTGCTCATCGGTGCCGGCGACCAGGACTACCTGGCTGTTGCCGGGCTGGTCACGCTCGCCGTCTTCGTCGCCGCCGCCACCATCGTGGCCAGGACGGGTGGCGGCCTCGTGGCCCTGTGGATCGCCTATACCGCCTGGATGATGGCGAGGCTAGTGACCCTGACCTGGCGCGCTCGCGGCTCGCGCTGGCTCGTCACCGGGGCAGTCCGGCGCTAGTTCGCACCGTGCCCGGCTAAGTAGCCACAACTCGGGCGCCGGTCTATCCTCAGTGCCGGCGGCGTCCGCTGTGGAGCGCCGCAATGGTATGAAGGCCACGAGAACGTGCTGCCTGATGGGGAGGGACGCCCAGCGTGGCCATGCGACGAGCTGTCGGCTCGGTTCTCGGGCGAGACGACCTGGCCGAGGGTCTTGGCTACTCGCTGAAGCGCAGGCTCCTCGGCAAGCCGCTGATCAACGAGCAACTGACTGAGCAGCGCCTGTCCAAGCCGCTCGCCCTCGGTGTGCTGTCCAGCGACGGCATCTCCTCTGCTGCTTACGGCAGCGAGGAAATCCTCATCGAACTCGTTCAGGCGTTCGGGTACGGGGCCGCATTCTCCATTCTGCTGCCGATGACGTTGGTGGTGCTGTTCGGCATCGTCCTAGTGGTTCTGCTGTACCGCGAGGTCGTTTCGGTATACACCCGGGCTGGCGGATCGTATGTGGTGGCAAGGGACAACTTCGGGCCCAGAGTTGCCCAGGTGGCCGCTGTCGCACTGATGATCGACTACATCGTGACGGTTGCAGTGCAGACCGCGGCCGGCAGCGCGGCCATCCTGTCCGCCTTTCCCGCGCTGGCCAGACCTCTCGGCGGGACGACAACCCTGCTGCTCATAGCGGTGCTCGCGATTCTGATCATGTGCTACGGAAACCTGCGCGGGATCAGGGAAGCTGGGCGCGCGTTCGCGTTTCCCACCTACCTGTTCTCCGGCTCGGTGGGTCTGATGATCGTGGTCGGCCTGGCCAGGGAGATCTTTACGGGACTGCCCCACGTGCGAACAACGACCGGGCTCTACTGCAACGGCTGCCTCCCCCCGCATCACGGCAGCAGCTTGCTGTCAGCATTGTCAATCTTCGTGTTGCTGCGGGCCTTCGCCAATGGCGGGTCTTCGCTCACCGGCATAGAGGCGGTGTCCAACGCGGTCAGCGCGCTGCGCCCGCCCGAGGGCCGCAACGCCCGCCAGGTACTGGTCATCCAGGGCAGCATTGTCGCGTTCCTGATCGCCGGCATTTCCTGGATTGCCCATGCAACTCACGCCCTTCCGTATACCAGCGGCTACCCGACAGTCCTCGCGCAGGAAGCCGGCCTGATCTTCGGCCATGGGATGCTCGGGCGCGTCCTGTTCTACGCCGTGCAGGCCGGAACCGCCGCCATCCTGTTCACGGGCGGCAACACCAGTTTCAGCGGGTTCCCGTTCCTGGCCAGCTTCGTCGCCGAGGACTCGTTCCTGCCGCGGTGGCTGACCAAGCGCGGTCACCGGCTGGTGTTCTCCAGCGGCATCATTGTGCTCGCGGTGGTCTCGCTGGCCCTGATCCTCGTAGTGGGCGCCAACGTCAATAAGCTCATCCCGTTCTATGCCATCGGAGTGTTCACCGGGTTCACCATGGCCGGATTCGGCATGGCTAGATACCACCGGATGCATAGGGGGCCGGGCTGGCGCCGGCACAGAGCAATTAGCATCGCGGGAGCCGTGTACACCGGCCTGGTCGTGGTGATCTTCGCCGTCGTCAAGTTCACCGAGGGTGCCTGGCTCGTTGTGGTGGTCTTCCCGATCCTTGTGTTCGCGTTCATCCGGCTCAACCGGCAGTACCGGATGGAAGCGACGGTGCTTGAGGGCATCGGCAGCCGCGGCAAGCAGCCCGAGCCGCCGACGTATTCGCGCCGAAGCGTCTACGTCTTCATCGATGACTTCGACCTCGCCACGGTGGCGGGCCTCAGATATGCCCGCAGCCTGCGTCCCACGTCGCTGCGGGCCGTGCATTTCGTGATCGACAACGTCCGGGCTGACAAGTTGCGGCAGGACTGGCTCCGGGCCAACCCCGGCATGCCGCTGGACTTCGTCGACTGCCCGGACCGGCGGATCGCCGCCGCCGCCGCGACCCTGGTCAGCGCTGAGGCGGCGCTTCCCGGCGTCGGGGTGACCGCTGTCCTGCCCCGGCGCAGCTATGCGCCGATCGTCGGCCGGCTGCTGCACGACCGGACGGCCGACAAGATGGCGTCGCTGATCAGCCGGATCCCGCACGCGGCGGCCACGATCGTGCCCTTCGACGTGAGCAGCCGACTGGAGAGCCTGGCCGGGCGGGGCATGGCGGCGCCCTCCGATCAGGCCGGGCCTGCTGGAACCGCTGAGCAGGCGGCGGCCGATGCCGGACTGGCTCCGGCGACTCGCGGCGAGGCTGAGCCTCGCCCCGAGGCTGATGTGCAGGAGCAATTGCCGGAGGCGGTAGAAGCGCCAACGGACAGCGGGCCGTACGAGCGGCCGCCGCCTCGCCGTGGGGTCACGCCGATGGGCATGCTAACCAGGCCAGGCCGAGCGACGGTCGAGGGCCGGGTGCACACCGTGGAGATCAGGCCGGTGGAACACAACACGGTCCTGGCGTGCGATGTCGAGGATTCGACCGGCCAGCTCACTGCGTTGTTTTACGGGCGCTCGAACATTCCCGGCTTGCGACCGGGCGTCAAGCTTAGGCTGCGCGGCCAGGTAGGCATCCGCAACGGCCGGCCGGTGATGATCAACCCGGCCTACGAGCTGCTGGCTCCCGGCGAGGCTACCGCGGCCGAGCAGGACCAGCAGGATGGCCAGCCGCGGCGGCGCCGGAATCGCCGGGACGACCAGCAGACATGACCACCTCGGAGCGCGCGGGAGGGCATTCTCACGGGCGCGGGCCGACCGTTACCGGCACCTACCGGCGGGCGCTGACCGTCGTGCTGCTGATCAGTCTCAGCATCGCGATAGCCGAGCTGATCGGCGCGATCGTCACGGGGGCGCTCGTCCTGGCCGCGGACGCTGCGCACATGGCCGCGGACGCGGCCGGCATTGGGCTGTCAGTGCTGGCCGCGTGGTTCGCAAGCCGGCCGGCGACCGGCCGGCGCACGTTCGGCTATGCGCGGGCCGAGATCCTCGCGGCGATGGCGAACTCGCTGCTGCTGCTGGCCTTGACGGCCGCGATCGTGGTCGAGGCTGCGCGGCGGCTCGCCTCGCCGCCCAGCGTGAGCTCTGGGCTGCTGATCGCGTTCGGCGTCGGCGCGCTCGTGGCTAACTCGTGCTCGCTGCTCGTGCTCCGCCGTGGCCAGGCCGAAAGCCTGAACGTCCGTGCTGCGTTTCTCGAGGTCGCCGCCGACACGATAGGCGCGGCGGCCGTCATCGTCACGGGCATCATCATCCGCACGACTGGCTTCGCGCTCGCCGACCCCATCGCATCGCTGGCCATCGCCGTGCTGATCCTGCCGCGGACCTGGCGGTTGCTCAAGGAAGCCGTCGACATCCTGCTCGAGGCGAGCCCTGAGGGCATCGACCTCGAGGACATCCGGCAGCACATGGCTGCGCTCCCCGGCATCCGCGACGTGCATGAGCTGCACGTCTGGACCATCACATCTGGGCAGCCGGTGTTCTCAGCGCACGTGGTCGTCGACCCTAAGGTCATCGAGCAGGGCCGCAGCGCCATCATTCTGGATCAGCTCCAGGACTGTCTCCGCGGCCACTTCGACGTTGACCATTCGACGTTCCAGCTCGAGCCGGCCGGACACGCCGACCACGAGCGACCCGTGCACGACTAGGCACTGCACGACTAGGGGTCGCCGAAATACTTCGGGTTGGCTACCGCGAGGCTGGCCGCGACCCGGCTGGCCAGATCCGCATCGGCTACGTCATCAGGGCCAGCCTGTGCCTGGCCGAGTTCGATCTCACGGGCCACGATAGCGAGCGCATTGGCCGCGACCCGGGCGTGGAAGGCAAGCTGGCCGGTTGTCGCTGGCATGACGCTGATGAGCAGGTACTCCCGCACCGCCTCGAGCAGCTCGCTAGCCGTAGGGCGGCCGAAAGGCGCGGGTTGCGGCTGAGCCGCCCCGTCCGGCCGCGGCCGCGTGCGCGCGGCCCGGCCCGCGGCCTCGGGGTCAAGCAGGAGGAGCAGGTCCCACTCCTGCTCGCTGACTCGCCGGCCGATTGCCGCCAGCTCGACCGAGCGGTGCGCACCCGACAAGTGCGCCCACGCCTGGGTCAGGCAGATCACGCCCCACCGCAACGTCCCCAGGATTTCCCACCAGCGCAGCTCGGCCAGTGAGATGTCCGCGCCACCGGCGGACCGGTAGGCGTCGAGCAGCTCTTCGCGCGAGCCGAGGCCCGCCACCGTCGCGGCGGCGCCGAAGCGCCACGCCTTCACGCAGAGCCAGCCGAGGTCTTCGGCCGGGTCTCCGGCGTGCGTCAGCTCCCAGTCCAGCACCGCGCGCAAGCCCTCGGGCCCGACGATCACATTGCCGAGCCGGAAGTCACCGTGCGCGAGTACCGGCTCCCGGGCTGGCGGTCGGGCCGCCGCCAGCTCCGCCATCGCCAGCTCAAACACTTCGCTGGGGCGCCCGAAAGCATCCAGTTGCTCGCGCAACCCTGCCAGTGGGTCCGGCCGTGGGAAGCCGACGGGCACCTCCTGCGCGTGTAGCCCGGCAGCGAACCGGCCGAGCTGGCCTACGAGCGCGCCGCGTGCGGGGGCGTATTCCCCGTCTCGCAAGATGCGTCGGGCGATCGTCTCGCCCTCGACACGGCGCATGATCATGCCCGCCGTGCCCAGGCCAGCTATATCGGCGGCAAAGCTGAACAGGAACTCGGGCACTGGCAGGCCCGCCTCGTGCGCGATGGTGATGGCCGCGGCCTCTCGCTCCAGCGCGCCCGGTTCAGATGGCCGGCCTGGTGTATCGCGGCGAAGGATCAGCGCAGTCCGCGTTCCGTCGCCGGCGATCGCGTCGAACGACCACGTCTCCTTCGATGCGCCGCCGGACAAGCGGGTAAATTCCCCGACGCTGACCGCGCCGAGCCAGCGGCGGAGCGGTCCAGCCAGTACGTTCCCATCTGGGGCGTCCGCCATCAGCCCTCCGCCACGCCTTTCGGTGCCCGCTGTCGCATGAAGCCGAACATGTAGCCGGCCACCCGGCGCATCTGGATCTCCTCAGCCCCCTCGGTGATCCGGTACCGGCGGTGGTGGCGGTAGATGTGCTCGAACGGCTTGTGCCGGGAGTATCCGAGGCCGCCGTGCACCTGCATGGCCCGGTCGGCTGCCTCGCAGCACAGCCGGTTGGCCCAGTAGTTGCACATCGACACCTTGTCGGAGACCGAGAACGGACCGTCCCGATCCATCAGCCAGGCGGTCTTGTGAATGAGCGCGCGGAGCATCTCGCATTGGGTCTGCAGCTCGACGAGGGGAAACTGGATCGCCTGGTTGGCCGCCAGCGGCTTGCCGAACGGCTTCCGCTCAAGGGCGTAGGCCACCGACTCGTTGATGCAGAACTGCGCGGCGCCAAGGCTGGACGCAGCCTGCCGGATCCGGTTCTCGTTGAAGAAATGCTGCACGACGCCGAGACCGCGGCCTTCCCCGCCGAAGATCGCGCTGTCCGGGACCCGGACGCCGTCGAGCGTCACGTGCCCGTGATCGGTCGGCATGTTGAACGTCCACAGATACTCATCGACCGTGAAGCCAGGCGCATCGACCGGCACCAGGAACGCCGTTATGCCCTCCGCGTCGCCTGGCTTGCCGCCGGTCCGGGCGAAGACCAGGTCGTGCGAGGCAGCGTGCACGCCGGTGTTGAACGTTTTCTCGCCCGTGATGATCCAGTCGCCGCCGTCGCGTACCGCAGTGGTTTCCATGAACGTGGCGTCCGACCCGTGCGCCGGCTCGGTTATCCCGAACGCGAAGCCCTTGCGCCCGGCCGCGAGGTCTTCGATCCACTCGTCCTGCTGGGCCGCGGTCCCATACTCGATCATCAGCAGCAACCCGACGTTGTTTCCTACGATCATGTGCTCGTTCTGCAGGTCGCAGTGCAGCCCGAGGCCCTTGCTGGCCAGGTGCTCGCGGATCACCGCCATGCCGAGGTTCGTGCCGTCCTGCCCGCCGTACTTCGCGGGGAACGCGTACCGGTAGTGCCCGGCCGCATCCGCACGGCGCCTGGCTTCGCGTAGCAGCGCCTCCCAGTCGC
>DATIOU010000113.1:0-3730 GCA_035472835.1 Streptosporangiaceae bacterium | reverse complement strand
CATTTTTCTGCCCCCGCGAGCGCAGCAGATTATCGCCTCGGTGCCCGGCGTCAAGCGCACCGCGACAATCCTGAATGAGCCAGGCTCCGTCGGCCCGGTCGGCTTCGAGACGCCGGTGAACATCGCCGTGCTTGATCCGGTCCGCTACGCAGAGGTACTCGCCGACTCGCCCGCACCGCCATTCCCCGCGGCGGCGCTGGCCAAACCGCGCGACGGCGCGATGCCGGGCCTGGTGCCGGTGCTGGTGTCGCCGGCGGTCGCGACCATGCTGCGGCACTCTCCGATCGTCACGGTGGGCATCCACAGTGTGGGGGTCCGGGTGGCCGGCATCATCGGCAGCACGCCCGCGATGCCGGTACCAGGACCGTTCCTGGTGTTTCCGCAGTGGGCGGAAGGGCCGGACCAGGTGCCTCCGAACATGATGTTCCTGGCTGGACCTCACCTGAACGGTAAGGCGCTCAGTGCAACGGCCCAGCGGGCCGTCCCCGCCGTTACCGTCACGCTGCATTCCGACGTCCTCGCCGGGTTGCGCACCTCGCCGCTGCCATACGCGGGCTATATCGCGTTCGCAGAGGGCGCGGTCGCGGCCGCCGGCTTCAGCGTGCTGATCTTGCTGCTCACGTTGATCCTAGGAGCTAGTTCCAGGGAGCTGACCCTGGCCCGGCTGTCGTCGATGGGCCTGTCGCAACGGCAGGCCCGGCTGCTCGCCGCGACTGAGACGCTGCCGGCGGTGCTGGCCGCGACGGCCGGCGGGATCGTCTGCGCCTCAGCGTTGGCACCGCTCGTCGGGCCGGCCCTTAACCTGTCGGCCTTCACTGGCTACTCGGTGAGCGTGCCGGTCAAGGCTAACCTCGCCGCCATAGGCGCCACCGCAGGCGGGCTGGTCGTGCTGACCCTGGCCACCCTGACCGGGCAAGCCATCGCGGCCTCCCGCCGCGGCGTCGGGCGGGCGCTGCGGGTCGGTGAGTGATGATGCGCGGCCTGGCGGACGCGAGTGACCATACTGATCATCGATGGCAGGCCCGTCGGGCAGGAAAGGAGCGGACCCGGCCATGACCGTAGATGACACCGCCGTGCCCGGAAACGGAAGGCCCGGCAGCGCGACGTCGCCAGCGGCCGGGATCGCCGAACTCGGCGCGGAGGCGATGCGAGGCCGCACGTCCTACGGTGAAGGCGCGCTGATCGTCTGTGACCGGCTGGTCCGCATCTACGCCGAGGACGGCATCGAAGTGCAAGCCCTGCAGGGTCTTGACCTCCTGGTGACCGAGGGCGAGCTGACCGCCTTGGTCGGAGCGTCGGGCAGCGGGAAATCGACGCTGATGAACATCCTGGCCGGGCTGGACTGGCCGACCGCCGGATCAGTCCGCGTCGCCGGGCACGACCTGGCCACGATGAAGCCCAGCGAGCGGCTCGGCTACCGGCGCCAAACCGTTGGCTTCATCTGGCAGCAGACCTCGCGCAACCTGCTGCCCTACCTGACCGCCTGGCAGAACGTGATGATGCCGATGCGGTTCAGCAGCCTCGCCCGGCACAATCGGGCCAGGCGGGCCAATGACCTGCTCGGCGTTTTCGGCATCGAGCATTGCGCGGACCGCACGCCCGAGCAGATGTCCGGCGGCGAGCAGCAGCGAACCGCTATAGCCACGGCGATGGCCAACCGGCCGATGCTGCTGCTCGCCGACGAGCCCACCGCGAGCTGGACAGCGCCACCGCCAGAGAGGTGTTCGGTGCACTGCAGGCGGCCAACGCAGAACTCGGCGTAACCGTCCTGGTGGTGACGCACGATCCGGCGGTGTCCAGCCAGGTCAGGCGGACCGTTGCGATCCGCGACGGCCGGACCAGCAGCGAGACGCTGCGCCACGCCGCCGAAGACGAGCATGGCAACGCCGCCCAGCATGAGATCGAGTACGCGGTGCTCGACCGGGCCGGGCGGGTGCAGCTCCCCCGCGAAATGATCGAGCCGCTCGGCATGCGGGACCGGGTCCGGCTGGAGGCGACCGAAGATCACATCGGGGTCTGGCCGGACGTCGACCGCGACGCGCCTACCCGGCCAGCCGACCCGCAGCAGGCGGCCACGTATCCGGAGGTGAATCCGTGAGCAGGCCCGAAGATGACGACGCCGCACGCTCCGGCGTGGCCGTCGATGCCGGGCAGTTGATGGTGACCGCAGCGGGAGTATCTCGCACCTTCGGCATCGGGCACACCGCCGTGCGCGCGCTGACCGATGTCTCCTTCAGCATCAGGAAGGGCCAGCTGGTGGCCCTGTGCGGACGGTCCGGGTCGGGCAAGACCAGCCTGCTGAACATCATCGGCGGCCTGGACCTGCCGACCCGCGGCACCGTGCTCGTCGACGGGCAGGACGTCACCGCGATGAGCGAACACGCCCGATTGATGCTGCGCCGACGCACGGTCGCGTTCATCTTTCAATCTTTCGGGCTGATCCCGATGCTTTCGGCGGCCGAGAACGTCGGGATCCCGCTGCGCATCAATGGTACCGATCCGCGGGTTCGCGAGGAGCGGGTCGCGCTGATGCTGGCCGTGGTGGGCTTGGACGAGCACGCCAGGCAGCGCCCGAACGAACTGTCCGGCGGTCAGCAGCAGCGGGTCGCGATCGCCAGAGCGCTCGCTTGCAGCCCCCAGCTGCTGATCGCCGATGAGCCGACTGGCCAGCTGGACTCGGAGACCGGCAGGCAGATCATGCGGCTTCTCCGGACGGTGGTTCATTCCGAGGGCCTCACCGCGTTGGTCGCCACGCATGACGCGGCGCTGATGGACCTGGCCGACGATGTGCTCAGGCTGGAGGACGGCCGGATTGCCCTCGATTGAGCCCAGCGGCCAGGCTTACAGCCCAGGATTTGCCGCAGGCTCGATCAGCGACGTCGCCCCGTCTCACAGTGAGTGCCCTCGACGGCCGCCCCGAAGTGCCCCTCAGAACGCTCACCAGAGAGGCAACGTCGCGCCCGACAAGGTTGTTAGCCTTTCCGGATCGTTCGCCCCGGCGAGTCGGCGCAAGCCTTTCGCCAAGGATTTTGAATTCGGAAAACAGCCTCTGCCAGTCGGGATGGCGGGATTCGAACCCGCGGCCTCCTGCTCCCAAATCAGCTCCATGCTGCTGCGTGACGTAGCCAGCGGTCGCCCGGTGTGGCCTTCGCCTGGGACGACATTGGCTGGGCGTCGCCTGTCGTAGCTCACTGCCTGCGCTTGTTGGCTCCCACTTTGGCTCCCGCCTGGCGGGGTCCTGCATTGTCAAATCGGCAGCGAACGATGGCGTGCTGGCAGTATGCCGCGTGCCGCTACCACTTGGTTAGCAGGTCCTGTTCGAGGATCGTGACGGCTGCGTCGCGAGTCTGGGTGGCGATCGTGATCGCGTCGGCCACGTCGTCGGCGGACGGGCCAGGCGTTGCCGTGCTGGGATACTCAAAGCTGTTCCGGGAGCGGCGGATTCGGCTGAACGACCCGAACACGCGCACAGTGGAGCCGAACTGCGCCACGACTGCCTCCTGGATGGCGATATGGCCGCCCCGGCTGGTGGCGCGTAGCCCCTGGACAGCCAGCAGGCTGGCAGCACTCTTACGCAGCGCGTCATAAGCGAGCAAATAGGCGCCCGACAAATCACCGGACGCTGACGCCGCGGACGCCGATGCCAGGTGGCGGCGGGCGTCGTCGAGGAGCAACTCGGCCATCGCGTTGTCGGCCGTTACCTGCTGAAGCTCCGCTGCGTCGAGCAGCT
>DATIOU010000112.1:0-3486 GCA_035472835.1 Streptosporangiaceae bacterium | reverse complement strand
CAGTGGCTCGACGAAGCCGGCAAGCTGCAGGCGGATCTGACCGTGACCAAGCTCGACGACGATCGATTCTGGGTCGTCGCCTCCGACACGGCCCACGGTCACGCGCTCACATGGATGCGCCGGCACTTCCCCGCCGACGCGCACGCGTTCGTGGCCGACGTGACGTCGGGCTTCGCGCAGATCAACGTGCAGGGGCCGCGCTCGCGCGAGCTGCTCGCGGCCGTCACCACTGCCGACGTCAGCGACGAGGCGTTCGGGTTCCGGACGGCGCGGCATATCGACATCGGCTTCGCCCGGGTTCTCTGCATCCGCATCACCTACCTCGGCGAGCTGGGCTACGAGTTGCACATCCCCGCCGAGCAGGCCGTGCACGTCTATGACCGGCTGGTCGAGGCTGGCCGTGCGGTCGGGCTCCGGCACGCGGGCCTGAAGGCGCTATCCAGTCTTCGGCTGGAGAAGGGCTACCGGGACTACGGGCACGACATCGACAACACCGACTCGGTGCTCGAGGCCGGTCTCGGCTTCGCGGTCGCCCTCGACAAGCCCAGCGGCTTCATCGGCCGGGACGCGGTTGTTGCCCAGAAGGTAGCCGGGCCGCTCACCAGGCGCCTGGTGCAGGTACTGCTCAGCGATCCCGATCCGCTGATGTTTCACGCCGAGATCGTTCGCCGTGACGGCCGCGAAGTCGGCTACATCCGTGCCGCCTCCTACGGGTGGACCCTCGGCGGCGCCGTCGGCCTGGCGATGGTCGACTCGGGCGGGTCGCCCATCGACCAGGCCTGGCTCGACGCTGGTGAGTGGACCGTGCGGATCGGCGACCGGATAGTCCCGGCGCGGACGTCGCTGCGGCCGTTCTACGACCCGGCCAACAAGCGGATAAGGATGTAGGCCTGCCGCCATTCCATGATCGCGAACGATCCGGCGGGGCCGGAGACGCCGAATCCTTCATGGTAATGAGATCTCGCCGGGGCGCCGGCCGGACGCTCTGCCTAGCTCGTCTGGATCACATTGGTCGCGCTGATGATGCCGTTGGTGATCGTGTACGTGCCCCTGAAGGTCTTAACCTTGCCGCTCGCCTGCAAGGCTGACAGCTTCGCGGTCACGACGTTCCCGTTGACCGCCACGATGGTCACATCGTCGCGCAGCGTCCCGGCATACCCCGCCCGGAACTTCGGGTACGGCTCGGTCTCCCCGCTCAGGCGCCACGCTTCGAGGTACCGGCGGTGGTTGATCGCCGCGAAGTACTCGCGCACAGTCTGGTCCGGGGTCAGGCCACCCCCGGCAGACACGGTCATGGTGACCGTCGGATGGTGGGGCGGCGCACCAAGGTGGCGGTGCGACAGCTTGTAGGCGATTCCCGCCGCGCCGCCCAGTCCGACGACGAAGATCAGCAGCCCCAGCAGAACGCTGCGAGCCCTGTGCTGACGCTGCCGGCGACGGTCAGCCTGCCCGCGGCCTCGCTGCTGCGAACGGGTCGGCGGCGCTATGCCGTCGTGCCTCGTGGCGGCCGTCGTAGCGGGCCACGCGGCGTGCACTGAGGGCTGCCGGAACGGCTCAGCAGAACCCGGAACGGGGCCGTCGTCTCGCCGGTCACCGTCTCGCCGGTCACCGTCTCGCCGGCCCGGGCTCATGGTCTGTGTTCTGGTCGGTGGCGGATCGGCGCGGAACTCGTCGGCCGCAAAGCCGTCGGCCGCGAAGCCGTCGGCCGCGAAGCCCTCGGCCGACAGCCGGTCGGCAGGTGGAGCGGTCCGCGGGAACGGATCCGTCGGGAACGAGTCGCCCGCGGCAGGCTGAGACTGCACCGCCGGCGGTCCCGACCGCGGCAGCTGCTGCGCACACGCGGCGGCCAGCGCGGCAGCGAAGTCGCGGCAGGTCGGATACCGGCCGGCCGGGGCCTTGGACATGGCCGCGCCGACCACCTCATCGACCGCGGGCGGCAGGTCAGGCCGCCGCTCGGTCAGCCTGGGCGGCGCCGCCTCGAGCTGCGCCCACATCAGCGCCATGCTGTCGTCGCGGCGGAACGGCGGGGCGCCGGTCAGCATCTCGACCACGGCGCAGGCCAGGCCATACTGGTCGGCCCGCCCGTCGATCGGATGACCCTGAATCTGCTCCGGCGCGACGTAGTCGAGCGTGCCGAGGAACTGGCCGGTCGACGTCAGCGTCGACACGCCCACCGACTGCTTGCTCAGGCCGAAGTCAGACAGGTAAACGTGATCGGAGTCACTGCCGCTCGCCTGACCGAGCAGGATATTGGCGGGCTTGACGTCCCGATGGATCAAGCCGTACGCGTGGGCGGCGTCCAGCGCGGACGCAACCTGGCTCGCGATCCTGACGGTCCGCGCTGGCTTCAGCCTGCCGTCGGCCTCGATCAGCGAGCGGACGTCACCGCCGGCGACATACCGCATCGCGATGAACAGCACGCCAGCGGCCTCGCCGGCCTCGAACACCGGGACGATGTGCGGGTGTTCGACGCCGGCCGCCGCACGCGACTCGCGCATGAACCGCTGCCGGAAGGCGTCGTCCTCGCTCAGCTGCGGTGCCAGCACCTTCAGCGCTACCAGACGGCCGAGGCGCAGGTCGAGGGCCCGGTACACGACGGCCATACCGCCGCGGCCGATTCGCTCCTGGATCTCGTACCCGGCGAGCTGCTCGCCGGGCGCTAGATCCCCAGGACCCGAATGTATGTCCTGCGTCACTGCTGGCCTCCAGTGGCGGGGCTTGCTTGGCACTCTGGACCAAGCGTCGGCAGTGCCACGGTCGTCCCAGGTGAGAACTGGGTGGTCCCAGTATCTTGGCATGCAGCGGCTCCCGCAAATGGGTAGGCCGAATCTGCTGTGGGCCGGTCAGCAGGCGTCAGGCGGGAGTCAGTCCGAGGTCGGGGCCGCCGCCGCGCTCGCCGACCTGGTTCACGAGGCTGTTCGCGGCCATGACCAGGTATTCCCAGAGCTCCTGGTCATGTGCCTGATCCAGGTCGAGCTCGTCCATGGCCGTGCGCATATGCCGCAGCCAGGCGTCGCGCTCGGCCGCGCCGATGGCGAAGTGGCGGTGCCGCATCCGCAGCCGGGGATGACCGCGGGTTTCGTTGTAGGTCGTCGGTCCGCCCCAGTACTGCATGAGGAACAGCGTCAAGTGCTCCTCGGCCGGTCCGAGGTCCCGGCTCGGGTAGACCGGCCGCAGCTCTGGATCGGCCGCAACCTCCTGGTAGAAGCGATGCACCAGGCGCCGGAAGGTGGGTTCTCCGCCTACTGCCTCGTAGAAGGTAGGGGCTTGCGTCTCGCTCATCGGCTTCCAGGGTAGCCGCCGCGGACGATGCGATGATCACCGGAGCGGCAGCCCCGTCTGGACGGCCGCGAACGCCAGGGTCTCGGCTGTCATGGCGATAGACCGGCTGAGCGCGCGTGGGCCGTGGCCGACGTGGGCCTCATTGCGGAGCAGCACGGGGCGCTCTGCCAGCGGCGCCGTAGTGGCGTGCTGGATGGCCGCGCA
>DATIOU010000111.1:0-24216 GCA_035472835.1 Streptosporangiaceae bacterium | reverse complement strand
TGCTCATACCCGCTCGCACCTCGCATTCTGCACAGAGTTACCATCTCGTCCAATAGCGCGATGCTACTGATAGCGGCTAGGACGCGCTGTGACAACTCGATGTATCGAGTTGATACATCGCAACGATATGCGGCGGCACGCTCTGGCGCAAGCCGACCGGCGAGCAGCGGGTCTTGTCGCCGGCTCAGCTGTCCATCCGGAACATGTCCCATTCGGGCCGGCTCGCGCCGGATGAGGCCTGCTCAGGCCGGCTCGGGGCGCCGGGGCCCGGCGCCATGACCAGTCGGGTCTCCTGCCCCGGGCAGTTCCGTCGTAACCTGTCGGGCATGAGGCGATCGGTCGTTGACTACGGACTGGCCCGGCGGGCGACGCTTGCCGCCGTGCTGGCCGGCCGTACGACCCTGACCGACGTTTGCGACGCCCACCCGTATCTGCTGCGTGCCGCCAAGTTCCACGGCGAAGACACAGATATCACGTGTCCGATCTGCCGCAAGGTAAAGCTGACGCATGTTACTTACGTATATGGTGACGAACTCGGCAGATACGAAGGCAGGGTAAAGCGAGGCCCAGAACTGGACGAAATGGCTGCGGAATATGCCGAGTTCCAGGTCTACGTGGTCGAGGTCTGCCAGAGTTGTGCGTGGAATCACCTCGCGTCCTCGTACGTACTTGGCACTGGCGAGCCGACTCCCCGGCGTAATCGGCGGGCTAGGGCCAGCGAGTAAAAGCGATCTTGTCCGCAGGTCAAGGGATCGGCTAGGTCGGTAAGGACAAGGCCGACTAGTCGTACGAGTAACGCAATACGTGCCGGGCAGTAAGTACCGCCAGGTAACGTAGCTCCCTGGCGGACCACCGCTCGCTAGCGACCGCTTCTTGCCCCCGACAAGCGAGGACGCGTGAGTAACCCAGACTTGCCCGGGCCGTACTGGCGGGATCACGACGACGCCGGCCAGGACGCGTGGGGTGCCGGCAGCAGCAGGCACCGGCGCGAGGAATCCGCCTGGGATGACGGCAATGCGGACTTCTGGCGCGGCGACCGAAACGGGGGCCGCTCCGGTAGCCGCGGCGGCAGCCGCGATGCTGGCAGCCGCGATGCTGGCAGCCGCGACGCCGGCAGCCGCGACGCTGGCAGCCGCGACGCCGGACGCCGCAGGGCGGACCGAGCCTCGTCGGCGCGCGACGACTGGGACGCAGGTCGTGGTGCGAACGGCGCACGCCACAACCGCGGCAAGTTCGGCCAGGCCGCCGATGATCTGAAGGGCAAGCTCGGGATCAGCGGCGCCCTGGGTGCCGTGAACGAGCTGCGAGCCAGAGGCGCGGGCGGGACGCGCGGCTCCCGGCGCCGCGGGGCCGGGACAGCTGCCTCATACCGGGGCGCGACCAGCGGCTATGGCCACGCGGACTACAGCGACTACGGCGACGACGGCCGGACCAGTAGCCGGACCGCCGTGCGCGACCATCAAGATGACTTCCGGGGTGACGGGAACGGCACCGGCCGCCTGACGCGATCCAGGATCGCTGAGCGGACAGGCGTGGGCCGCGGCGCCGCGCGCCGCGGCGGCAACGGCGGCAACGGCGGCGGCGGTCGGCGTGGTGGCCAGGGCTTCAAGGACTGGCTCCTGTACGGCAGCTGGTGGCGGCACTGGACCTGGAAGAAGCTGTTCTTCGTACTGGGCGGCGGCTTCGCCGCGTTCGTGCTGCTGGCCGTCATCGGCATCGCCATCGCGTACGCCATGACGCCGATCCCGACCGATGTGTCGCAGACGGCGACGTGGCAGTCGTCTTCTGTCTACTTCGGCAACGGTCAGCTGCTTGGCACGTTTACCAACAACCAGGACATCAAACGGCAGCTGCTGCCGACCAGCCAGATGCCGCAGAACGTCGAGAACGCGATCATCGCCGCCGAGGACCGTAACTTCTACAACGAGGGCGGGATCTCGGTCACGGGCATCATGCGCGCCTCTTACCAGAACCTGTTCGGCAGCGGCGGCATCCAGGGCGGCTCGACGATCACCGAGCAGTACGCCAAGAACTACTACGCAAACATCGGCGCGTCGCGAAACGTGACCACGAAGCTCAAAGAGATCTTCGTGGCGATCAAGCTGGCGCACTCGCGGTCCAAGCCATGGATCCTGACCAACTACCTGAACACGGTTCCGTTCGGCAGCAACGTCTACGGTGTGTGGGCGGCCGCCGAGAACTACTTCGGCGTCAACCTGGCCAAGCAGGGCGCGACCCTCAACACCGCCCAGGCCGCGATGCTCGGCGCCATGCCGAACAACCCCGCCGTCTTCAACCCGGACCCGACATCCGGGATCGGCTACACCATGCTCATCCATCGCTGGCAGTACGTGCTCGGGAACATGGTTCGCGACAGCGCCATCTCGCAGGCCGAGGCCAACTCGCTGTGCGTAAGCTGCGCGCTGCCCGAGGCGGAGAAGGCGTTCAACGCGAACATCCACCTCAACGAGACCGGCGCGAGCAACGGCTGGACCGGCACCAACGGCTATCTCATGTCGATGGTCGAGCAGGAGCTCCAGTCCACGTACCACATGAGCCTGGCCAAGATCCAGACCGGCGGACTGCGCATCACGACGACGTTCAGCCCGTCGATGATGAAGGCCGTCACCAAGGCGGTGAACGCAGAGAAGGCACAGCTAGCTGCCACCGGGGGGTCGCCGCTCCCGTACTACGACCACTTCGGCATCTCGCTCGAAGACCCGAAGACGGGCGCCATTATCGCCATCTACGGCGGCCCCGGTTACGGAGTGAGCCACTGCCTCCGGCTGTTGTGCGACTACAACATGGCCGAGGCGCCGCACCCGGTGGGTTCCTCGATGAAGCCGTACGTGCTCGCCGCCGCGATCAACATGGGCATGAACGTCCAGACAAGCGTGCTCAACGGATTCTCGCCGCTGTGGATACCGCCCGAGTACAACGCGACGTACCGGGCCATGCTGTCGACGCAGCAGCCGCCGTCCATAGGCCCGAAGGCCGCCAAGTCGGCCGGCTGGTGGGTGTCGCAGGGCGAGGCGAGTCTCGGCCCGCTGTCGGTGACCAAGGCAGCCGCGCAGTCGTCCGACCCGGCCTTCACCGACTTGGCGCACCACATCGGCGTGACGAGCATTATTCAGATGGCCCAGAAGTTCGGTGTGGGCGACAACCCGTTTAACCTCGGCAGCAATGACCTCAAGTCGCTGAACGGCCTGTTCGGCCCCCACGGGACCATCTCCGGTTCGGTTCAGATCGCGCTCGGACAGGGTGACCTGACGCCGATTGAGCAGGCGTCCACGTTCGCGACGCTGATCAATGGCGGGACGTACCACGCGCCGCACGTGATCCTCAAGCTGTTCGAGTCGACGCCGAATGGCCAGCAGCAGCTGCCGGTCAAGGTCGCTGCGCACCCGGTCCTGAGCCCGCAGGCAGCCGCAGATGAGGACTACGCCCTGTCCTACGACACCATCAACGGCACCGGCTACCCGAACGCAACCTGGCCAGGCCGGCCCACGATCGCCAAGACGGGCACCCTGGGTAACGGCAACCTGGCGTCAGAGGCCTGGTTCATCGGCGCCATCCCGCAGTACTCGATGGCGGTTGGCCTGTGGACTAACACCCAGAATCAGAACCTTGACAACCTGCCGAGCCTCGGCGGGATCGGCGGTTCCTTCGGTGGCGCGTGGCCGGCCGCGACGTGGAAGGCGTTCATGCAGGCTAAGGCCGCCAACCTGCCTGTCCTGGCGCTGCCGACCCCGGACTACAACGGCTTCGCCAAGTGGGTGCTGGTGGCGCCGCATAAGCAGAAGGCCAAGGGCTGTCGGCAACAGGGGCAGAACCAAGGCCAGCCCTGCTTCTGCAACAAGCACGGGAACGGCTGCCAGCCGAACCCTAACCCAACGCCGACGCCCTGCCAGTTCACCGTCCAGGGCTGCGGCGGGGGCGGTGGTGGTGGGCCGACCCCGACCCCCACGGTGACGCCTACGGTCACGCCGACGCCTTGCCTGACCCCGCCCTGCGGGCATGCCGTCGTGAATACGACGGCTATCACAAGGACAGGTGTGAGCACGCAAACGGCTGTGTTCGCCGTGGCGTTGTCGCCGGCTGAGGAGACCCTGATCCGTCGCTCGGCAGGCACCCGACTGCTCTTGTAACGGCCAGGGAACGGGGTCCGCGGGCGGTAGGCGCCGCTTGGCCCCTACTCGGCCGAGTGGGCTGGCAGAGCCTGCCGGCTAGCTGAGCTTGGCGCGCAGCCAGCGGACATCGGCGGCCGCGTCCGGCGTCTCGCAGATCGCGGTCGCACCCGCCGCCCTGACGACGTCGACGAGCTGCGCCGGTTCGATCTCGCCGGATTCCATGCCAGCGTGGCGGTCCCGCCCCGAGCCGAACTCGTCCCGGGAGTTGTTGCAGTGGACGAGGTCGATGCGACCGGTGATGGACTTGATCCGGCCGACGACGGTCTCGAGGTCCTCACCCGAGGCGAACGCGTGGCACGTGTCGAGGCAGAAGCCGACGTCGTCGCCTCCGCCGGCGGCGTCAGCGATAACTTCCCAGAGCCGAGCGATAGCGTCGAGACCGCGCGCCATGGCGCCGTCACCGCCCGCTGTGTTCTCGATCAGCATCGGCAGCGGGCGGTCGATCCGCTCGATTGCCTTGCGCCAGCTGTCGTAGCCCTCCTCAGGGTCAACATTTGCGGAGACGTAGCCCCCGTGCACGATGAGCCCGTTGGCCCCCACTGACGCGGCGGCTGCTAGCTGCTGCTCGAGCAGCTTGCGACTTGGGATCCTGATCCGGTTGTTGGGCGAGGCCACGTTGATCACGTACGGCGCGTGCACGTATGGCTCGATGCCTGCGCGCTCGAAGCCGGCCCGCAGCTCGGCTGGGTCGCGCGGAAAGGTTGGCCCCTTCCACCCTTGCGGATCGCCGAGAAAGAACTGGACCGCGTCGGCGTCAATCTGCTGCGCGTAGGCCAGCGGGTCACCCTCATGCAAATGCGCACCGATCCGAATCATCTGCCGAGCGTATCGGCCGGTGCTGACGGTCCGCCGTCCTACCCGAATCCGCGGCCGCTGACGGGGCGGCTAGCTGAAACCGCCGTGCGCGATGCCAAGCCCCATGCCGACGAAGGCTGCCACCAGTCCAGAAACGATGAAGATCCGTTCAGCGCGCGTGGCCGAGAGGAGCTGTGCTAGCAGGCCGATGCCGAACGCAGCCATACCGATGACGGTCGCCGCGAGATGCTGGCGGACGATCAGGCCCAGCGGGAAGGAAGCTACGCCCGCGACGAAGGTAAACGCGGTGACGGCAGTCAGGACCGGGTGGCGGCGCCGGCCGCTGCTCGGGGTCAGATGCGCCGCAAGGCCGCCGGTCTGCGTGGTTAACGCCTCGGGCATCGTTTCCCCCATCGGACGGAGATATGACAGCAGCCAGGCGCTGCTAGCCCCAGTGTGTTCCCGACTCGGCGAGAAGGGAACAGGCACCGGGTTTGTCGCCGCTGGCTGGTAAGCTGGCCCGGCTGCGATGAGGTCGCCCTCAGGGGCGGCACGCAGTCCCTCCTGTCACGGAAATACCGTGACCGCCAGAGTCCGAAGGAGGCAGGTTAACCTTATGCGCCAGTACGAGATGATGATCATCCTGGACCCCTCGCTGGAAGAGCGCACCGTTCAGCCGTCCCTTGACCAGTTCCTGAGGGTCGTCACCACGGCCGGTGGCACAGTCGACAAGGTCGACGTCTGGGGCCGCCGTCGGCTCGCCTACGAGATCGACCACAAGTCCGAGGGCATCTACACCGTCATCGAGCTGAAGGCCGAGCCAGACACGGTCAAGGAACTCGACCGCCAGCTCAACCTGAACGAGGCGGTGCTGCGTACGAAGATCCTGCGGCCCGACCTCGGCTAAGCCGGTCACGGCCGCGTTACTCCATAACGGCCCGACATCAGACCCTGACCCGAGCGAGCGGGAGTACCCCCGATGGCAGCAGGCGATACCACCATCACGATCATCGGCAACCTCGTCAGTGATCCGGAGCTTCGTTACACCCCGACCGGCCAGGCCGTTGCCACGTTCCGGGTGGCCTCGACCCCGAGGTTCATGGACCGGCAGACGAATGAGTGGAAGGACGGCGACTCGCTGTTCCTGTCCTGCAACGTATGGCGACAGGCGGCAGAGAATGTGGCCGAGAGCCTTCAGCGCGGGATGCGCGTCATTGTCTCGGGTCGGCTACGCCAGCGGTCTTATGAGACGAAGGAAGGCGAGAAGCGGACGGTCTACGAAGTCGAGGTTGACGAGGTCGGGCCGTCCCTGCGGAACGCCTCGGCCAAGGTCAACCGATCGGCCAGGTCCGGCAGCGGCAGCGGTTTCGGCGGCGGGCAGTCCGGCCAGGGTGGCCAGGGCGGGTATGGTGGTGGCGCCGGCGGGCGCACCAACGACGACCCGTGGGCTGCTGAGCCGGGCGACAGCGGGTTCTCCGACGAGCCGCCGTTCTAGTTCACGAAGCCGCGAGCCCCTAGCCGGCCAACCACACACAAGTACACACACCGACCATCCCCGCCCTGGGCGGGGCTCTGCCAACCATCCCGGCTCGCCGCCGGGACGCGAAGGAGCACCACGATGGCCAAGCCACCGATCCGCAAGCCTAAGAAGAAGGTCTGCCTTTTCTGCCAGGAGAAGGTGACCCGGGTGGACTACAAGGACACTGGGCTGCTGCGGAAGTTCATATCGGACCGCGGCAAGATCCGCGCGCGGCGGGTCTCCGGCAACTGCACGCAGCACCAGCGCGACGTCGCCAAGGCGATCAAGAACGCGCGCGAGATGGCGCTGCTGCCCTACACGAGCACGGCTCGCTAGGCCGGGGGAGGATCAGCCATGAGCGGTAAGCCGATGAAGCTCATCCTGACCCAAGAGGTCACCGGCCTCGGCGCCCCCGGCGACGTGGTCGAGGTCAAGGCCGGCTACGGCCGTAATTACCTCGTTCCGCGGCAGCTAGCCATGCCGTGGACGCGCGGCTCGGAGAAGCAGATCGAGATGATCAAGCGCGGCAGGGCGGCGCGTGAGATCCGCAGCCTCGACGACGCGAGGGAAGCGGCCAGCAGGCTGGCAGGCCTGCGGGTCAGGCTGCAGACCCGGGCTGGCAGCGGTGGCCGGTTGTTCGGCTCGATCTCGACTGCCGACATCGCCACCGCTGTGAAATTGGCAGGCGGGCCCGAGCTCGATCGGCGCAAGATCGAGGTCAAGAACCCGATCAAGACGATTGGCTCGCACCAGGTCGCAGTGCGGCTGCATCCCGAGGTGAGCGCCAGCCTGGAAATCGAGGTCGCCGCGGGTTGACCGGCAGGCGCGGACCGGGCGAGGACATATCAGGGGTCCTCGCCCGGTTTGTCGTTCCGGACCGGTCAGCCGGGCAGCGGATGCAGGTGCGCACGGCGAGTAGGTCAAGCCGTCGCCGCGCCGGGGACCGAAGCAAGGAGAACAGCCTTATGCCCGTGAGCCGGGATGTCGTGATCATCGGCGGTGGCCACAACGGCCTCGTCGCGGCCGCTTACCTGGCCAGGGCAGGCCTGTCGACGCTGGTCTGCGAGCGCCGGGGGATCGTCGGCGGCGCCGCTGTCAGCGAGCATCCGTTCGGCCCCGACTACACGGTCACGTCGCTGTCGTATGTTGTTTCGCTGCTTCCGCAGGATCTCGTACGTGATCTGCGTCTTGCCGAACACGGCTACCACGTGCACCCGCAGGGTCCGTATTTCGCGCCGCGTGCTGACGGCCGATACCTCCGGCTCCCGAACGAGCCCGGGCGGCGACATGCCGAGATCGCCAAGTTTTCCGCTCAGGACGCTGCGGCGTACCCCAGGTACGAAGCGCACATGGCGCGCATCGGCGCCATCCTCGGCCCGATGCTGAGCGAGATCCCGCCGCGCCTTGGCTCGCGCCGGCCGCAGGATCTGCTCCGCCAGGGCATGCTGCTCCGACACCTGAAGAACGTCGACACCCGAGCCGCGGTCGACATCACGCGGCTGCTCTCCAGCAGCATCGCGGACCTGCTCGACGGTTACTTCGAAAGCGACGCGCTACGCGGCTTGCTGTCGGTTTCCGGCGTCATCGGCACGTGGGCCGGCCCGCGGTCAGCGGGCAGCGCCTACGTCACGCTCCACCATCACCTCGGCGACGCGGGCGGCCAGGCCGGCGCGTGGGGATTTCCGCGCGGCGGAATGGGCGCAGTGACGGCCGCGATCTGCGGGGCCGCGAAGTCCTTTGGCGCACAGATCCGAACTGGTGCGCCGGTTGCGGCGATCAACACGAGCGGCGGCCGGGCGACCGGTGTCACCCTCGCCAGCGGCGAGGAAGTCAACGCGCTCACAGTTATCACCACCGCCCACCCGGCCATCTCGTTCCTCGAGCTCCTCGACCCAGCGATGCTGCCGGGTGACTTCGTCGCCGACATCCGCGGCTGGCGGTCGCGCAGCGGCACTGTGAAGATCAACCTGGCCGTTGACCGGCTCCCCGCCTTCGCGAGTCACCCGGACTTCGACCCGGATGTGCACGGCGGCACGATCGTGCTCGCGGAGAGCGTGGACGACCTCGAGAAAGGCTTCCAGGATGCGGTGGCCGGGGAGCCAAGCCAGCTGCCGTTTGCCGACATCTGCATCCCGAGCGTTTTTGACGACAGCCTGGCACCGGCCGGGCAGCACGTGATTTCGATGTTCACGCAATGGGTGCCGCACACGTTTGCCGACCAGACCAATGAAGCTGCGCTCGCCGCATATGCCGACCGCGTCGTCGACCGGATGGAGGCGGTCGCTCCCGGGTTCGCGAACTCGGTTCTGCACCGACAGGTGATCGGCCCACGGCAAATGCAAGAGGAGTATGGCCTCGTCGGCGGGAATATCTTCCACGGCGAGCTGACGCTGGGGCAGATGTACCACGGCCGGCCTGCGGCTGGCTATGCCGACCTGCGCACACCCATCCGCGGGCTGTACCAAGCGGGCTCGGCCACCCATGGCGGCGGCGGCGTTACTGGCATTCCTGGACGGAACGTCGTGCAGCAAGTGCTTGCTGACCGACGTGCCCTGCGGTGGCGTCGGGCGCGCCGGACCGCCTAGTCGCGCGCCGCAGCGTGTCGCTACGTACTTGAGTACCTGGCGGCACGCGCAGCCAGTTCGGGATCGGCAGCTGTGACCATCGCCCACGTGCGAGCAAGACACGAGGCGACATCCGGGCTGGCCCCGTCGACAGCGGCGCCGGCTGCTGCCGCTAACTCTTCAATCGCGGCGGCTAGCCGAACGGCCAGCTCAGCCTCAGCCCGCACTGGCGCGGGCTGACCCCCCATCGAACACATACTCGAACTGTACTGGCTGGCTGAACAGTCCGCTCCGAAAATCGCCTGACTGGCTGGCCATCTCGCCCGGGCCCCGCAGACCTGCCATCTGACGTTGGACGTCAAATTCCCAGTGTGGATAACTCAGCGGCCGCGACGGCGGCTTCCGGAGCCCGAAAAATCTTCTATGCACAGCCTGGGCAGAACATTGTCGCAGGCCGGAACTATTGCGAGCCCTTATCCAGAGGCGTATCCACAATGGCGTCCCCAAGCTGCGCACAGGGCGTGCGGCGTGTCTGCACAGCCTGTCCACAGGCCTGTGCACACCATCATTCGACGGTTTGCGCGACACGCTGAAGACTGTCGGAGGCGTTCGATAGAACTGACGCGGCACTGGGTGGCGACGGGGAGGTGTGCCGGGTGAGCGTGGCAGAGATCATGCCTCGCGGGGACGAGTTCGAGCGCACGCCGCCGCACGACCTCGCGGCTGAGCAATGCGTGCTCGGCGGCATGATGCTGTCGAAGGACGCGATCTCCGACGTGCTAGACGTGATCAAGCCGCATGACTATTACCGGCCGGCGCATCAGATCGTGCACGACGTCATTCTCGACCTGTACGGCCGCGGCGAGCCGGCCGACGCTGTAACTGTCGCCGCGGAGCTGACGCGCAACGGCGACATCGCCCGCGTAGGCGGCGCGCCTTACATGCACACGCTGATTGCGTCCGTGCCGACGGCGGCGAACGCCGGCTACTACGCGCGGATCGTCAGAGAGCGCGCGATACTCCGGCGCCTCATAGAGGTCGGCACGCGGATCGTCCAGCTTGGATATGCGGGTGACGGCGACGCGGACGAGCTCGTCGACCGGGCCGAGGCCGAGATCTACGGCGTCACGGACCGCCGGGTGAGCGAGGACTACCTTCCGCTCGCCGAGATCATGCCAGGCGCGCTAGACGAGATCGAGGCCATCGGCAGCCGCGGCGGAACGCTAGCTGGCGTGCCTACGGGGTTCGGTGACCTGGATGCACTCACCAACGGCCTGCATCCAGGCCAGATGGTCGTCATCGCCGCTCGCCCCGCGATGGGCAAGTCAGCGCTTGCGCTGGACATCGCCAGGGCGGCGTCGGTGAAATCTGGCCTCACCTCCGTCCTGTTCAGCCTTGAGATGAGTCGCAACGAGATCACAATGCGCTTGCTGTCGGCCGAAGCGCGCGTGCCATTGCACGCGATGCGCACCGGCCAGCTAGGTGAGGACGACTGGACACGGCTGGCGCGGCGCATGAGCGAGGTTGTGGATGCGCCGTTGTTCATTGACGACTCACCGAACATGTCGATGGTGGAGATCAGATCGAAGTGCCGTCGGCTGAAGCAGCGCCACGACCTCAAACTCGTCATCGTCGACTATCTCCAGCTGATGAGCTCACCGAAGCGGGTGGAGAACAGGCAGCAAGAAGTGTCCGAGCTGTCGAGGTCGCTGAAGCTTCTCGCTAAGGAGCTCCAGGTTCCCGTCGTCGCGCTCGCCCAGCTCAACCGAGGCCCGGAGCTGCGATCTGACAAGCGCCCATTGCTCGCGGACCTCCGTGAGAGCGGCTCGATTGAGCAAGACTCGGACGTCGTGATCTTGTTGCATCGTGAGGATGCATATGAACCCGAGTCGCCGCGTGCAGGGGAGGCGGACCTGATCGTGGCCAAGCACCGGAATGGTCCGACTGCCACGGTGACGGTCGCCTTCCAGGGGCACTACAGCCGCTTCGTCGATATGGCGCCGATTTGATCGGCCGCCGTCACCGGGTCGTGTTGTAGGGTCTCATTTCTCGCTGCTCATTCTCAGCGAGGGCTGCATCTGGGCTGCACTTATGCAGATTGACTGAGACACGCCCGAGCGGGATCTGTGGCCAGCAGGGCCGCTTCTGACACCTTGGGGCCCAGCAAGTTGGTAGACGTTGTGGGGGAAGGTCACCGGCATGCTTGGCGCAATCCGGCCGGAGGCTGTGAGCGTTTCGATCCGGCGGCCGGCCGACGGATCAGAGGTTTCGCTGCCATGGGAGCGGGCAACCACAGAGGCGCTTTCATCGGCCGCGCCGTGGCGAACGTTCCGCTGGCACGATGGGCAACGGCACTTCTCGGGGACATACTGGTCGGCTACCGAGCGCGGTCACGTCATTTATGAGTCGCGGTTAGAGCTCGCCGGTTGCTGCTCGCCGATTTCGATGCCTCGGTAAACCGCATCTTCGCTCAGCCATTTCTGCTGAAGTCTGGGCTGAAAGTCGGTGTGCTCCGGCATGTGCCGGACTTGTTACTCCTGTCGGACGCGGGGCCGACGGTGGTGGACGTCGAGGCCGCTTCGCTCTCTACTGCACCGACTGCCGGCGCAGCCGCCACCCAGCGACGGCCGCGAGCGCGGCAGCTACGAAGACGGCCGGGTCGGTGAACCAGTTGCCGATACCCATCACGGCGTTGCCCAGCAGCGCCGACAACGAGATGATCAGGTAGTAGATGCCTAGCGCGACCGCTGGCCGGGCGTCGATGCCAATCCAGGCGAGGAGCACCAGGAGGATGCACAGGAGAAGACTTGGTGCCTGGTACGGCAAGAAGGGAACTGCCCGGAAGAGGCTCGGCACAATCACCGCCGCGACGATCCCGCTGGTCACCCACAGCCATCCCCAGGTCGGACGTTCCGTCTGCCTGGCCAGCGCCACAAGGGCCGCCAGGCACAGCAGCTGAGTGACCAGGCCGCCGGCGATCTCCCGATGGGAGAACCCGGAGTAGGAGGCAGCAGCTGCGGCCGCCAGTGCCCCGCCGGCGAGAAGCCGGCGGCGACCCACCCAGGTCAGCATGACCGCAGCGGCAATGAGCAGCCCTGCCAGTAGAGCTGGCCAGTCAGAGGACCGGTAGGTAGGCACCCACGTGCCGCCGGGTTGGGCGTCGACGAAGGTCGTAGCCAGGTAACCCCACGCCGCCAGACCCAGGTAAATGGCAACGCCAAGTAGCGCGGTCAGGCGCAGGTTGACAGCCATGCTGCGGCCCCTGTTCTGCGCAGCATGGGCTCGAAGCCCGCCTATGGCCAGCGCCCGGACATCACGTGCCAGCGGCCACTGCCGCCGGCTCGGCGTTGCCTCCAGGAGAGTGCCAAGGATCTCCTCGCCACGATCGCGGCGATAGGAGGCCGGATAAGCGCGCAGCAGCGGCCGTGACCGGCGTTCGATCTTGCTCATGCCGTCCTCGGCTTCCGGCGGAGCCGGCTCGCCCGCGGTTCGGATGGCGCCTCAGTAACGAGCCTGGCTGCCTCACTCATCCGCAGTGCTTCAGCGCGCAGCGCCGCGGAACCTGCGTCGGTCAGCCCGTAAGAACGGCGGACCCGGCCGCCGACCACTAGCTCGCTGACCAGCTCAACGTGGCCCGCGGCCGTCAGCCGGTCGAGGGCAGTGTAGAGAGTTCCCGTGGCCAGCCGAACTCTCCCGTTCGATATCTCCTCCGCGCGCTTGATGATGGCGTAGCCATGCAACGGCCCGGCCAGTAGCGCCGCCAGCACGAAGTACGTCGGCTCGCGCATCGCGATCGTGGGTGGGTGCATGACGGGAACGATATGTAGATCGACGATACATTGTCAATCTACATATCGAAGTCTCATCTGCGCGGTCAGGCTGATGCGCCCGCGGATCCCCTAGCGGCAGACCCACGATGACGCCCGGCACGGCACGGCAAGCTGTTCGCCACCCTGGAAGTCGCCACCGGCCGGGTCACTGACGCCTGCTACCCCGCGACCGCCAATCAGTAGCTCCTGCGCTTCCTAGAGAAGGCCGCCGCTGCACACCCCTGCACCGAACTGCACGTCGTCTGCGACAACTACGCCACCCACAAGCACGCCGGCGTCAAGACCTGACTGAGGAAGAGCGCGCTGCGGCGCATGGCACTGAAAGGTGGCGCCCGCCGCCGAAGATGCTCTCGCACTCACACCGACGGTTGCCGGCTGCCGCTGCCACAGGGCGTTGTTCGCGCCCTGGGCAGAGGATGATCCCTGCTGTTACATTCCGCGCATGAACCTGCGCCTAGTCACCGTCTGCCTTGCCGCGCTGGGGCTCGCCATGGCCGCGATCAGCCTTAGCTCGTGTGCTGGGGCGGGCTCAGGCTCCGCTCCATCCCCCGCTGGAGCACGGACGTCCGCAGCACAGCCGACGGCAATACAGCCGACAGCCGCGGACACTGCGACCGCAGCGCGGAGGGCGCGCGCCTACGAGGCGGCGATCTCCGTGGTTCGCGACTACCTCGCCGTGTGGCACGAGCAGGGCCGCGCAGCGGCGTCGGATCTGTTCCTGGTGCCCAGCGAGCGCGGCGACGGCAACGACGTAGAGCTGCGCATTGGAAAGGTGATCTCGTATCAGCCCGACCGCTGGGTGTCGTCCGACCATTTCACGCTGCTGGTGATCCTCGACTTGCACTTCGACGGATGGCAAGGCGCGTGGGACATCGGGAGAAACGGCCGGTTCATCACCTTCACCCGGTCGACCGGGCACAAGCGCTTTCTGATGTACTTCGCGACCAGCCCGTAACGTAGATCTTCTCGGATGTCCACTGACGGGCGGAAAGACGCCAGGGATCTTCGACGACCGCTCCGGCGCTGGCCGCATGGCCGTCGACGGCCTCCAGGTCGAAGTCAATTTTGCCCGCCAGAGCGAACGAGCCAAGGGTCGATCGTCCCGGGTCATCCGGGCGCTGCCTGAAGACCATCCGGGCGTTCGTGGCCATTGCGCCGGCGTCCGCGAGCACCTGGTCGATGTCGTCGTCGCCCTTGTTCGCGACCATCGTGCTAGTCGTGTTCTCGGTTGGCTACATCGCCATGGCACGAAAGAAGACAAAATGACAGAACGGTGAGACGAACGCCGGTACAAAATGGTGAGACGCCGCGCATCATCCCAGGCCACGGCAGCACGGGTGGACATCTTTTTTGAGAACCTACAGCCGGGCGCTGGAGCGCTGGTCGACTGCTCAAGTATCCCGACGCTTCCGGCGCGAGCGACTGCTCAAGTATCGAGCCCAACGCGCGATAGTGCTCACCTTCGCACGATCCCTATATAGCTGCGCTTTGCCGAAGGTGCGCAACCGCCGCCGCCGCTGTGCTGGTGCTGGTGGGCCGGCTTGCGGGTCAGCCAGAGCCGTCTAGCGCCGCCGCGGCTGTGCGGAGCTGGGCGAGGACGGCGGGTTCGTGGCCCAGCGGGCGACCGCGGTTGGTCGCGCGTCCCAGCGCGAGACCGAGCATTGTCTCGCGGGCCATCAGGTAGTAGCCGCGGCGCTTGGCGCTGGTGAGAACCGAGGGCATCGCGTCGGGGCTGACCAGCGCGGCGAACTCGTCGACAACGGGGCCGATCTCGGCGCGCAGGCCCGGGTCGTTGGCCATGGCGAGCCAGGCTTCGAGGACCGCCTTGAAGCGGGGGTTGCCTATGGCAGCCCAGGTGGCGTCGATCAGCCCCGTCAGGTCTGCGGGCGCAGGCTGTTCGTGCTCGCCCATGGTCGCGTAGACGCGCCGGAGAGCGTCGGCGAGGAGGCTCGGCAGGCTGGGGTAGTGGTGGTGAAATGCACCGCGGGTGACGCCGGCCCGGCTGCATACTTCGATGGCGGTTACGGCGGCCCACCCGTGGTCGATGAGCACGTCGATGGCGGCGTCGGCGAGCGCGGCGCGGGTGGTGGCGCTGCGGTCTGCCTGGGTGCGGCGAGATGTCGCGGCCGGGCTGCCAGTGCCGCTCATGGTCCCATCGCCCGCGCGGATTTCAGTATGGCTCGATCATCAAGTCGTGAGGGCCGATCACGGTGCGGATAACGAGGTCCTGGCCTCGCGGCTCGCTATCGGCCCGTGCGCCGTCAGCGGAGCGGACTGTCCAGCGGCCCGGGTCGCCAAGGCCGGTGATGCGCATGGATGTCGGCTGCCCGCGGATGGTGTCATTCATGGGGTGCAGGGACAGGTGGAGCCGCCGGGAGCCGCTGTCCCATTCGGCGCGGGTGAGGGCTACGGCCGGGAAGTCGACATCATGCACGGTGGGCTCGCTGAACCGGGTGGCTGAGGGGATGTTGGCCAGCCGCCACCAGGCTCCTTCGGTCATCGAGTCGGCGGCGGCCATCGTGGCGTTGTACTGTCCTCGCGGGTGTTCCTCGCCGAGCCCGAAGTCCCAGGTCAGTTCCGCGCGGTCGTGGTCCCATGTTGGCGGGTAGTGCTCGTCGCAGGCTGCCTGGAGCGCGTCGGCCAGGTCGGTGACGGCCCACTCGCGGGCAAGGAGCAGCGCCATCGCGGTGAACCGGGGTCCGAGCACCGGGACCGGCCCGGTCACGTCGAGCATCCCGGTCTGCGCGCGGGCGGCGTCCCAGAGGCGGCGCGCCTCGCCGGGTACCTGCGGCGCGAGGTAGATGGCGGGGATCGCGCCGACGGCAGCAGGCAGCTCAAGGTGCTCGCCGATGATGGGGTCGTAGTAGAAGGTCACCGCTGCGGGCGGCTCGTCGCGGTCGAGGTGGAGGTAGTCGCGGCGGGCGTGCTGCCACCAGATGTCGAACGCCTCGTGGTGGCTGGTGCCGAAGGCCAGGTCGGCGAGCTGGAGTCCCAGGCCCGCGCCGGCCAGGCAGTAGGGCCAGATCTTGGTGTTCTCGCAGTGACATCCCTCGGGCCGGGCGCGCCACTGCGCGGCGAGGTGCTCGGCGATCTTGGTGTGCCACCAGGTGTAGGTGTGCTCGCCGTCGCGGACGATGTCGAACGGGGCGTCCCACCGGGCGTTGCCGGTGACGCGGCGGTGCAGCCCGAGCATGACCAGGAAGAAGCCCTTGAAGAACAGGTTCCCGTCGGCGCCGATCGGGTCCCACTGCAGGCCCCACGGCTCGATGCCGTTGGCGGTCCAGCCCGGCACGTTGTAGTTCCCCCATTGCGACGCGGGAATGAGCGGCCGGTAAGCGTCAGGGTAGCTGGCCCGGGCCGGGTCGTCGCCGATCTGGGTGAGCCAGTCCTCGGCGGCCCACCAGCCGGTGTGGCGGAAGATCAGCTCGTCGAGGATGCGCTCGTAGACTTCGCGCCAGGCCGGTGTCCGGTCGGCCATGAGGGCGACGGCGTAGGTCGAGTCGATGAGGTCGAAGCGGCGGTAGCACAGCATCGGCGGGTCGCTGCGGTTGTCCCAGTGCTCATGCGGGCGGTCCTCCCGCTCCCAGCTGTCGGTCGTGGTCGCCTTGCGGTACAGGTAACGCAGCCAGCCGACATTGCTCTCCGTCAGAGGCGCCTGCGCGTTCATGGCAGCGGACCAAACCGGCGGGCGCCGGTGCCGACGTAATGAGCGACCGTCGCGTCCACACTCGCGGCCCGCTCGATCGCATCCGCTACTTCCTCCAGTCGCGGGCCTTGCAGCGCGCAGGTCATCTCATGCGTCCATACCGCTACGACCTGGGAGAGTGCGCAGCCAACGCCGACGTCCCGGCCTGGCGGGCTGCGCCCCGCCAGGCTGTCAGGGTGGACACGGGCTACTCGCCTGCCTTCCGTGCCTTGACGATCTTCCATGCGCCGCCAACGACTGCCCGCCGCGTCGCCTCGAACTCAAGCTGATCCCTGTGGCTGGTCCATCCCGGCGATCCGGCCACTTACCTACGTACAAGAACGTATGTTACTAGCCGCCTCCCGGGCAAGGCCCTGCGCGGAGAGCAACGGGGCGCGTGGAACCGGTTGCCCCCGACAGCCAGCGACTTTCCCTCCCGCCGGCCTCACCCGAGACCCGACCAGATCGGCACCGGGATGGTTTGGGTCGCCGGCATGAACTGAGATGGCCGGCCGTCATCCCGACGGTTCCGGAAGAAAATGACAGAACGATGAGACAAACGCCGGGACAGAACGGTGAGACACGCCAGATGACCGCAGGTCAGAGCCATGCGGGTGGACAAGTTTTTTGAGAACCTACAGGGCCGCCCCTTGTAGGTCTCAAAAGGCTTGTCCAATGTCTCATTGCTCTGTCCACTCGATGTCCAATTGGACAAGCCGGTGAGACAACGTCGGCGTGTCGGTTGGCTACGGTGGCGGGTCATCAGGCCGTCCCGATGGTGGAGGCGGTGACCGTCGTGTCGACGCATCCTGGGGTCCTAATCGACGACCGGCGGGGGGCTCTCGACGGCTGTGTGCCTGGCCCAGAAGTCAGTAACGAGCGCAGCGAGTTCGCTGGGACATTCGAGCGACGGGAGGGCGCGTGATCCCGTGAGGACCGCCGAGCGGGCATCCTTCATCGCTGCTGTGGTCTCGGCGCACGCAGCGGGACTCCACTCACCCCGGTCGGCGGTCGCAATCATCAACGTGGGGCACGTGACGCGTGCGGCGGCCCAGGCAAGGTCCGTCCTGGTAAGCACGCCGGAACTGACGGTACGTGCGATGGCCCCTCGGTTGGCTCGGGACATGGGGGCGACGAGCGCCTCGACGGCCTCGGGGTCCGTACGGCGCGTGAGATCGGTGAGCATCCCGTCGAGCAGCCCTTGGCGTACTGGCCCGCGCATCCCGATGGCGCGGTAGACGGGGAGCAGCATCCTCACCTGCCGCCGCATCGACGGACTCGGGGCCTGGACCGGCGAGCTGACCGTGATCAGGCTGCGCACCAGCTCCGGCCGAACGGCGGCCAGCTGCAACCCCACGTGGCCACCCCACGCGCTGCCCAACCAGTCGACGGGACCGCCGGCCAGCTCGTTCTGAACCTGCGACACGACCGCGACGGCTCCCTGCACGCAGTGGTCGTTGAACTTGTCCACCACGTGGTCGAGATCTGCGCTCGCTCCGAAGGACCACCCGTCGATCAGCACCAAGGTGCGTTTCCGGCGAAGATCGTCCACGATGCGCCCCCAGCTGCGCGAATCGGTAAACATGCTGTGCCATAGGACGGCCACCTGGGGCGGCCCGGGGACGATCTGAGCGGTGAGCCAACCGAGTTCCGTGTCGATGCGCATACTTCAACTGTACTCTTAGTACAGCGAAGTTTACTAGACTGAATCGCATGCCCCGTCGCTACGAGTTGTCAGTCCGCGCCGAACGAGTCGTTGAGAACCGCAACCGCCTCGTCTCCGCGGCCCACGCGCTCTTCCTCCGGCAGGGCTGGACCATGACGACGATGACGCAGGTCGCCGCTGCAGCGGGTCTCGCTCGCCCGACCGTGTACCTCCACTTCGACACGAAGGTCGACCTATTGATCGCCTGCATCGACACTTCGCTGTCCGAAACCCCCGTCCGGGACCGTGTTGACTACCAGGCGATGGGCGTGGGCACGGCCCCTCAGCGAGCGGCGACCGCGGCACGCTGGCTGCGCGATGCCTACGAGCGGTCCGCCGCCATACAGCGGGTCCTGGACGACGCTGCGGTGAGCACCCCCGAGGCAGTCCAGGCACAGACTCGACTCGAGCAGCGTCGACATGACGAATTCGCCAACGCATGCCGTCTCGTCCTCGAGGGTCGTACCCCATCCAACGCTCTCGTGGACGAAGTCTGGGCCCTCGGCTCGCGCGCGATGTGGTTCAAGCTCGCCGAGCGCGGATGGTCACCCGACGATTGGGAGCCGTGGTTCGCTCGCGTTGTGCTCGACGCCACCCACGCACACGGCGCCAAGCGTTAGCCCGAGTTTTTCAGTAAGGCTGGCGGTATGAGCGCCGCAGACATAGAAGTGCCCCTCCACTTCGGAAGATGGATCTTGTCTAGGGATCCGGTCGGCCAGGTGAGGAGCACTTGCAGCGTGAAGCGTACTTCTTCGCGTCCGAGGCTTGTCGTGACGGTCGACGGGCGTGGCGTGACGAACCACGCGGGTGCTCGGATGCTGGTCGATCTGGCCGACGCGACCGGCCTGTCTGCGGCGATGAGCGAGGCGTTGGCACCGCTGCGCCGAAGCGAGTCCGTCCATGACCCGGGCCGCGTCGCGGTCGACGTGGCGGTGATGCTGGCCGACGGTGGTGCAGCTATCGCTGACCTGGCTGTGCTACGCAATCAGCCTGAATTGTTCGGGCCGGTGGCCTCGGATGCCACCGCCTGGCGCGTCCTGAACGGCATCGGTCCGGTGGGGTTGGCCCGTTTCCGCGGCCCGGGCACGAGCTCATGGGCTGGACTGGGCGCAGGCTGCTGAGACCGGACGGCAGCTCTCTTCAACGGTGGGTGGGTTCACCATCCCCGGGTTCGTGCTCGACATCGACGCCACGATCGTGATCTGCCACTCGGAGAAGGAACAGGCTGCCAAGACCTGGAAGAAGACCTGGCGTTACCACCCACTTCCGTGCTTCCTCGATGCGACCGGTGAAGCCTCGCTGGTCTGTTCCGGGCGGGCAACGCAGGGTCGAACAACGCCGCGGACCACATCACCGTGCTGGACCAGGCGCTGGCGCAGATCCCGGACGCGCACCGCTTCGGTAACGACGTCCTGATCCGCTGCGACTCGGCCGGAGCCAGCCATGCCTTCCTGCGCCACATCCGCAGCCTGCGCGACCAGGGCGTGCGCACGTTCTTCTCCGTCGGCGTCACGATCACCGATCCCGTCCGCACCGCGATCACCGCTTGCGTCGACTGGATCACCGCCCTCGACGCCGACCGGTAACTGCGCGACGGAGCCGAGATCGTAGCTGACACCGCGTTCGTCCAAGCCACCAGCGCAGCGGCGTGTTCTGCCCGTAGGCCTCGTCCGTAGCCAGCCAAGTGAACGCCACGCCGCGTCGATGGCGCGGTCGATCATCTGCCCGGCCAGCTCCGGGTTTTCCACTCGCCTGGCCCTCCCCGAATGCTGCCGCTGCACCCCCCAGCCGCTCCCGGCGCTCATCGGCGCTGCCCGCCAGGCCGGCCTGCCGCTGTGGTGCGACGACAACGTCCTCCGCCAGCGCGCCAGGGCAGCAGGCGTCGATGCCTTCAGCATCGCCGATCTGCTGACGGTCCTCATTCCTGACCAGCCAGACCCCAGCGACGCCGCTGACAGCTACTGGGAACCGGCGTGGACGGCACTGGCGAGCCAGTACGTCGCCGACCTGCCCCTAACCGCAGCCAGCATCATCGCGATCGCGGGCGACTGGACCCCAGGCCCGGCCGACACCGCTCTCGCTCGCCCAGGATGGTGGCAATACCTGGCGGGATCGTGGGCGGAGCAGTGGCTGGCGACCGCAACGGTCGCCGCGGCAGCTCCTGGCACGCTCACCGATGTGACGCTCGCCGCTCTGACCGGGGCACTCCAGGCCGTCCCCACGAGCAGGAGCGCCCAGCGCTACCAGCAGATAGCCGCCATCGCGCTCGCAGCCTGTCACTACGCCGCAGTGCAGCCACCACCGACGACCCTCCCCGCCATGGCGGGCCATGTAGGCCGGTCCGTGATGGCAAAGCCCGAGCATGTCCTCCGCGAGCTTATACGCGCGCTTCAGCGGCGCCCAGACATTCCGGATCCAGTCGGCGCCGCAGTGAACCTGCTGCCCGGCGTCCCGCTCAGCTGACGTCGGCTGGCAGGCTCCCCTGAGCTTCGCGCATCAACGGGCTCCGTTCAGGCGGTACTTATATTCCGCCAGATCCTTGCCCGCCTTCTCACTTGCCTGACAGGTCAGGAACGGAACCTCGCTGACCTCAAGCAGAGTTGCAACACGCTTAGTGTCGAAAGAATGAGCGCGCAGCCAGTGATGCCATCCTGGTCGGCGCCAACACGATTCGCCGCGACAACCCCCGGCTGCTGGTCCGGTCTGCGGCCCGCCGTGCCGAACGCGCGGGTCTCGGCCTGTCATCCAGCCTGGCCAAGGTGACCGTCACCGCCTCTGTGAGCTGAGCTCAAGATGCCCCCGTTGCCCGCGTGCCGGATGCGCCGCGCTGGAGCGGCGGGCGCGGGTGCGCTCAGCCGGGAAGGTTGACGCCGAGGGTGAAGTTGAAGTTCCCCACGCCGTGGCGGGCCAGGCCCATCATCAGCAGGCCTGCCCCTTCCTGCCAGCGCGCCATCTCCAGGCCGCCGGCATCCAGCGGGCGCAGCCCGAGGCCCTCGATGAACGCCGACACCCTCGCCTTGGCCCGCGCGTCGTCGCCGGCGAAGAGCACGTCCAGCGGGCGGCCCTGGGCCAGGACGTGGCCGAAGACGGTGTTGAACGCCTTCACGACGTGCGCGCTCGCCGGGACGGCCCTGGCGATCTCCTGCGCGCCGGAAGTGCCGTCAGGGGGGACCAGCCCAGTGGCATCGGCGTTGAAGGTGTTGGAGATGTCGATGATGACCTTGCCGGCCAGCGCGTCCCCGTACTGGGCGACGACCGGCACGGCGCTGGCGTACGGCACGGCGAGGATGACGATGTCGTCGGCCGGGGCGGTGCCGAATGTCCCGGCCGTGGCGCCGCCGCCGAGCGCGGCGGCGAGGTCCTTGGCCTTGGCCGCGTCGCGGCCGATGACCTCGACGGCGTTGCCGCCCTCGACCGCGCGGGCGCCTATGGCGCGGGCCATGCCCCCCAGGCCGATGAAGCTGATGCTGCTCATGGATGAGTACTCTCTTTCTGTAGTTCGAATAGCACTTTCCGTAGTCGAGGCAGAAGGGGTTGACTGCCCAACCACTCTCTTCCTGGCTGTTGTCTTTGGCTCGTGCGATGTACAGAGAAGCGGCTCATCTTGTTCGGTGGTCGATCTCTGCGAGCCGGGCCCTTACCTGGTCGCCTAGTTCCGTTAGCAGGTCGAGCTGTGCGGGGGTGGCATCGTCGATGAGCACCGTGCGTATGTCGGCGACGTGGAGCGGTGCGGCCTTCTCGATCAGGGCGCGGCCTGGCTCGCTGATGACCACGATGGCGCCTCGCTGGTCGGTCGGGCAGGGCTCGCGGCCGATGAGGCTTCGTTTCTGCATGCGAGTGAGGTGCTGTGACAGGCGGCTTTTCTCCCAGCGCAGCAATCTGGCGAGGGCAAACGATCTCATGCGCCCTTCGGGTGCCTCGGACAGGTGGGCCAGTACCTCGTAGTCGGCCGAGGACAGTCCGCTGTGCGCGCGCAGCTGCCGCTCGACCACGCCACCAGTGGGTGCCAACATCCAATGCCATAAGGCGATCCTGATAGGGGAGCCGGTAAGAACCGGTGTCACCACGGGCAAACGAGAGCGATCGTGCTGGTCAGAAGGGAAGTCGCCGATGGCGTCGTCGTAGCGCTGCTGGGCGTCGGCGAAGGCCAGCAGGCGCCTCGTTGCCGAGGGTGACAGCTCCGAGGTCTTGCGGCACGCGAGATATCCGCCGTTCGGGGCGCCCGCGCGGATTTGGTCGGCAGCCAGCAGTGCCGCGCAGATCAGGTCATTATGGAGCGTTGATGCGCCTCTGCCGGACCTTGAGCGGGCCTCTTCTGCAAGCCAAACTCAGTGCGACGTGACTGCCGTGCGCCGGCGGCCACGTCGCGGAAGAGGGAGAGCTTGAGGCTGGTTGGCGGCTCCTCGCGCTGCCCGGGGAACCGCGAGATCACTACGCTCCCGGCGTTCCCAAGCTGGCACGGTATGCGGTTCAGCGATGTGTTCACCGAGCAACTCGAATGAGACAGGACAGCTGCTGCCGGCGGCGCCCCCTGGTCTTCTGCCGATCGGGGCTGGTGGGGGCTGCTGTCAGATCACTGCTTGCGTCATTGCGCGGCCTGCGGCTCCGCGGCCGGCCGTTCGCTGTGCTTCTGTCCGAGCCGAGTCGTCCCGTCGAGCAGTTCCCTGCCAATGTCCAGGTGACCGCAATGCCGCGCGATCTCCTCGATCACGTGCAAGACAACCCATCGAACGTTCGGCGGCTCCGCAACCTCCGGGTCACCGTGCTTGCCGCGCGGGGCCGCCGACAGCGGCGTTACCGCCAAGATCGCGTCCGAGCGAGCGCAGATCTCCCGGAACTCGGCGATGATGTCCGCCGACGACCAGTCCGTAACGAACGGCGCCATCGGGTCGTAGGGCTCGACGTCTGCGTCAGCGGGCGGTGAGGTGTCCTCGCCAGCCACGACTCCGACGAACCAGTGAAACTGCGCGCCGCTCAGATGCTCGACCAGCCCGGCGGGCGTCCAACCCGACGGCACGACCGACTGGTGCCATGCCCCTTCATCCAGGCCCGCCACGATATCCAGGGCCGTCGTGCGCTGCACCGCCAGAAAGTCCAGCAGCATCTGATCCTCGGCAGGGTGGCAAACCGTCACGCGGTCTTGAGCTGCGGCTTCGGTCATCGCAGGTTCCTCCTGGTTTTCGGTCGGTCAGCTGGCTGACCCTTCACAAGTACGACCTGGCTAACGCCAGAAGGACACCGCCCGGTGCGTCAGCCGACTCGGCCTGGAGGATATCGGCGACCGCCTGCCGTGGCTAGGCCAGGACGGAGCGGCGGTCAGGGCGTTTGCCGTCCCGCGCCAATCCCGCCTGGTCCAGCTGTGTGGCCCACCCGCAATGCAGTCACCGGCGCGCCGGCCGAAGGCACTTCATGCGCCGGGCAGAACTTGCCGAGAGCCTGTCACTCGACTGTCCGGCTCATCCGGCGTTGCCTGAAGAAGTGACAGATCGGTGAGACAAAAGCCGGGACAAGATGCTGAGACAACACCCATCTGCCCAGGTCACGGCCGCGGTGGCGGTGGGCGCCGCGGCGAGCGGCGTGCTTGTCGTGAACGCGCCAGCCGTGGCGCCGGCGTTACCGGTCGCACTGTTTCCAGCCGTTCTCGTACTAGCGCTGACCCTGCTTCCACGGCTCCGGACAGCACTCGACGCGCATCCGCCAGGCTAGATCTCGCCGCGCTGTCCCGGGCCGACCAGTCCGGTCTGATACGCCAGGACCACGGCCTGCACCCGGTCCCTGAGCTGCAGCTTGGCCAGGATCCGTCCGACGTGCGTCTTAACTGTCGCCTCGCTGACGGTCAGTTGCCTGGCGAGTTCGGAATTGCTCAGGCCGCGCGCGAGCAGTCGCAGGACCTCAAGTTCCCGCGGCGTCAGCGCAGACAGGTCCGCG
>DATIOU010000110.1:0-49644 GCA_035472835.1 Streptosporangiaceae bacterium | reverse complement strand
CGGCGACACGCTCGGTGACCTGCTGGCGACCGGCTCGATCGACCCGCCATCCGCAGCGCGGATCGTGGCCGAAGTCGCTGCGGCGATATCCGGAGCACACGCGGCCGGGCTGGCCCACCTGTGTCTGCGGCCGGACGCAATCCGGTGGACAGCCGGCGGTGGCGTGAAGGTCACAGGCCTCGGCATTGACGCCGCGCTTACCGGAATGACAGCGGAGGATCCTGAGCTCGCCGACACGCGCGGACTGGGCGAGCTGCTGTACGCGGCGCTGACCGGCCTATGGCCCGGACCGGATGATTCTGGCCTGCCGCCTGCACCGGAAGCGGACGGATGGCCCCGACGGCCGCGCCAGGTGCGCGCGGGGGTGCCCACGACGCTGGATGACATCACCGGCCGGGCGCTCGCGCTGCCCGGTCGCGACCAGCAAGCGGCGTTCGACTCCCCGGCCGAGCTGGCCACGGCGCTGGCCGCTGCGCTGCCGCCGCAGCAGGTTCCGATGGCAGCCACGGCCCAGGTCCACAGGCCGCGGCTGGACAGCGGGCGAGTGGGGCAGTCGCATGCGGCGGGGTGGCCCAACGCGGGCGGCGCCAGCCACGAGGGTCGGCCAGGGCGCCGGGGCGTCGGCCGGGTGGCTGCGGTCGGCCTGCTGGTTCTCGTCGTCGCCGTCGGCGCCGGTGCGGCGGCCATGCACCTCCTGCACAAGAGCCATTCGGGCGGTCGGCCGGGCGGCAAGTCCAGCGCTAGTTCGAGCCCGTCGGCTCACGCGGCGATCATCTCGCCGACGTCAGCGAGCGGCTTCGACGCGCTGAACCCTGGCGATACGGGCGACGAGAATACGGCGGACGCCGGGAACGTGCTGAAGGCGGGCTCGGCCGGCTGGGCGACTCAGCAGTACTATCGCAGTCCCTACTTCGGCAATCTGAAGGCTGGCACCGGGCTGATTCTCGACCTGGGCAAGCCCGCGCGCGTCACCTCGATCACTGTTCAGTTCGGCTCGGTGCCGGGCGCAAACGTTCAGATCAAGGCCGGTGACTCGAACACCAGGAGCGCGGCCAACCTCGCGACCATGACCACTGTGGCGAGCATGACCGATGTATCCGGAAGCTACACATTTGTGATCCAACGACCGGTCAGCGACCGGTATCTGGTCATCTGGTTCACGAAGCTGCCGCCCATGACGCAAGGGGGCAATAAGTACATGGCGCAGATCTTCGGGGTCGCCATCCACGGCTCATCCTGATCGTTCACTATCATCGGGCTGCGAGGCTGCGGGAGGCCGCTGGCGCCCGTCCCGCGGCGTGACGATCAGCACGGCGGGGGGAGGCAGCCACGGAACCGCACGAGCAGCCACCAGATGGTTACTCCCTGCCTGAACCGCGTCAGCCGGCCGATCGCCGATCAACGGCGCGCGTTCAGGCCGAGGAGGGCGCTCCATCCGACGAGGAGTTGCTGCGGCGTCACGTCGATGGCGATCCGGACGCGTTCGGCGTGCTGTTCCAGCGGCATCGAGACCGGCTATGGGCGGTCGCGATCCGGACTCTCGGTGATCCGGAGGAAGCTGCCGATGCGCTTCAGGACGCGATGATCGCCGCCTTCCGCCGGGCCGCCAGCTTCCGTGGTGACTCTGCCGTCACGACATGGCTGCACCGGATTGTCGTGAACGCGGCTCTGGACCGCATGCGCAGGCGCGCGTCCCGGCCGACAGCGGGCGGCCAGGATGACGATGCGCTCGACGCGCTGGCCGCGAGCGGCCGGCCGCTGTCCGATCCGTCGGGTACCTCCGATACGGCTATGGATGTGCGGGCGGCGCTCCGGCGGCTCGTGCCCGAACAGCAAGCTGCTCTGGTTCTGGTGGACATGCTGGGCTATTCCGTTGCGGACGCGGCCGACGTGCTAGGCGTCTCGGAGGGCACTGTCAAGAGCCGTGCGGCGCGGGGAAGAGCGCGGCTAGTGCCGAGACTCGCGCATCTGCGCCCGGCGGGAGCGCCCGCTGAGGAAGTGCTCTCCGATCAGGAGCGGCGGAACCAATCTGGGGGCCAGCGCGTCCTACCTGCGCAGGAGGGGGGCGATGAGACCCAATGATTCGTCATGCGAGCGCCGAAGACCTGGCCGGCCTCGACCTCGATGCGCTGAAGCCGCGCAAGGCTGCCAGAATCCGGTCTCATGTCGCCAGTTGCGTCCAGTGTACGCAGCTCAGCAGCCAGGTCTCGGCAGTCGTGGTCGTGCTCGCCAGCGTTCCGTATCCGTCTATGCCCGCAAGCCTGACGACTGAGCTTGATGCCACGCTGGCCAGCGAGTCGGCCCGGCGCCTGGCGAGCGCTCCGGCTACCGAGGCCGGCCGACGCGATCTGCCGGAACGGCGGGCGCGCAAGCAGCGCGAGAGGGGGCAGCTACCGCGTATGTCGGTCCTCGCGACACGCCTTGTCGCCGCGGCCGGTGCCCTTATCCTGGTCGGAGTCGGCGGCTACGAGATCGCGACGCAGACTGGTGGCAACGCCACCGGGACGGCCGCCAGCAGCGGCGGCTCCGCCGCGGCTCCAGCCGTGCGCAATCTTGGTCTCGGACCCGTGGTGCCGTACCAGGGCAAGACATTTCAGACGGTGCATTCCAACACGAACTTCACGAGGGCCGATCTTGGCGCTCAAGCCACGGCGGCTGTCCACGCGGCGGAGCTCAAGGGCGTGGCCGGCGCGCACGCCGCGGGCGCGCCGGCGCCTACTGGAGACAGGACGTTCGGCAGCGGCACCGCCTCGCAAGGTCAGGCGAGCAAGGCCAGCCTCGCGAGCTGCCTCGGCGCGGTAGTCGGCAGCCGGCCTGTGGAGCTGGTCGAGACGGCAAAGTTCGAGGGCCAGCCGGCGACGATCATCGTCACTCAGCAGACCGCCACCCACCCTGCTGAGGTGTGGGCTGTCAGCCTCGCCTGCTCGGCAGCACATCCCGACCTGCTCGATCATCAGACACTGAGCCGCACGTAGGCCACGTCCTGCCGGGAATCTCAAGGCCCGGCCGGTGGTTAATGCCGGTGCATTCGAGAGGGGCAAGACACCAGTGACCGACGTTCGGGACGTAATCATCATCGGCTCCGGTCCGTCCGCTTATACCGCCGCGCTTTATGCGGCGAGGGCCCGGCTGAGCCCGCTGGTGTTTGAGGGGTCGGTCACATCTGGCGGCGCGCTGATGAACACGACGGACGTGGAGAACTTTCCCGGCTTCCCCGACGGCATTCTGGGGCCCGATCTGATGGATCAGCTGCGCAAGCAGGCCGAGCGGTTCGGCGCCGAGCTCGTCCCCGACGACGTCACAGAGGTTGATCTCAAGTCGACCCCCAAGCAGGTCAAGGCCGGCAACGACACCTACTACGGCAGGACCGTCATCCTTGCTACCGGGTCCAGCTACCGCGAGCTCGAAGTGCCTGGCGAGAAGCGGCTGTCCGGCCACGGCGTGTCCTGGTGTGCGACCTGTGACGGATTCTTCTTCCGGGAGCAGGACATCGCGGTGATCGGCGGCGGCGATTCTGCCATGGAGGAGGCCACGTTCCTTACCCGGTTTGCCCGCAGCGTCACCATCGTGCATCGCCGCGCCGCGCTCCGGGCATCCAAGATCATGCAGGACCGGGCGATGAGCAATCCGAAGATCAAGTTCGTCTGGGACAGCGCCGTCATGGAAGTGCTGGGCGAGGATCGCGTGACCGGCTTGCGGCTGCGGAATCTCAAGACCGACGATGAGACCATTCTCGGGACGAGCGGCATGTTCGTCGCCATCGGCCACGATCCGCGTACTGAGCTGGTCGCCGACCAGCTAACCACAGACGCCGACGGGTACATCCTGGTCGAGCACCCGACGACCCGCACATCGATCGATGGCGTCTTCGCCGCGGGCGACGTCGTCGATCGCATCTACCGGCAGGCCGTGACAGCCGCCGGCACAGGCTGTGCCGCCGCGCTTGACGCTGAGCGCTGGCTGGCTGACCACGACGAATGACGACGACAGCGGAGCCCCGGCGATAGGGATCCGGCATCGACGGACTAGACCGCGCGGCATTACGAGCCGGCGGTACCGATGAGAGGGAAGGAAGTCCCGCAAGTGGGCGCAACCAGGGCAGTAACCGACGCCACCTTCGAGGTCGAGGTGCTGAAGTCCGGCAAGCCAGTGATCGTCGACTACTGGGCCGAGTGGTGCGGACCGTGCCGCCAGGTCTCCCCGGTACTCGAGGAGATCGCCAGTGAGTATGCCGAGAAGATCGACATCGTCAAGCTCAATGTCGACGAGAACCCCGTTGTCACGCAGCGCTACGGGATCATGAACATCCCGACCATGAGCGTTTTCAAGGACGGTCAGGTCGTGAAGGAGATCGTCGGCGCGAAGCCGAAGTCTGCGCTGCTGCGCGAGCTCGCTGACTTCATCTGACCGATAAGCGCCGTCGGTCCGCGCCGAGCGGACCGGCGGCGGCAGTCTTGGACGGCGGGCGCCCCGAGCGCATCAGGCCAGCCGGAGGGCTCGTTCGGGGGACATCGAGCCCAGCAACCGCTCCAGTGCGACTTCGACGTCCTCGCGCCAGGACAGTGCCGTCTTGAGCTCCAGCCGTAGCCGCGGGTATCGTGCGTGCGGTCGCACGGTCTTGAATCCGACCGACAAGAGGTAGTCCACCGGGACGACGCAGGCCGGCTGGGTCCACTTCATATCGCCAAAGGCCTCGATCGCCTTGATCCCGCGGCGCGTCAGGTCCTTGGCGAGACCCTGGACAAGCATCCGACCGAGGCCGCCACCCGCGAATTCGGACATCACATGCGCCGTCATCAACAGGACGGCGTCGGCGCTGACCGGGCTCGTGGGGAACGCGGCGGAACGCGGCGCGTAGCTCGGCGGCGCGTATGTCATATACCCGGCCGAGACTCCGTCAACATAGACGATCTTGCCGCAGCTGCCCCATTCCAGCAGAACAGACGATATCCACGCTTCTTTCTCTAGCGCCGGGTCACCGACCTCAAGCGCCCGCGCCTGGCTAACGGGATCCAGCTCCCAGAAAACGCAGCGACGGCACCGGGGCGGCAGGTCATCGAGATTGTCGAGCGTGATGCTGGCAAGTCGCCGAGACACGTAATCCCCTGCGCTTCTGATCGCGAGTGGCGGAGTAACGGCCCGTCTAGTGCGGCGAGACCGTTCGCGGTAATGGCGTAGGTCCCTTAACCGGGCTGAACCCCGTGGTTATCGTACCCACTGGCGAGGCCGCCAGTCCCGGCGGAGTACGCGATCCCGGCCATGCTTTCGGCAAGATCCGGCTTAGCCGATTGGCGTAAACGCCGGCCGACGCGGGCCTCGAGGTCAGTGTTTCACGTGAAACGAGGCCTCAGCCGTGCCGCCCATCTTGATCCGAAAGCCGGCCGTTGCCTGCACAAACGGCGCCCGGGTCAGAACCCCCCGTGTCGGTTAAGACCGCGGTGTCGCCCAAGACGCCGCTCTCGGCCGAATCCCGCCGATGTGCCAGCGCCGCGGCGGCGATCGATCCCGCCAGCGCGTCAACGTCCGCTTCGGACGTGTCGAATGCCGTCATCCAGCGGACCACGCAACGGCCGCCCGCCGACTCCGACCACACTTCAAAGTTCCAGTCGCGCCGCAAGCGAGCCGCGTGGTCGCGATTAAGCTCGGTGAAGACTCCGTTGGACTGAACCTGGTAGGCGAGCCGAACGCCCGGGACACCGCCGAGCGCTTCCGCTAGCCGCCGGGCCATCGCGTTTGCGTGCCGTGCCATGGCTAGCCACAGATCCTGCGCCAGGAGCGCGTCGAGCTGCGCGGCCAGGAATCGCATCTTCGATGCCAGCTGCATGAGCTGCTTGCGCTGATACTGCGCGCCCCCGGCCAGCCCTTCCGACATCACCAGGACCGCCTCTACCGCGAGCGAACCGTTCTTGGTACCGCCGAAGCTCAGCACGTCGGCGTAGGCTGCGATGTCCGCGAGCGCGCAGTCAAGATGCGCCGCCGCGTTCGCGATCCGGGCGCCATCCAGATAGACGAGCAGGCCGTGCTGGCGGCCGAAGTCTCGCAGTGCGCTCAGCTCGGCTAGCGAGTAGCAGGTACCGAGCTCGGTCACCTGGGCAATCTGGATGACCCGCGGCTGCGCGCGGTGCTCGTCACCAAGGCCCGTCAGCCGGCTCGCGACCAGGTCGGGGGTGAGCTTCCCGTCGGTAGTACGGACTGGCAGCAGCTTGCAGCCCAGGAGGCGTTCGGCTGCGCCGCATTCGTCGACGTTCACGTGCGACGTCTCGGCACAGATCACAGCCTCGAAGGGCCGGAGCATGAGGCTGAGTCCGAGTATGTTCGCGGCGGTGCCGGTGAAGACGAAATAGGCGTCTGCCGCGTCAGCGGCAGCACACAGCTTCGCGTGCACAGCCCGGCTGAGATCGTCTTCGCCGTAGGCGGCTGTGTCGCCCGCATTAGCCTCGGCTATGGCAGCCAGGACGGCCGGATGCATTCCCGCGTGATTGTCGCTGCCAAAACTCTTGCCGTCCGTCGCTGCCACGGCATCGAAGCCTAGCCTGGTAAGTGAGGCGTCGGCGTGGCGGGCCGCGCGGCGCCTGTGGGGAGGAAAAGCACGCCAGCCGGTCAGGCGCGACGGGCCGGGGCGAGCGCTGGCGACATGCTACGGACGATCCGCTCCAGGTCGTCGAGCGACGCGAACTCGACCACGATCTTGCCCTTGCGCTGGCCGAGCTCTACCTTCACCCGCGTCTCGAAGATGTCCGACAGGCGGTCGGCCAGATCCTTCAGTCCCGGCGCGACTGGTGTCTTCGGTCCCTGGGTGCGCGTGGTCTTCGCCGGCCGGGCGCCCATCGCCACGATCTCTTCGACAGCTCGCACGGACAGCCCCTCGGCGACAATCCGGTATGCAAGCTGTTCCTGGGCCACCGGGTCCTCGACACTCAGCAGCGCTCGCGCGTGCCCGGCGCTCAAGACCCCGGCGGCGACTCGCTTCTGCACGCCCGGGGGCAGGTTCAGAAGCCTGATGGTGTTGGAGATATGCGGCCTGGACCGGCCGATGCGACGGGCGAGCTCCTCGTGCGTCGCGGCGAAGTCGTCCAGTAGTTGCTGATAGGCCGCCGCCTCTTCAAGCGGGTTGAGCTGTTCACGATGCAGGTTCTCGATGAGGGCGTCGCGCAGCAAGTCGTCGTCGGACGTATGCCTGACGATCGCCGGGATTACGTCGATCCCGGCTAGCTGGCAGGCCCGCCACCGCCGCTCCCCCATGATGAGCTCGTAGCGGCCGCCGTGGGTGCGCCGGACGACGACCGGCTGGAGCAGCCCGACGGCCTCGATCGAGGCGGCCAGTTCGGCCAGCGAGTCCTCGTCGAACGCCTGCCGTGGCTGCCTCGGGTTGGGCACGATCGACCCGACCGGCAGCTCTTCGAGAAAGGCGCCCGCAAGCCCTTCGGATAGCTCCGCGTCGCTATACCCGGTAGGGGCCGACGCACGTGCACCTGGCGAGGACACCGAGGCCGGCGGACCCGTGGGTATCAGGGCGCCCAGGCCTCTCCCGAGTCCGCGCTTAGGCTGCGGCATCCCGACTCTCCTCACCCTCCGGCCACTGCGTCAACGGCGCTGCCCCCCGGTCGCCGGACGGGGACGCGTGTCTCCGGTGCCAATGATGCCAGGACTCGCCGTCTTGGCCGACTCGAACGCCGGCCGTACGGAAGGAAGGCGTCGCTGCAATTGGAGCCGCTCCCTCGGCTGGATGCGGGCCGGAGGTGCCTGGCGCTGCTGATCGAGTTAGCTCGCCGGCTCCTGGACGTTCCGGACGGCAAGCTCCCGTGCCGCTTCCATGTAGGCCAGCGCGCCTGTAGATCCCGGGTCGTACGTCATCACGGACTGTCCGTAGCTGGGCGCTTCCGACACTCGGACACTGCGCGGGATCACCGGCCCCAGCACCACGCCGCCGAAGTGGTCGCGTACTTCGTCGGCCACCTGCGACGCCAGGCGTGTCCGGCCGTCATACATCGTGAGCAGGATGGCCGACACCGCGAGCACCGGATTCAGGTGACTGCGCACGAGCTCGATGGTCCGCAGCAGCTGCTCAAGGCCTTCCAGCGCGTAGTACTCGCACTGGATAGGTATAAGCACCTCGGGCGCAGCGACGAGGGCGTTGACCGTGAGCAGGCCAAGAGACGGCGGGCAGTCGATGAAGATGTAGTCCAGATTGGACGAGTCATAGCCCCCGAGTGCCCGAGCGAGCCTGGACTCCCTCGCGACGTGAGGGACGAGCTCGATCTCCGCGCCCGCGAGATCTATCGCGGCCGGGGCGCAGTACAAATGCGGGAATCCAGCCACCGGGCGAATCACCGAGGTCAGTGAGTCGCCGTCGACCAAGACGTCGTAGACCGACTTGATCCCCGAGTGATGATCGACATCCAGCGCCGTCGAAGCGTTACCCTGCGGGTCCAGGTCAACCACCAGCACCCTGGCCCCATGCATGGCCAGACCTGCGGCGAGGTTAACGGCCGTGGTCGTCTTGCCCACGCCGCCCTTCTGATTCGCGATAGTGATAATCCGGCATGAAGATGGCCGCGGCCACACCTCCCCACCCGATCGCGCCACTACAGCCGCTTGCGCGGCGCGCGCGATCGGCGTATCGGCCGACGCGTCGGGAACAGCAGGGAAAGCCACCTGATCCTCACTCTCGCCTAGCTGCCCGCCGTCCGCTAGCGAGCCTCCAGCTTCTGGGCCGACCTCATCCGGCGCTGGAAGGGACGGTCGAGCCTGCGGCTCCACAAGGCCGTGTGTTTCACGTGAAACTGCAGCCAACGCTCGCCGCACTCGCTCCGGCACCGGCTCAGCGGCCTCCATCCCGGAATTTGAGCCTAGGCCAACTTCGCGGCCCAGTCGCGCCTGTTGCTCACCTTCACCACGGTCATCCGCGGATCCGGTGGACGGCGCGCCAGCTGCGTGGTAGCCCCTAGTTGGCTCGTCAAGCTGCGGCCCGTCAGGCCGCGGCCCTTTGGTCGAGCCCTTCGCCTTGCCGAATCCGCCCGGCCAGCCGAGACCCATGCGGGCCGCCCGACGTGCATACCGGTCCGGAAGGGGGCCAGTGTCTTGAACCGGTCTATAGCCGGCTGTTCCGGTATCTTCCCGGCTCCGAGCCACTTCGGCCAGCCAGGTGTCGGCGTCCGCGTTGATGCCTGGCCCCGCACCGGGCGGGCCTTCGGGCGGCACCGCGTCCTCTGGCCAGCCGAGACCCGGCACCGAGTTCGTCACTTGCAGCTTCTCCTCATCGAGCTTTCGTCAGCCAAGGTGGTCTGGCAGATGCGCGTCGCCGCTTCGGCAGAGCATTGCGCCGGGTATTAGCCGCCGCCGCGGCGGCTGTTTGGCCGTGATGTCCGCCGGCCCGTCGGCCCAGCCGATCGGCCTGACGGCCGACCCGGTGGCCGCATCTCCACCCGCGCCGACGATCGGCCAGCCCCGCCGGCTGAATTCCGGTGCTCTGGTGCCGTAAACGTCACCACTGTCGCGGTTGCGCCATCCGCGCCGCTGCCCACCTGCACGACCCGCGCGTCGCTGACACCGATCCGCGCCAACACGGGTCTGGCCTTTATCAGCTCCGCCTCCGCCGACGATCCCTTGATGGCCAGCACTTTGCCACCCGGCCGGGCCAGAGCTAGGCTCAGCCCAGCCAGCTTGTCTAGGGGTGCCACTGCCCGCGATGTCACGACATCGGCGACCAGGTGGCCCTCATGTTCTTCTGCTCGCCCGCGTACCACGCGAACGTTAGTCAGCCCGAGCACCGATACGCACTCCGCAAGAAAATCGACCCGGCGGGCCAGCGGCTCAAGCAACGTTATCTTGGCGCCCGGCAGCAACATCGCCAGAACGATGCCCGGCAGGCCTGCGCCAGAGCCTAGGTCGATCACCGACGATCTGCCGGGTATGAGGCGCGCGACTGCGCCGCAGTTCAGCAGATGACGATCCCAGATCCGGTCGGCCTCGGCCGGACCGACGACGCCACGTTCGACGCCCGGACCCGTGAGCATCGCCGCATACTTCTGTGCGCTCGGCAGCGCGGCACCGAACATCTCAGCGGCCGCCGTGGACAGCGATCCCGCTTCCTCACCATCACGGGCCATACCAGCACGCCTCCGTTGCCGTGGCGGCCGAGCACCGGCCGGCGCGCAGGACTACGCGCGGACTAGCTGACGGGCAGGACGACGACCCGGCGCTCGGGCTCCTCGCCCTCAGACTCACTCCGAAGGCCAGCGGCGGCCACTGCGTCGTGGACGACCTTGCGTTCGAACGGATTCATGGGCCACAGCCGCTTGGGCTGACCGGTACGCCTGACCTCCTCGGCCGCGTCGTGGCCGGCCTCAGCCAGCTCCGTGCGGCGCCGCTGGCGATACGCGCCGACATCGAGCATCATGCGGGTGCGGTTCCCAGTCTGCTGATGGACTGCGAGCCTGGTTAGTTCCTGCAGTGCTTCCAGTACTTCGCCGCGTCGCCCGACAAGCTCGTCGAGGGTAGCGCCGACAACTGATACGACGGCGCGGTCACCTTCGACATCCATGTCGATGTCACCATCGAGGTCGGCCAGGTCCAGCAGGCCCTCGATGTAATCGGCGGCAATCTCGCCTTCTAGCTCCAGGTCGGCTACCGCCGGGCTGCGACGATGCTCGGCCGCGGCGTCGCCATCGGCGTCGAGATCATCCGGATTTTCCTCCGCGCTGTCGTCGGCACCGCCCGCCACATCTGCGGCAGGGCTCACAGCCACGTACGAGCCGGTCTCGTCGTCACGACCAGCATCCTGCGCCACCATGTCCTCCTGCTGGCTCATTGCCAGGCTCCTCCTCGATCCCATCCATGATGGAATCAGCTGTTGCCCCAGGGCAGCCGAAGCCGGGGGGTCGGCGGGCTAGCGCTTACCCGAGCGTTTGCTGCGGGACTGGCGCTGCGTCTGGTGCCTCACGAGCTTAACCGGCGGCAACTCATCCTCGGGCTCGGGCTCCTCCGACCTGCCCCGGCCCAGCCGTTTCAGCACGCTGGCGCCAGTGGCGGCCGCGCCGTTGGCGCTCGCGCCGTTGGCCGCTGGCCGGCCCGCCTTGGGACCGCCGCTTTGCTGCGTCCGCCCTTGCCGGTTCCCGCGCGCCGGGGCCGCCGGCTTCGTCGAGCCGCCCGTCAGCGACCGAGCTGCAGCCGGCGCGGGCGCCGCGGTGCCGTCCGCGGCAGGCGGCGTGTACGGATAGCGCCGACCCAGGATCCACTGCTGACCCAGCGTCCAGACGTTCGTGGTCACCCAGTACAGGACCAGCCCAAACGGCCAGTACAGACCGGTCAGCGCGAAGAACGGCATGATGTAGGTCATGTACTTCTGCGACGACGCCATCGGGTTATCGGGCGTCGCGGCCGGCATCATGCCGCGCTTCTGGCTCTGCCGGATCGTCAGGAACGTCGTCGCCATGCTGATCAGCACGAAGCCGACAATGACCAGCTTAGAGTGCAGGGGCACGCTTAGGTTGTGTGTGAACAGCACCTTGTCGGCGATCGAAACGCCGAGGATCTTCGCGTGCTGTCCGGCATGCACCATGGCCGCGGGCAGGCCGTAAATCGCTTTACCGTCGGCGATCGCGCGCAGCACGCTGAAGAGGCCGAAGAACAGGGGCAGTTGAAGCACGAACGGCAAGCAGCCCATGAGCGGGTTGACGCCCGCCTCCTGGTATAGCTTCATCGTCTCTTGATTGAGCGTCTGCTTGTCGTTCTTGTACTTCTTGCGCAGCGCCGCCATCTGCGGCTGCAGCGTCGCCATGGCCCTGGTGGTGTGCATCTGCTTGATGAACAGCGGCACCATGACCAGCCGCATGAGCGCGACCAGGATCACGATGGAGAAGAACCAGGTCCATCCGCTGGTGGGGCCGAAGGCCGGCTTCAGCACGTCATAGATGTGCGTGAAGACCCAGCCGACTGCCTCATAGAGGTAATTCAGTGGATTCACCCTGCTAGCTCCCTTGTGCTCTGCTCATTTAGTCTCGGGCTGATGCCGTCTGAGCTCACGACGTCCCGTTCCGCGGCAGTGGCAGAACCATGGTCCAGTTCCGTGCCGGGCACAAGATCGATGCCGCCGGGATGGAACGGGTGGCAGTGGCTCAGCCTGCGCACCGCTAGCCACGAGCCCCGCAGTGCACCGTGCACCTGCACGGCTTCCAGCGCGTAGGCGCTGCACGACGGGTAGAACCTGCATCTCGGTCCGAGGAGCGGGCTGATGAACCGCCGGTAGACGGTCAGCAGTCCCACGAGCAGCCAGCCAGCAGGCGACAGCGCGCGGACTCCGCGTCCGGGTCTGCTGCTCACTGAACCACCGCCCCACCTTGCCGCCGAAGCAAAGCTCCGATCACCAGGTCGAGGTCGGCGGCGAGATCCGCCTGGCGGGCCGTAGCCGCGCGCGGCGCGGCGCGGACTACAAGCAGGCTACCTCCCGGCAGCAACCGCAAGTACCCTCGGGCGAGGTGTCGCAGCCGCCGTCGGACCGTATTCCTAACCACCGCAGACCCCACTGCCTTGCTGACCACGAAGCCCACGCGCGCGGGCTCCGAGCTGCCGGGCCGGATTAGCAAGTGGCCCGACAAAAGTGGGCGTCCAGCCCTGCGGCCACTCTGGGTCGCGAGCCCGAAATCAGTAGTGCGCCGCATCCTCGCGGCCGCCGGAAGCATGATGTGATCACACCCGGCGACGTCAGACGCTGACGCGCGAGCGTCCCTTCCGGCGCCTGGCCGCGAGGATCGCGCGGCCAGCCCGGGTGCGCATGCGCAGCCGGAACCCATGGGTCTTCGCCCGGCGGCGGTTGTTCGGCTGAAAAGTACGCTTACTCACTGGAACTCCAGGTGCGGCGGGTCAGGTGCGGCGGGACTGTCATTAGTGGTGGTCATGCGGGTCAACGCAAGGCACAGGCTGCAGCTGTGAGCCTCGCCGACCTCAACAATTGCAACAACTGCCAGCCGAGAACTCATCCAACGGACAGGCCTTACCTGCGTCAGGCCGCACAAAAGCTGCACCGGGGTATCCGGACCTACCAAAGTTACGCGCAGGTCAGGTGGCCGGTCAAACCCGCCTCGCGCCGTGAGTGCCCGGAAAATCCTTCTGACGCTGACGAGCACGAACTGCCGACCGAGCAGTTACCATCGGAGTTTTCCGAACGGAGCGTTAACTCCAGCCCTAGGCTGTGGATAGCGCAGCACCGCTGTGTGTCGGCACACCAGCCCCACCCGCGCCGGTTGAGCGGCCGGGGCCCCCTGCGCAACGACTCGGACTTTGCAACGTGCACAAGCTGTGGATAAACCTGTTGATCACATGTGGGGGGCTCGGGTGACCGGCCGATGAGCGACGACGACCTCGCGAACGTCTGGGCCCGATCGCTGGCCGACCTGGCCGACATGCACATCGAGCCGCATCAGCGGGCCTGGCTCCAGCTGACTCGGCCGCTCGGCCTCGTCGAGAACACCGCGCTGATTGCCGCGCCGAACGAGTTCGTGAAAGAGCAACTCGAGACCCGGCTGCGCGCGCTGATCACCAACGCCCTGTCCCGGGAGCTGGCCCGGAGCATCCAGCTCGCTGTGACCGTCGATCCGGCCGCGACGGCTGACGCCGACCCGGCCGGCCGACCCGGCGAACCGGCCGGCCGACCCGCGGGCCTCGATGACGACATCACCGGGCCGGTCCCGGTAGCGCCGCTCGCCGGCGTCGGCGATATAGGCGACTTCCCTGGCCCGCGGAACGGCCAGTACGTCAACGGCGTCCCTGGTCACCGCGGACTCGACCTCGACGGAGCGCGGCCGCGGCCGCCCGTCAGCCACCAGCCCGGCTCCGCTGCGGCCGTCGCGCCGGGCGCCGGCCCGCCCAGCGGCGGCGGTCCAGTGCTCCGGCCAGCTGGCCCGCATATGCCGGCGGGTCAGCTGCCGCGGCCAGGCCAGGCCAGGCTCAACCCGAAATACACCTTCGAGACATTTGTCATCGGGTCCAGCAACCGGTTCGCCCACGCGGCCGCCGTCGCCGTGGCCGAGGCACCGGCCAAGGCCTACAACCCGCTGTTTGTCTACGGCGATTCTGGCCTCGGCAAGACGCATCTGCTGCACGCCATCGGCCACTACGCCCAGAGCCTGTACCAAGGCCTGAAGGTCAGGTACGTGAGCTCCGAGGAATTCACCAACGACTTCATCAACATGATCCGCGACGGCAAGCAGGACGGTTTCCGGCGCCGTTACCGCGACGTTGACGTACTGCTAGTCGACGACATCCAGTTCCTGGAGAACAAGGAAGGCACCCAGGAGGAGTTCTTCCACACCTTTAACACTCTGCACAATGCCGAAAAGCAGATCGTGATCTCGTCCGACCGGGCGCCTAAACGGCTAGTCACGCTCGAGGACCGGCTGCGGAGCCGGTTCGAGTGGGGCCTGCAGACCGACGTTCAGCCGCCGGAGCTCGAGACTCGCATCGCGATCCTGCGCAAGAAGGCAGTCCAGGACCGGCTTAACGCGCCGCCAGAGGCGCTCGAGTACATCGCCTCGCGCATCTCCACGAACATCCGCGAGCTGGAGGGCGCCCTGATCAGGGTGACGGCGTTCGCTAGCCTGAACCGCCAGTCGGTCGACCTGCAGCTCGCCGAGTTCGTGCTCAAGGACCTCATCGTCGAGACGCACGGCCCGGACATCACCGCGGCCACCATCATGGGCCAGACCGCCTCTTACTTCGGGCTCTCTATTGACGACCTGTGCGGCACCTCGCGGTCTCGCGTGCTCGTCACGGCCCGCCAGATCGCCATGTACTTGTGCCGTGAGCTCACTGACATGTCGCTGCCCAAGATCGGCCAGCAGTTCGGCGGCCGCGATCACACGACGGTGATGCACGCCGAGCGCAAGATCCGGTCGCTCATGGCCGAGCGCCGGGCTATCTATAACCAGGTGACCGAGCTAACCAACCGGATCAAGCAGCAGGCGCTCTCGGGATGAACGCACCGAAGGCACCTCGAGACTCAAACCTCGCGCCGTACGCAAGGCAGGCACACAGCCTGTGGATAAACCTGTGGATGTCCTTGGGACATCGGGCTGAAACCAGCGCCAATCAGGGGGTAACGCGCCGATGCGGCGGCCTGGCCGACTCGGTGCCCACAGCCTGGCTGCGTTTCGCACCCAGGCTGGTCACAGCCCCTGTGCACGGCCGCAGCGGCGGTCACCTGGCCGGACTCGAGTTATCCCCAGGATCCACAGTCCCTACGACGACTACCAGACTAGTTATGGAAGCCAGATCAACACCCAAGTAGCACCGAGCGCTTACCGCGCAGACAAGAGAATCCGACCAGCGAAGGAGGAGGGCGACAGGTGAAGATCGTCCTTGAGCGCGACGTGCTGGCCGAGGCCGTGGCCTGGACCGCGCGCGCCCTGCCAGCCCGCCCCACCATTCCGGTGCTGGCGGGCATCCGACTCCAGGCCGGCGAGGACCTTGTCCTCTCGAGTTTCGACTACGACGTGTCGGCGCAGGCGACGGTCTCCGTCACCACTGAGGAAGTCGGCTCAGCACTCGTGTCTGGGCGCTTGCTCGCGGAGATTAGCCGGAGCCTGCCCGCTAAGCCAGTGCAGATCGCGACTGATAACGGCCGGGCCGTGCTTACCTGCGGCAGCGCGACGTTCACGTTGCTGACGATGCCTGAGGACGAGTACCCGGCGCTGCCGGAAATGCCGCCAGCGGCCGGCACCGTCGGCAGCGACGCCTTCGCCACTGCGGTCAGCCAGTCCGCGACAGCCGCCGGCCGCGACGACACGCTGCCCGCGCTCACCGGCGTCCGCATCGAGATCGAAGGCGACACCATAACCATGGTGTCCACAGACAGGTACCGGCTAGCCGTCCGCGAACTGCGCTGGTCGCCGGCCCACCCGGATCTGACGGCCGCGATGCTTGTCCCGGCGAAGGCGCTGGCTGACACCGCCCGGTCGCTGACCAGCAGCGCTCAAGTATCGATTGCGCTCGCGCTGCCGGGTACGGACGGCGGTGGCGACGGCATGATCGGGTTCGAAGGCGCTGGCCGGCGGACCACAACCCGGCTGCTGTCCGGTGAGTTTCCCCGCTACCAGTCACTGCTGCCCAAGACCGTGAACGCCGCCGCCGAGCTCTCGGTCAGCCTCCTGTCGGAGTCGGTGAAGCGCGTCGCGCTGGTGGCCGAGCGCAACACGCCGGTACGCCTCGCCTTCAGCGCCGGCCAGCTCGTGCTCGAGGCCGGCACCGGTGACGAGGCCCAGGCCGAGGAGATCATCGAGGCCGAGTTCTCAGGTGAGGACCTCTCGATCGCCTTCAACCCGCAGTACCTGCTCGACGGGCTGACCGCGATCGACTCCGACACGGTCCGCATCTCGTTCACCGAGCCGGGCAAGCCTGCGCTGCTCACCGGCAAGCCCGGCCCTGACGGCAACCCGGAGTTCCGCTACCTGCTGATGCCGATCCGCCTCGGCGGCTGAATCATGATCGCGAAGATTCCGGCGTAGCGGAGCGCGTCGAGACTTACGCGATCATGAAAGACGCGAGTTAGTGTCGCAGGCGTGCACCTGACCCGGCTCTCGCTGACTGACTTCCGCAGCTACCGGGAGGCCAACGTGAAGCTCGGACCTGGCAGCACGACCTTCCAGGGCTCGAACGGCCAGGGCAAGACCAACCTGGTGGAGGCCGCCAGTTATCTGGCGACGTTCGGCAGCCATCGGGTGGCCACGGATGCGCCGCTGATCCGGCAGGGTGCCGACCGGGCGATTGTGCGTGGGCAGATCTCCGCGGCGGGCCGGGAGAGCCTGCTGGAGATCGAGATCAACCCAGGGCGGGCGAACCGGGTCCGCCTGAACCGAGCGCCGGCGCCGCGGCCGCGAGCGGTTCTGGGCGTCCTGCAGTGCGTGCTCTTCGCCCCCGAGGACATCACCGTGGTCAAAGGCGACCCGGATCAGCGCCGCCGTTACCTTGATGACCTGCTCGTGGCCTTGCGGCCGCGGTATGCGGGCGTGCGCGCTGACTATGAGCGGGTGCTCCGGCAGCGGACCGCCCTGCTGAAGTCGGCAAAGGCCAGGGGTGCAGTCCCGCCGGGCGCCCTCGAGGTGTGGGACGACCACCTGGTGACGGCCGGCGTTCAGCTCACCGCGGGCCGGCTGCGGCTGGTGCGGGAGCTCAGGCCCTTCGCCGCCGCCTGTTACAGCTCGGTGTCCGGGACCGAGCGAGACACGGGCCTCTGGTACCGGATGGCGGCTAGCGCGGCCGGCGCTCGTGGCCGGGACGAGCACGGCGACACGTCTGCCAGCGCGGATGTCCCCGAGGACCCGGACCCCGACCAGGAAAAGCTGGCCATCACCTTCCGCGAGGCCATCGCCGCCCGGCGTCAGGCCGAGCTGGAGCGAGCCGTCTGCCTGGTCGGCCCGCACCGGGACGAGCTGGAGCTGAGCATCGGCGGCATGCCAGCTCGCGGTTATGCCAGCCATGGCGAGTCGTGGTCCTTGTCGCTGGCCCTCAGGCTGGCCGCTTACCAGTTGCTGCGCTCGGGCGGCGAGGACCCGGTGCTCATCCTGGACGACGTGTTCGCCGAGCTGGACAATGAGCGCAGGCAACGGCTGGCCGAGCTGGTTAGCGACGCCGAACAAGTTCTAGTCACCGCGGCGGTGCCCGAGGACGTGCCCGCGGCCCTCGCCGGAGCGAGGTTCAGCGTCGCCGACGGGGTGATCTTGAGTGCCTGAGCACAGCCCGGACGAGCGAGTTAGCCTGGCGCGCGCGGCGCTGGCCGCGGCCACGGCCGACGCGCGCGCCCGTGGTGTGAGGCCCGCCAGCGCGCCGCCCCGGGCGGCCGCCCGAGCCGAAGGCAGCCCGGTCGACGCTACCGACGTGCGCACCGGCACCGATGCCGCGGACACCCAAGCTGCGGTCTCGCTACCGGGTGAGACGACACATCAGCCGAGCGACCAAGCTGAGAGCGGCCCCGTTCCCGGACTGGGGCCAGTCGGGACAACGCCGGCTGTGGCGCGTCGCGGTGGCCGTCGCCTGGCCGGCCGGCCTGGCTTTATGTCGCAGTCCGAGCCGGCGGAGCCGCAGCCGCTGGGTGCGGCTATCAACAGCCTGGTGGACGCGGAGGGATGGGGGCTGGCTGCCGCGACTGGATCGGTGTTCGGGCGGTGGGCCCAGATCGTCGGCTCAGACCTGGCCGCCCACACCACACCGGAGTCGATGTCGGACGGAGAGCTCACGGTGAGCGCGGACTCGACCGCCTGGGCCACCCAGGTGCGCTTGCTCGCCGGCCAGCTGGTGCGTCGGCTTAACATCGAGCTCGGCGACGGCACCGTGCGGCGGGTCAGGGTTCGCGGGCCGGTCACCAGCACGCGGAAGCCGGGCCAGTGGCGAGTGCGCGGTGGGCGGGGGCCGCGCGATACCTACGGCTGAGCGGCGCCAGAATTCGCAACTAGCCATGTCCGTCCACCTGAGTGGGGGAACCCACAGCTATATCGCGACGCGTGGCACGTACGGCTGAGGCTCGGCACCCCGCCAGGTAAAATGAACAAGCGCACTAGGACTGACGCCCAGCGGGGGGTTCGACGCGTCTGACCTATGTGTTTGCCCTGTTCTAGAGGAGCTTCAGCTTGTCGTATGACGCACGTTCAATCACGGTCTTGGAAGGCTTGGAAGCCGTCCGCAAACGTCCTGGTATGTATATCGGGTCGACCGGTGAGCGCGGTTTGCACCATTTGGTGACCGAGGTCGTCGACAACGCTGTGGATGAGGCGCTGGCGGGCTTCGCCGACACCATCGAAGTTACGTTGCTTGCCGACGGCGGCGTCCGGGTGTGGGACAACGGCCGGGGCATTCCGGTGGACGAGCACCCGATCGAGAAGCGGCCAGCCGTCGAGGTCGTGCTGACGACGCTGCACGCGGGCGGCAAGTTCGACAGCCAGTCCTACGCGGTGTCCGGCGGACTGCACGGCGTCGGCGTCTCGGTCGTCAACGCACTGTCCTCCCGCCTCGAAGTGGAGATTCGTAAGGACGGCTACGTCTGGCGCCAGTCCTATGCGATGAGCGAGCCGACGGGGCCACTCAGCCGGGACGAGCGGACGGACGAGACCGGCACCATCGTCACGTTCTGGCCGGACGCGGACATCTTCGAGACCACCGAGTGGTCATTCGAGACCCTGTCCAGGCGGCTGCAGGAGATGGCGTTCCTGAACGAGGGACTGTTGATCACGCTCACCGACGAGCGCCCCGGGCACATCAACGGCGAGCCGCACGTGGTGGAGTTCCGCTACGACGGCGGCCTGGCCGACTTCGTGCGATACCTGAACGCCACCAAGGACCCGGTACACGCGGCGGTGATCGAGTTCGGCGACGAGACTGACGGCATCTCGGCGGAGATAGCCATGCAGTGGACACAGTCTTACTCCGAGTCCGTCTACAGCTTCGCCAACACGATCAACACGGCCGAGGGCGGTACCCACGAAGAGGGCTTCCGGTCGGCATTGACGTCCATCGTTAACCGGTACGCCCGCGAGCAGAACTACCTGCGCGAGAAGGACGACAACCTGCTCGGCGAGGACATCCGCGAGGGCCTGACGGCAATCATCCACGTGAAGCTGTCCGAGCCGCAGTTCGAGGGGCAGACCAAGCAGAAGCTCGGCAACACCATGGCCCGGTCGTTCGTGCAGAAGGTCTGCAACGACCACCTGAAGGACTGGTTCGACCGCAACCCCGGCGACGCCAAGGGCATCGTCGACAAGGCGATCCAGGCGGCCCGTGCACGAGTTGCCGCTCGCCAGGCCAGGGACCTGACCCGCAAGAGCGCGATGGGTGGCTCCGGGCTGCCCGGCAAGCTCGCCGACTGCCAGTCCGGGGACCCGTCGATCTCCGAGATCTACGTCGTCGAGGGCGATTCGGCGGGCGGTTCGGCGAAGGGCGGCCGAGACTCGAAGTTCCAGGCGATCCTGCCCATCCGCGGCAAGATCCTGAACGTGGAGAAGGCCAGGATCGATCGCGTCCTGAAGAACAACGAGGTCCAGGCGATGATCACGGCGCTCGGCACCGGGATCCACGACGACTTCGACATCGCCAAGCTCCGCTACTATCACATCATCTTGATGGCGGACGCCGACGTTGATGGCCAGCACATCACGACGCTCTTGCTCACGCTGCTGTTCCGGTTCATGAAGCCGCTGATCGAAGCCGGTCACGTGTACCTGGCGCAGCCACCGCTCTACAAGATCAAGTGGGACGGCCGAGGGGTGCTGCCTGGCTACGCCTACTCCGACAAGGAGCGCGACGCCGTCATCGAGGCAGGTATCGCCGAGGGCCGCAAGGACCCGCGCACGCGCGACGGCGTGCAGCGCTTCAAGGGCCTTGGCGAGATGAATGCCAGCGAGTTGTGGGAGACCACGATGGACCCCGCTCGGCGGGTGCTGCGGCAGATCACCGTAGACGACGCCGCGCAGGCCGACGAGATGTTCAGCGTGCTGATGGGAGAGGACGTCGAGGCGCGCCGGTCGTTCATCCAGCGCAACGCGAAGGACGTCAAGTTCCTGGACATCTAGTGAATGGGAACGGGGCCGCACCCGCCTGCGTCAGCTTGCCGGGGCGCGGCCGAAGGAAGGACTGGTAAGTGTCAGACGTGACGACGGACGTTCCGTCGGAGGGCCGGGGCCGCACCGAGCCGGTCGACATCGGCGTCGAGATGCAGAGGAGCTTCCTCGACTACGCGATGTCAGTGATCGTGGGCCGAGCGCTGCCGGACGTCCGCGACGGGCTGAAGCCGGTTCACATCCGCATCCTGTACGCGATGTACGACGGCGGGTACCGGCCGGACCGCGGCTACAACAAGTGCGCGCGGATCGTCGGCGACGTGATGGGCAACTACCACCCGCACGGCGACTCGGCGATCTACGACACGCTGGTGCGGATGGCTCAGGACTGGGCCATGCGGATGCCGCTGGTAGACGGGCAGGGCAACTTCGGCTCGCCCGGAGACGACCCGGCCGCGGCGATGCGGTACACCGAGTGCCGCCTCACGCCGCTCGCCATGGAGCTGTTGCGGGACATCGACAAGGAGACCGTCGACTTTCGCCCGAACTACGACGGCCGGTCCAGGGAACCCGTCGTGCTGCCGGCCAGGTTCCCGAACCTGTTGGTCAACGGTTCCGAGGGGATCGCCGTGGCCATGGCCACCAAGATCCCGCCGCACAACTTGCGGGAGGTGGCGGCCGGCGCGCAGTGGTACCTCGAGCACTTCGATGCCACCGACGAGGAGCTGCTCGAGGAGCTGCTCGAGCGCGTGAAGGGGCCGGACTTCCCCACCGCCGCGCAGATCGTCGGCCGTCGCGGCATTGTCGACGCGTACCGCACCGGCCGCGGCTCGATCATTATGCGCGCAGTGGTGGAGGTGGAAGAAGACAGCAGGGGCCGGACGCAGCTCGTCGTCACGCAGCTGCCGTTCCAGGTGAACCCGGACAGCCTGATTGCGAAGATCGCCGAGCTGGCCACGAGCGGCCGCGTCGCGGGCATCGCGAACATCCAGGACGAGAGCAGCGCTCGGACGGGCCGCCGGATCGTGATCGTGTTGAAGCGCGACGCCGTCGCGAAGATTGTGCTCAACAACCTTTACAAGCACACGCAGCTGCAGGACACCTTCGGCGCCAACATGGTGGCCCTGGTCGACGGCGTGCCGCGCACGCTACGGCTGGATCAGATGATCCGCCACTGGGTCACGCACCAGATCGAAGTCATCGTCCGCCGTACCCGCTACCTGCTGCGGAAAGCGGAGGACCGGGCGCACATTCTGCGTGCGCTGCTGAAGGCGATCGACCGGATCGACGAGGTGATTGCGCTCATCCGCGGCAGCGAGTCCGCGAACGCGGCCCGGCAGGGCCTCATGGACCTGCTGGAGATCGACGAGGTTCAGGCCACGGCCATCCTCGACATGCAGCTGCGCCGGCTGGCCGCGCTTGAGCGGCAGGCGCTGACCGACGAGTACGAGCAGCTCATGGCCGAGATCGCCGACTACGAAGCCATCCTGGCCTCGCCGGAGCGGCAGCGGCAGGCGATCAGCACTGAGCTCGCGGAGATCACCGATAAGTTCGGCAACGACCGGCGGACCGAGATCGTCGCCTATGACGGCGACGTCTCAGTGGAGGACCTGATCGCCGAGGAGGACGTGGTCGTCACCATCACGCGCGGCGGTTACGCCAAGCGGACCAAGGTGGACCTGTACCGGGCGCAGCGTCGCGGCGGCAAGGGCGTGCGCGGTGCCCAGCTGCGCACGGATGACATCGTCGACCACTTCTTCGTCACGAGCACGCACCATTGGATCTTGTTCTTCACCAACAAGGGCCGGGTGTACCGGGCGAAGGCGTATGAGCTTCCGGACGCGGGCCGCGACGCCCGCGGCCAGCATGTCGCGAACCTGCTGGCGTTCCAGCCGGACGAGCACATCGCTGAGGTGCTGGCCCTGCGCGACTATAACGTTGCGCCGTACCTCGTGCTGGCGACCTCCTCGGGACTGGTGAAGAAGTCGCGGCTCACGGACTTCGACTCCCCGCGCTCCGGTGGCATCATCGCGATCAACCTGCGTGCGGATGACGAGGTCATCGCGGCTCGGCTCGTATCGGCCGATCAGGATCTGCTACTGGTGAGCAAGCACGCTCAGGCGATCAGGTTCCGCGCCAGCGACGAGACACTCCGGCCGATGGGCCGGGCGACGTCAGGCGTCATCGGGATGCGGTTCACCAACAGCGACCAGCTCCTCGGCATGTACGTGGTGGACGAGGGCGCCGACGTCCTGGTCGCGACCGGCGGCGGCTACGCGAAGCGAACCCGGGCCGATCAGTACCCCCTCCAGGGGCGCGGCGGCCTCGGGGTCGTGACTGCCCGGATCGTCGAGGCCCGTGGCGAGCTGATCGGCGCGCTGATGGTGCACCCCGAGGACGAAGTTTTCGCCATCACGTCCGCTGGCGGGGTGATCAGGACAGCCGCGTCGGAGGTCAAGCAGTCCGGCCGGCAGACCATGGGTGTCCGCTTGGTGAATCTCGGCGAGGGCCAGAGCCTCGTGGGGATTGCACGGAACGCCGAGGCCATTGGCAGCGCGATCGTTGCGGAGTCGGACTTGGTCGGGGATGCGGGGGTGGAAGCCGGACCGGACGGCACCGAAGCCGCGGCCTTCGAGGCCGAGCTCGATGATGACGGAAACGTAATCGAAATCGCCGGCCCCGATGTGGAAGATGGCGGAGACTCTCTGTAACGACTCTGCTTTCACCTGGCCCTTGCTGGTATCGAAAAAGGATCATGCCTGGTGGGCAAGTTGACGGACCGTGTATGGTGCGCAAAGAACTCAAAATGCTGAGTCGCTCCGGGGGCTTCCGGACTGCTGCGCCTCCACGGGGAAGGCCGCCTGGATGGCGGGTAACGCTTGGCGCAACGATCGGGTCCGCTCGGGCGTCACATTAGAAGCCGTAGAAGACGCTCTGATTCGCGCGAATCAGAGTCACTGACAGGGGGATAACCTCGTGTCAGTAGACGGTGCGGAGGAGGACGGGGTGGAGAACCGCGTGGACACGCCATCGCGAGGGCCGGGCGACGGCCCCGCCAGCTCGCAGGAAGGCGATGGCTCGGACGGAAACGCGCCCCCGGCTGCCTCCGCCGCCCGTGTCTCAGCTCCCGGTGCGACCGATCAGACGCATGGCGCGGAGTCGGCGAACCGGACCAAGCCGGCCGTGACTGGCCCTAATCCGGTGATCACGCCGCCAGCCGCAGCCACGTCGGCACCTGCCGCGCCCACGTCGGCACCTGCCGCCGCACCCGCTACGGCGCCGGCCTACCGGCCGGCCGGGGATCCGGCTTCGCCACCGCTCATGGCGCCGCGACCGCCGTCTGCGAACGGCGGCGCCAACGGTGGCGCTACGGCCGGCGCTGGCAGCAACGCGCAGACGGCGCTATCGGGTGCGGCGAACAGCGCTCGCGGCCTGGCGGCCAAGGTGGGCTCCTCCTTCTCCGGCATGACCAAGCCCAAACCGAAGGCCAGGCCGAAGCCAGGCTCGCAGGCCCGTCGGCCTGGTTCGCCGGCTGGTGGGCCATTGCGGCCTCAGCAGGCCACGCGGTCACCGCAGCCCGGCGGCAGTCAGCAGACCAGGAGCGCCCTGCTCAGCCTGCAGCGCATCGAGCCGATGTCGGTCATGAAGTTCAGCTTCTTGATCTCGCTCGTCGCCTGGGTGGTGCTGTTCGTCGCCGTCGCGATCATCTACTTCGCCCTGTCCAAGCTGCACGTGTTCGCCAAGATCGAGCAGACGGTCGGCCTGGTCACTTACAACAGGAATCATCCCGGGTCGAACGCCGCGAGCTGGTTCAGCGCCTCGCGCGTGCTCGAGTACACAGCGCTGGTGTGCACGATCAACGCGATCTTGTTCACGGCGCTCGCTACGGTCGGCGCCGCTTTGTACAACTTGGTGACCGCCCTTACCGGCGGCATAGAGGTGACACTGCGGGAATCCGACTGAGCACGTATTCCCCTCTTGCGGTAACCTAGGCCGGCGCGCCAGACGCAGGCGAGTCTGGGGCGAGTTCGGGCCTGTAGCTCAGACGGTTAGAGCGCTTCCCTGATAAGGAAGAGGTCAGAGGTTCAAGTCCTCTCAGGCCCACCCAGGTCACAGCGTCTTGACGATACAAACACCAAGCCCCGGCCCCAGAGTCTCTTGGGCCAGGGATCTTGCAGTCTGGCCGGTCAGGCCACCGCATCCACTCCCCCCATCCACGCCCGGCCTTGTCGGTCATAGGGCCGCATTGGGGACGCAGGGCCGTCAGAGCGGCTTGAGGCGGGCCTTGAGCAGGCAGAACTGATTGCCTTCGGGGTCGGCAAGCACGTGCCAGGGCTCCTCGCCCGTCTGGCCGATGTCGGCCGGGCGCGCCCCGAGCTTCAGGAGGCGTTCGAGCTCGGCGTCCTGGTCGCGGTCGGTAGCGTTGACGTCGATGTGCAGCCGGGACTTCCCCTGCTCCGGCTCGTCCTGGGGGCTGAGGATGATTGTCGGCTGCGGGCCGCCGAGCCCGTCGCGGGTTCCGATCTCCAGGCTGCCGTCCTCTTCCCTATCGAGCACTACGAAGTCCACGCGACCCGCGGTTACCCAGGACCGCCAGCAAGCTATCACTAACGCATTCAGCGTTATGCCTGCGTCAGGCCACTGAACAGTTCGCCGTAGTCGTAGGCCGACTCGGGCTTGGCTCGCACCGCAGCGTCGACCATTTTGGCGTCCTCGCCAACGAGGATCCGCCAGGCCCCGGCCAGCACCTCATCGAGAATGACTGTGGCCGCCTGCGCTGCGGTAAGCGGTGCCTTGCTCCGGAAGTCGCTCTCCCACTGCGTCAGCAGTCGCCGCAGATCGTCGGGGGATCCCGCATCAGCGAGGAGGCCGAGGCCAGCAAGCGCAGACCGCAGCCGGGGAGTAATCAGTTCCTCCACCTGAGCGTCGGTCATCTGCTCCGGCTCGGGCAAGCCACGCGCTCGGCGGCTATTCGCGACGATGTCGGTGCCCACGTGTCCAGGCATTACAACGGCGACGCGGACGCTGGGCGCATTGACGCGCAGATCCTCGATGAGTGCCTCGGTAAAGCCACGAACGGCGAACTTAGCCGTGCAGTACGCGTTATTGGGCGCGCCTGGCCCCAGCGAAGCCCACAAGCCGTTCAGGCTGCTGGTGTTGACAAGAACACCGTCGCCACTCGCGATCAGCAGCGGCAGGAACGCGCGGGCGCAGTAATAGACACCCCACCAGTCGACAGCGAAGGTGCGCTCCCAATCCTCCCGGCTGTCACAGACGAAGCTAGCGCCGCCCCCTACCCCTGCATTGCTGAAGACCAGATCGACGTGATCGCTGGCGTGCTGGTTGAGCAGGTCGTCACGGAATCGCAGTACCTGCGCCTCATCCGACACGTCGCAGTGGTGCGCCGTGACCAGGACGCCGGGTTCGGCTTGTGCTCGCGCCGCGCGCGCTGTCTCCTCGACCGCGTCCGCGTGCCAGTCGCACGCCGCGACCGAGGATCCCCGTGCGGCCAGCTGGTGTACGAGTTCGCGGCCCATTCCTGAGCCACCGCCAGTCACAACCGCGAGCTTCCCCGAATACGAATCCACAGCGAGGCACCTCCTGCCGTGATCGTTGCGCGCGAGGTCGCTAGTCGTCAACGGGTTTCATGATCACGAAGGATCCGGCGCGCTCCAGGTCGCCGAAACTTACCTAATCACGGTCGGTGACCCCGTCGGCGGGATGGCGGCGCGGTGAGACGCGTCAGAACTTCCGAAAGTCGGCCGCCGGCTAGGAGGCCAGGAACGGCCGCACGACTTCAAGGAACCGGTCCGGCGCGTTCTCGTGAATGCGATGGCCGACTGGGATCTCGTGCACGCGCGCGTCGCGGAGCAACGGCAGCGCAGCACTGAGCGACTGCTGCGCGACATGGCTGCCCGGTCCGCCGGCCAGCATCAGCACCGGTGCGGTCACGGCGGCCACCTGATCCCACCAGGCTGGGTCCGGGTTTTGAAACTGATCAGTGAGCGCGAGCAGCGCCTGCCAGTCGAACGGCCCGTCCTCGGGCGGCTCCTCCGGTGGAGTCCGGAACGGCCGTGCTTCCGTGCCGCATCGGCGGCGTGTCCTCGACCACCAGGTGCGCGAGCCTGCCTGGCTGTGCTTCGGCGACAAGCCAAGCTACGCCGCCGCCCATCGAGTGGCCGATCAAGCGTTCTATTGCCATGTGATGCCCCAGCTACGGGCACACCCGGCCGCTGCGCTCGAAGGCCGCGTGCGTCAACGGCATAAGGCCCGCCCAGATCGTTTCCATCTGTTCCGCGACCATCTCGATCTCCCGTTGCGGGAATGACGGGAACGTCGCGTCCTCATGCTTCACGCGCAGCGACAAGAAGTTCATCAGGGCGCGCGCGTTGCAAGTCGCGTACATCGAGGAATACAGGCCTACGGGCAGGACGGTCCGGGCCACCTCGCGAGCCACGCCCGCGTCGAGCATCTCCAGATACGCCGCGTACGACTGACGGCACGACGCCTCGACGGCCTCGGTGACGAGCGCGTGCTGCGCCGGCGTGCCCTCGGTGAAGACGTAAGCGCCAGGCTTGCCGCTCTGGACCAGCTTCCTCTCGGGACCAGGCATGTAGAAGACGGCCTCAAGTTTGCGGTACCGGCCGCTCTCTTCGTTGTAGCTGAACGTCCGGTGCCGCATGAACTCGCGGAACACGAAGATCGGCGCGCTCACATAGAAGGTCATCGTCGAGTGCTCGAACGGCGTGCCGTGCCGGTCGCGCATCAGGAAATTAATTAGCCCGGCGGATCGCTCCGGGTCGCCGTTGACGTCGGCCAGCGACTGCTCGCCCTTGGTGGAGACACGGGCAGCCCAGATGACGTCGGCATCGGATGCCGAGTGCTTGACCAGCTCGACGGTCATGTCGCTGCGGAAAGTGATGTCCGGCACGGTCGTTATTGTGCTCGCTGCCAGAGCCAGTTCCATCGGCGCGCCCTCTCGTTGGAGTAGACCCGTGACCAATCATGCCGGCCAGGACTGACAAAGTGAGTCAGGACGCACCGCGAAGTCCGGCCCGCCTCCCTGACCAGGCACCTGAACCCTGATCCTGTGAATTAAGAGATCGCTTAATCGCGCGTCGCCCGCTCACGCGGCCAGGGGTTAGAGTCGAGTAACGCTACCTGGCCGGAAAGGATTGTCCGATATGAGCGCAGAGGCTCTTGACGCGCTTGACGTCCTGCGCAATGTCTGGCGCAGCACGGGCCAGAGCGCCGCTGATCTCGTCGACCCGGCCGGCGAGCAGAAGACCTGCAAGCGGATGACGGACGCAGGCGTCGGGTACGAGGACTTTGCCGCTGGCGAGGAGGACCTCAGCGCCGCCTGGCGTGCCAGGCTGGAGCGAGAGGGCAAGCTCAACCGGTCCGGCGGCACGATCCGTGATCTTGTCAGCGGGTCGGCCGAGTCACGCTGACCCGGGCAACCTGACGGCGAGGAGATTTGCTCGGTGGAGTATCCCGGAACCGTCGGTGAGCTGACCGAGGGATTGCGCCATGGCGGTTACCTGGCCGACCGCGGCCTGGCTACTTCCTTGCTCGTGTCCTTGTCACTGAGCCGGCCGGTGTTGCTGGAGGGCGAGGTAGGGGTCGGCAAGACCGAGGTGGCCAAGGTACTTGCCGCTGTCTACGGACGGACGCTCATCCGTTTGCAGTGCTATGAGGGCATTGACACAAATCAGGCGCTGTATGAGTGGGATTACGCGCGCCAGATGCTGCAGATCCGGGCGTTGTCTGAGCGCCAGGCCGCGGACGAGACGGCGGTCGACAAGCTCTTCGGGCCCAAGTTCCTGCTGGAGCGGCCGCTACTCGCCGCGGTGCGAGCCGGCGAGCAGGCGGTCTTGCTGATCGATGAGGTGGATAGGGCCGACGACGAGTTCGAGGCGTTCCTGCTGGAAGTGCTATCTGACTTCCAGATCAGCATTCCGGAGATCGGCACGATCACGGCGCAGTCCCCGCCAGCCGTGATCCTCACCTCGAACCGGACCAGGGAGCTCCATGACGCGCTGCGGCGCCGCTGCCTGTACCACTGGATCGACTACCCCACCGCCGAGCGCGAGGTCGAGATCGTCCTTATCCGGGAGCCAGCCGCGGCCGGGCAACTGACTCGCAAGGTCGTCGCCGCGGTACACCGGCTCCGCGAGCTCGAGCTAGCTAAACCGCCAGGCGTGGCCGAGACCATCGACTGGGTGCGCACGCTGAGCTTCCTCGGCGAGACCGACCTGACGCCGCAGACGGCCGAGGACACGCTTGGCGCGGTCATCAAGGACCGCGACGATCTGGAGCTCGTCCGCGACAGCCTGGCGGAGATCACCTCCGGTGGCTGACCGGGCGACCACGGCCGCGCAGGCACCATTCGCGGCCATGCTCGTTGACTTCTCACGAGAACTGCGCGGCGCAGGCTTGACCGTTGGCACCGGTGACGTACTGACGTACTGCTCGGCGATGCTGCCCCTCGATCCTTCCGATCTGCTCGATCTGTACTGGGCTGGCCGGACGACCTTGGTCAGCCGGCGCGATGACATCCCTACCTACGACCGCGTATTCCGGCAGTTCTTCCTGGCCGAAGGAGCGCCTGGCGCGGCGTTGCTGATGCTCAAGGCGGCGGCCGCAGCAGAAGCCGAGGCGGCGCTCATCGTCCCTGGTACCGAGCCCGGACCCGAGGAGGAGGAGGAAAAACCGCTACTCGGCTGGATGGCTTCAGACGTCGACACGCTCAAGCACCGGTCGTTCGCGGCGTGCACGCCGGCCGAGCTCGCGGCCTTGCGCCGGATCATGGCTCGGATCCGGCTGACGCCGCCGCGGCGGCGCACCCGCAGGACAAGGCCTGCCAGCGCCGGGCGCAAGCCCGACTTGCGCAAGACAGTACGGGAATCGATGCGGATGCACGGCGAACCGGCTGAGCTGTTCTTCCGGCAGCGCCGGACCCGGCTCCGTCCGCTGATCCTGATACTCGACGTGTCCGGCTCCATGGCGGACTACTCGCGGCATCTGCTGCAGTTCGCGCACACGGCAAAGCACGCCGCCGCGAAAGTGGAGGTGTTCTGCTTCGGGACCCGGCTAACCCGGATCACAAAGGCACTCGAGCACCGGCGGCCCGACACCGCGCTGGAGCAGGCAGCGCAGACCGTCGTCGACTGGGACGGCGGTACCCGCATCGGCCAGTCGCTGGACACCTTTGTACGGCGCTGGGGACGCGGTGGACTGTGCCGGGGCGGCGTGGTGGTGATCTGCTCGGACGGCCTCGACCGCGGTGACCCTGAGATCCTGGCCGCCGCGATGGCCCGCCTGTCGCGATTGTCGTACCGGATTGTCTGGCTGAATCCGCACAAGGGTGACGACCGTAATTTCCGCCCGAGCACGCTCGGCATGATGGTGGCAGCACCGCACATCGACCTGCTGCTATCCGGGCACGACCTGGCTAGCCTGGAACAGCTAGCCGAGATGCTGCCCGTGCTCAACTGAGGAGCGATTCGTGAGATGGAGTGTCGGCATCGAGGCCGAGGGTGACCGGATCCTGACGCGCGATGAAGTCGTCGAGCTCGCCGACGCGATCGCCGCCAGCCACGGCATCGCTACCGGAATAGGCACGAGCCGATATGGCGCACAGCTTGTTGTCGAGGCAGACGACAGGGAAGCAGCGATCAGCGTAGCGACCGAGCGCTTCCAGGCGGCGGCCGCCACGGCCGGCCTGGCGTCGGCGCCCGTCGTGCGGACCGAGGCGGTCAGCGAGGCCGAGGAGGAGGACGACTACCAGTGATCCGGCTAGGCTCCCTCGCTGGCTACCCGTTCGAGGGCCCGCGACTACTAGCCGGCTGGACACCTCCGGCTGAACCAGCGGTGTACGCAGTTCTCTACAAGCCCGACCCGGAGACCAGGCCGGAGCGCTACGCCGTCAGCTTCGTCGGCCATTCGGACGACCTGAGCACCGAGCGGTTCCCGTTCCAGCATCCGCGGGCTAGCTGCTGGACTAGCCGGGCCGGCTCGAAGTGGAAGGTCTACATAGCCACCTACGTCGTGCCCGGCGGCCACCGGGCGCACCGCGAGCAGATCGCGCGCGAGCTACTAGCGACCTACCATCCGAGCTGCAACGACGAGAAGTACGACAACGCCTGGGAAGACCACTGGATCGGCGAGTACTCCGCGCCGACGACCGGCCCGGTAGCCCGCCGCGGCCCTGATCAGTCCGGCCACACCTGACCGGGCGCGTCTAGCGCGGCACGTAGCCCACCGCGTCGTGCAGCCGCGAGCGGCGGGTCCCGGAAGCAGGCCGGACCGGCTCGGGCTCGGCCGGTTCCGCGGGCCGCGGCGTGACATCCGCGACGATCTCCTCGGCCATCCCGTACAGCAGCGGGAGCGCGCCGGCTACGACGCCGCCTGCCCGGTTGATGTGCCCGACGCCAGGACCGATCAGCTTGGCGTGACCAACGATGGTGCGCACCAAGTCGCCTGACTCTTCCAGGTTCCCGGCGATCCTGGTCAGCAGTGTGCCCACCCAGAACAGATAGAACGCCAGCCCGGCGATCAGCAGGCCGATCTCGAGAACCGTCAGGACCACCAGGGTCGTCATGACTTGACCTTTCCGAGCACTCGGCCGAGGAACAGGTGGTGCTGAAGGCCCTCGGCGAGCACGGCCTCCACGCCGCCGGCTACCTGGGGGATGAGAACCGTGTCGGACGTGTTAGCGGCTGCGGCCTTCAGTGTGTCGCGCACCTGAACGACCCGCCGGTCGATGATCTTCACGAGGTAAATGAGCAGGCTAAGCAGTGCCACCACGGCGAGGATCACGATGAGCCCGACGATGAGGGCCGAGACCCAGAGGGTGTGCTCGTGTGCGGGCATGGCCGCCACGAGATGGGCGAAATGCATTGCTCAGCCTCCCAGCCTGCGGCGGCCGCGTTGCAGACCGCCGATAATGATGGTCGCGTGTTCGATGGTCGTGCGGAGAGCGCTGAGCGGCGCGGTGTTGTGGACGGCGTCCTGCAAGGACGTGTCGATCTTCGGTGCCTCATCCCCGATCGAGCGCGCGAGCAGCAAAATCGGGACGACGAGCGCGACCACGACCAGCACGATCACGCCGCCGATCGTGAAGCCGAGTATCCAGCCGAAGTTGCTGGTAGCCCCGGCCACGCTCACGAAGTGTGTAGTCATCAGACTCTCCCGCCCTGGCTCAGACCGTCTCGCAGAAGTCCCGGACGGGCTTCAGGCTCGCGTTCACTGACGTCAGCCGCTCGGGCACGGTGCTCGTCAGTTGCGCGACGGCCTGCACGCCCCCGGTCGTGGCGACCAGGTTCGCCTGAACGGCCCTGAGGTGGAAAATCACCCGCAATAGGCCCACGGCTGTGATCGCGATGATGAGGGCGGCGATGATCAGTGTCACCCACGCAGCTGCTGGCATGACCCTTCTCCTTTCTGCTAGCCGGGAGCTGGGCTAGCCCAGCAGCTTGGCGACGGAACCGGCGTACCTGACTGCACCGACGGAGATCTCGTTGACCGTTGCGTCGGTCGTGGCTAGGGCCTCGGGCACGCCGTTCAGCTCGCCGACGAGGGCCACTCCGCCAGACAGGATGCTGTCGGTGGCGTGCCGGATCCGCTCGACAGCCGCGAGGACTCGGTTCAGCAAGAAAATCACGACGGGCAGGACGACGAGCAGCAGCACGACGTTGCCTATCCACCAAAAGGCCATGGCCTGCCTCCTAGCTTGCGGGCTGGTACGGGGCGAAGAAACGGCGGAACACCCGGGTCAGCGCCATCTGGGCGGCCCGGAGGCCGAGCGTGAAGCCGCGGGCCGGCCGAGAAGCCGCGCCGGCGATCTGCTCGGCCGACTCGCCTTTGTCCAGCCGGCTGATCCGGTCCTGCATGTTGGTGGCGAAGTCGTGCATGAGCACCGAGGTGACATCGGAGATCATGCCGCGCCCGTACTGTGCCGCCGCGCCCGCTAGCTGCAGGTCCTGTGTCACGTCTACCCGGGTGCCGCGCCCGGCGCGGGCCAGCGTCGCGGTGACGGTCATGCTGGCCTGACCGCGGCCCTTCTCCTCGGCGCCGGCGGCGTGCACGACAAGGCGCTTGGCCGCCTCGTCTCGCTCGGTGATGTCGGCGGTTCCCGCGAATCGCAGCCGGACCGGGCCCATGCGTACTGCCACGCGGCCCTTGTACTTGTCGCCGCCGAGGTCTTCGGTCAGCTCCGCGCCCGGCAGGCAGGTCGCCACCTGCGGGATGTTCTCAAAGAACTGCCAGACCTTGTCAACTGGTTCGGCGACCTCGAAGTCACTCTTGATCAGCATGATGCCTCGTTCGTGTAGTCAGGAGCTTCTGCACGTACGCGTTCGGGTCGCGCTCGAATGCCTGCCGGCAGCCGGCGCCGCAGAAGTAGTAGGTCACCCCGCCGTGCGCGAACTGAATGCTGTCCGGCCCGACCGCAACCGTCATGCCGCAGACCGGGTCGATCGCGTCGGTCGCCTGAGGCGAAGGCGCCGGACGCTTGCCACGTGCCCTGGGGGCTTGGGCGGCGTTGGAGCCGGCTCCGGACAGCTTGCCCGCGGCGCGCAACTGCACGAGCTCGGCCAGGATCGCGACGGCGATCTCCTGGTGCGTGGTGGTGCCTAGGTCGAGCCCGGCGGGCACCCGTACCCGCTCGAGCTGGTCCTGGGGCACGCCCCGCTCGGCTAGATACCCGAGCACCGCGCCGCCCCGCTTGCGCGAGCCGACGAGGCCCACGTACGCGGGCCGGGCGCCGATCGCCCGCTCCAGCAGGACTTCGTCGTTGTGGCCCTGGCTCGCCACCACGACCATCGAGTGCTCGCCCGCGTCCGCGCTGCTGAACTCCGGTCCGTCGATCAGATCGGCGCGCCACCCCAGCGTCTGCGCCAGCTCAGCCAGGGTGTGGGCCATCGGCGAGCGTCCCACTACCACCAGATGGGGAACGGGGACGACCGGCTCGATGTAGACCTCAAGCGCGCCCTCGCTGGAGCAGGAGATCGGGACGACCAGCATGCCGTCCGGCACCTCGCCGCCGAACTTGTCATTGTCACCGACCTGCCCGGTGCTGGCAATCTGGATCGTGCTGCCGAACTGCTCTGGGCTGCCGAGCAGCAGGAGCTTCGCCTCGCCGGTGGCGATGACGTGCTGAGCCTCGCGGATCACGCTGGGCTCTGCGCACGCCCCGCCGATCCAGCCCCGCAGTTCGCCCGCCGCAGTGATGATGGCGCGCGAGCCTTGCTGGCTGGATGACGGCCCCTGCCGCCAGACCACCGTCGCCAGCGCGAACGGCTCGCCGCGCCGCGCCAGCTCGGCGGCCTCGGCTAGCACGCCCCAGCCGTCCATCGGCCTTTCGTTAGTCATCGGACCTGACCGGGGGCGCGCCGGACACATCCCGGCGGTACGTCAGGGCTTCCCAGACGCGGTCGGGCAGCAGCGGCATGTCGATGTTGCGGACGCCGGTGCCGGACAGCGCGTCCATCACCGCGTTGACGAACGCAGCCGGCCCGCCAACCGCCGCGCACTCGCCGATGCCCTTGGCGCCAATCGGATGGTGCGGGCACGGGGTGACGACCTCGCTGTGCAGTTCGTATCCCGGCGTCTCCCAGGCCGTGGGCAGGAGGTAGTCCATGTAGTTCGCGCCGACGCAGTTGCCGTCGGCGTCAAAGGTGATGAACTGCATGTTCGACATGGCGTACGCCTCGGTCAGCCCGCCCATGATCTGTCCCTCAACGATCATCGGGTTGATCCGGACGCCGCAGTCGTCGACGGCAACCATCCTGAGCACGTCCCAGACGCCGGTCTGGGGGTCAATCTCGACGGTCACGATGTAGACCGCGAATGGCCAGGTCAGGTTCGGCGGGTCATAGTAGGCGGTGTTCTCCAGGCCGGGCTCCATGCCGTCGGGCATGTTGCTGTAGGCCGCTATCGCGCACTCCTGGATCGTGACACCGCGATCGGGAGCGCTGCGCACGTAGAACCGGCCGAGCTCCCACTCAATGTCTTCCTCGGATACCTCCAGGAGATGCGCGGCCAGCTTCCGTGCCTTGGCCCGGATCTTGCGCGATACCATCGCGACCGCCGCGCCGGCCACGGGCGTGCTCCGCGACGCGTAGGTGCCCATGCCGAATGGGGCCGTGTCGGTGTCGCCTTCTTCGACGACAACGTCCTCGGCCGGGATGCCGAGCTCGTGCGCGACGATCTGCGCCCACGTCGTCTCGTGGCCCTGGCCTTGCGTTTTCGCGCCTGTCCGCAAGATGGCCTTCCCCGTCATGTGAACCTTGAGGTCGGCCGAGTCGAACATCTTGATGCCGAGGATGTCGTACTCACGGCTGTTGCCAGCACCGAGCGGCTCGGTCATGGTCGAGATGCCGAGTCCCAGCAGCCGGCCGCGCTTGCGCGCTTCCGCCTGCTCCGCCCGGAAGTTCTCGTAGTCGATCGCCTTGAGACCGACTTCCAGGCACTTGCCGTACTGCCCCGAGTCGGTCAGGAAGCCAAACGGCGTCCGGTGCGGGAACTGATCATCCCGGACGAAGTTCATGGCCCGGAACTGGGCCTGGTCCATGCCGAGGTCACTGGCGGCTTCCTGGACCATGCGCTCCTGAAAGAACATGGCCTCGGTGACCCGGAACGAGCAGCGGTACGCTACCCCGCCGGGCGCCTTGTTGCTGTACGTGCCGCGGGCGGTGAGGTGCGCGACAGGTACGTCATAGGCCGAGAAGGCTGAGTGCATGAGGCCGATCTTGAACTTGCTGGGTTGCGCGTCGGAGAAGAATGCACCGTGGTCGGCGTCGGTGTGCATCCGGACGGCGAGGATCTTGCCGTCGTGGCGGAGCGCCATCTCGCCCTTGAGGTAGACGTCCCTGGCAAACCCGGTCGAGATGAGGTTCCCTGACTTGTCCTCGATCCATTTGACCGGCCGCTCGAGCAGTATGGAGGCGAGGATCGAGCAGACGTAGCCCGGATACACGGGCACCTTGTTGCCGAATCCGCCGCCGATGTCCGGTGAGACGATGCGGATCATGTGCTCCGGCAGCTCGGCGACCATAGCGACCGCGGCGCGGATAATGTGCGGCGCCTGCGTGGTCATGTAGACGGTGAGCTTGGACGTTGCCCGGTTGAAGTCGGCTATCGACCCGCAGCACTCGATCGGCGACGGATGCGAGCGCGGATAGTGCAGCTCGAGCTTGGAAACCACGTCGGCCGCGGCAAACGCGCGATCGGTGCCATCCCGGTCGCCGACTTCCCAGTCGTAGATGACGTTGTCGGGCTGGTTCTCCTTGTCATCGCGGATCACCGGCGCGCCGTCGGCCACGGCCTGCATCGGATTGACGATCGCCGGCAGCGGCTCGTAATCCACCACGATCGCTTCGCAGGCATCCTTAGCGATGTAGGGGTCGTCGGCGATGACGCACGCGACTTCCTGGCCCTGAAATCGCACCTTGTCGGTGGCGAGGACGGCCTGGGTGTCGTAGGACAGCGTCGGCATCCACGCCAGGTTGCGGGTCGCCATCATCTCGCCCGTCAGCACGAGGTGAACGCCTGGGATGTCCCACGCCTTGCTCGCGTCGATGGACGTGATCCGGGCGTGCGCCAGCGGGCTGCGCAGGATCTCCAGGTGCAGCATGCCTGGCAGCACGATGTCGTCGGTGTAATTGCCCTTGCCGCGGATGAACCGGCTGTCCTCCACGCGCTTGCGGCTCGCGCCGACGCCGCCGATCTTGATCTCGTCTACTGCCTGGGACATTTCGTGTTTCCCGTCTTCACTGTGGTTCCGGCAGGTGGGCTCGCGGCCTTGGGCCTATTCGGCAGCCTGCGCGCGCAGCTTCTGCGCGGCCCACAGCACCGACTTGACGATGTTCTGGTAGCCGGTGCAGCGACACAGGTTGCCGGATAGCGCCCACCGCACCTCCTCCTCGGTCGGGTCCGGGTTCGCGTCGAGCAGGGCCTTGGCGGCCATCATCATCCCGGGAGTGCAGAAGCCGCACTGGAGGCCGTGCTCCTCCCGGAAGCCCTCCTGCAGCGGGTGTAGCTCGCTGGCCGTAGCCAGCCCTTCCACCGTCTGAATGTCGTGCCCGTCGGCCTGGACCGCGAGCATCGTGCACGACTTCACCGCCCGGCCGTCGACGAGCACCGTGCACGCTCCGCAGTTCGTCGTGTCGCATCCGGTGTGCGTACCCGTTAGCCGCAGGCCCTGCCGGATGAGGTGGGCGAGCAGCAGGCGGGGCTCCACCTCGGCGACCTTCTTCTGGCCGTTGATCGTGAACTTGATCCGGCGCACCGGTACATCGCCGGTGGCATCGTCGCCGAGGTCGTCGTAGACCATCGTCATGTCAGGCCGCCCTCTCCGCCTCGTCGCCGTGGCTCCGGCTGCTGCCGGTCAGGATGCGCTCGACGAATGTCGCCACCATGTGCCGCTTGTACTCTGCGCTGCCGCGGTGATCGGTCCTGGGCCGCGCGGCCGCGGCCGCCAGTTCGGCGGCCTGGCTGATCGACTCGGGTGTCAGCGGCCGCCCGGTGAGTGTGGCGGCCGCCTCGGTTGCCGCGATCGTCGATCCGCCGACTCCGGTGAGTCCGATCCCGGCCCGGGTGACGCTGCCGCCGGAAATCTCCACCGCGACGGCAACGCCCACCGTGGCGAAATCACCGACGCGCCGCTCGAGCTTGAGATAGCCGCCGGCCCGCTCGCCGCGGGCTGGCGGGATCACGGCTTCGACCGCGATCTCGTCCTGGTCGAGCACATTCTCGAACGGCCCGGTCACGAAGCCGGCCATCGGGATCGACCGTCGCCCGCGCGGACTCTGCGCGACAATCGAGCCGCCGAGGGACAGCACTACTGATGCCCAGTCACCTTGCGGGTCGGCGTGACATAGCGAGCCGACCAGGGTGCCGCGGTTGCGCACGATCGGGTCGGCGATCACCGGCGCGGCCGCCGCCATCGTCGGCTGGGTACTCCGCAATAGCTCCGACCGTTCCAGGTCGGCGTGCCGGGTCAGCGCCCCGATACGCAGCGTGCCGTCCGGGTCAGCCCGCTGATATGCCAGGCCGGGCACGTTGTTGATGTCGACGACCAGCTCAGGCGAGGCGAAGCGCAGCTTCATCAGCGGAACCAGGCTCTGGCCGCCTGCCAGCACCTTCGCGTAGTCGCCGCCGTCGTGCAGCAGTCCTATCGCCTCGTCCAGCGAGTGCGGCGCCTCATAGCGGAACCGCGATGGGTACATACGTTCCTCCGGTCTGCGGAAACGGAGTGCGAGCGCGAATCAGATCGCGCTGGCGCTGCCGGCAGCGGCTTCGGGGCCCGCGGGGTCGGTAGCCGGGCTCGGCGGCGTAGGGCCTGACGCGGCCGAATGGGGATCGGCTACGGCGACGGGACCAGACTCGTAATCAGGGTCGGGCCGCGGCTGCTGGTGCGGCGGCCACGGCCCGGATACTGGTTGCCCGGCGATCTTGAGATAGTCGATCAGCTCGGGCCATGCCCATACTGTCGGGCTCTTGCCTGTCTTCGGCGCGTGCTCGACAAGCTCATAGAGCCGCGGATTGCCCTTGCTCTTGCCGTCGGACTCGATCCGCATGGTGCACGCTCCCATGTCATTGACGGCACGCTCAACTGGCGACCGCCGTCGCTAGATCTGAATTTGGATACTTCACCCTTACGGCCCGCTGCGCAACTGGCCAATAAGCTGTCGCTTAAGGAGCCAGCTAGGCGGCTCTAAAGCTACCAACAACTGATATTCAGCTCCATATGGTGACGTACACCGGTGGCCGGAATCGCGACGGCGGCACGCCCGTCCCCGGCGACCGCATCAGCTGCATGGCCTCGGGCGTACCGAGGAAGCGCCGCAAGGCGCTCGCCGCCGTGCTTCGATGCTGCCGCTCGAGCATCGTCGCCTGCCAGACCGCCTCGACCGGCAGGCCAGGCACGTCCACCAGTGACAGTTCTCCCCGGCGCAGCTGCTGCGACACCAGGTGCTCGATAGCGGGCGCGATCCCCACCCCATCGGCTGCCGCCGCCCAGGCCGCCGTCTGGCTGGGGAACACCCCGATGTTGCTCTCCGGCACGCTTAGCTGCGCGAGCAGCCTGCCGGTCTCACTTCCAGGGTCAGCGCCGGCCGGGTCAACAAGCCAGCGCCAATGGCGGGCCGCACCACGGGGCCTGGATTGGCCGGCTGTCACGGCGACCATGCGGTACTTGAAGATTGGCTCGGACACGACTGGCATCGTCTGCTCGCCTGCCGAACCATCGCCGAAGGCCACGTCGGCGAGCCGGTTGGCAACCAGCACTGGCTGCTCGCCGGATGCGGCGACGCCGGTCGACACCTCTACCGAGCCTGGGAACCGCCGCGTGAATGCTTCGACAAGCGGACCGGCCACGAACTCGGCGAAGGTCGAGGTAGCCACGATGCGCAGCTGCTCAGGCGCACCCTGCGCAGCGCGGACAGCGGCGTGCGCCTCGGCCCCGAGGACGACGATCTGCGATGCGGTCGCCAGCAGCCGGGAGCCGCCCGGCGTCAGCGTCATCCCAGCGGGGCCGCGCGTGATGAGCTGGTCGCCCAGATGCTGGCGCAAGGCGGTCAGTGCCTGGGAAACGGCCGGCTCGCTGACCCCGAGGGCGCTGGCGGCGGCGGTCACGGAACCGAGCCGGGCCACCAGCACGAAGGCGTTGAGCTGCGTGAGGGTCATGGCACCGTCCAGTGTGGCGGATCGGTCCGAACCGCACGCCCGGCCTGTCTCCGTACACTCGGGACCGATGGCGGCCTGAGGCGACAGCAGGCAGAGGAGGACGCCACCGTGCAGGTACCCGCGCACGTAGAGTACGACAAGGCCACCAGCGTGGAGCACGCCCTCGCGCTGCTGGCCAGGTACGCACCCGAGGCCCGCGTCCTCGCGGGCGGGCACAGCCTCATCCCCATGATGAAGCTGCGACTCGCGCAGCCTGAGGTGCTGATCGACATCAATGGGCTCACCGACCTCTGCCATATCAACCTAACTGGTGATCAGCTGCGTATTGGCGCGCTCACCAGACACGCCCAGCTCCTGGATTCGCAGCTCGTCGGCGAGCATTTCGCGATCTTCCGAGATGCCGAGCGCGTGATCGCGGACCCGATCGTTCGCAACTGGGGCACTGTCGGCGGATCGCTATGCCAGGCCGACCCGTCGGAGGATCTGTCGGCCGCATTCGCCGCCATGAAGGGCACGATGGTCATACGCGGCTTGGACGGGAGCCGCGAGGTGTCGGCGCGGGAGTTTCACACCGGCCCATACGAGACTGTTGTCGCGCCCGCCGAGCTACTCGTCGAGATCAGGCTGCCGGTTCGGCCCGGCGGCGGCAGCGGCTATCTGAAGGTCGCCCGCCGGGCTGGTGACTGGCCAGTCGGCGCCGCAGGCGCGGCGGTCTGGCTGTCCGGCGACATCATCGCTGACGCAGGCATCGGGCTGGCCGCGGTCGGGGCGACCCACTTTGTCGCGGCCGAGGCCGAGGAGTACCTGCGCGGTCGCCCGGCGACCGAAGAGAGTCTGGCACGGGCAGGCGAGATCGCCGCCGAGAGCTGCCGCCCGGTGTCAGACCAGCGCGGTCCCGCGGACTACAAGCGGCATCTGGCTCGCGAGCTAACCACCCGCGTGCTCCGTGTCGCGGCCGCGCGGGCGCGCGAAGCGAACCAGGAAGGGCCAGCCTGATGCACCTGACCGTGACCGTGAACGGCACCGAATACACCCGCGATGTCGAGCCGCGCTTGCTGCTCATCCATTTCCTCCGGGACGACCTCGGCCTGACCGGTTCGCACTGGGGCTGTGACACGTCCAACTGCGGCGCGTGCGTGGTGTGGCTCGACGAGACCCCGCTTAAGTCGTGCACCATGCTGGCGGTGATGGCGGATGGACGTCGCATCAGGACCGTCGAGGGCCTGGCCAGTGGCGGCACGCTCGACCCGGTCCAGCGGGCATTCGCGCAGTGCCACGGCCTGCAGTGCGGCTTCTGCACTCCAGGCATGATGCTCAGCGCGCGGTGGCTGCTGGATCGCAACCCGAACCCGACCGAGACTGACGTGCGCGAGGCGATATCCGGCCAGATCTGCAGGTGCACCGGCTACGAGAACATCGTTCGCTCGGTGCTCTGGGCCGCGCAGAACGGCAGCCACGCATGACGGCCGAACAGGGCGCTCACGAGCAGGCCGGCGCGTATGGATCGCTCGGTCGCAAGGAGGACGCGCGGTTCGTCCGTGGCCAGGGGACGTTCGTCGACGACATAGCGCTTCCGGGCATGCTCTACGGCACGATCTTGCGCAGCCCGCTGGCACACGCCCGGATCCGCTCGATCGACGTCACGGCCGCTCGCGCCCATCCGCAAGTCGAGGCAGTTATAACCGGCGCGGACCTCGCGGAGCGCGGGCTGGCGTGGATGCCAACGCTGGCCGCCGATGTGCAGGCCGTCCTCGCCACTGACAAGGTGCGGTTCCAGGGCCAGGAGATCGCCTTCGTCGTCGCCAGGGACCGGTACGCAGCACGAGACGCGCTCGAGCTGGTCGTGGTGGAGTACGAGCAATTGCCGCCGGTGATCGACGCCCTCGCGGCGCTCGATCCCGGCACGCCCGTGGTCCGGGATGATCTGCCGGGCCGCACTGGAAACCACATCTTCGACTGGACGGCCGGGGATCAAGCGACGACTGACGCAGTATTCGCGGCCGCGGAGGTATGCGTCGGCGGCGACATGATTTATCCACGTTCCCATCCTGCGCCGCTGGAGACATGCGGGATCGTTGCGGACTTCGACGCGGTGGCAGGACGCCTGACCTTGTGGTCGACCACCCAGGCCCCGCACGCGCACCGGACCCTGTACGCCATGGTGACGGGACTGCCCGAGCACAAGATCCGGATCGTGTCACCGGACCTCGGCGGTGGCTTCGGCAACAAGGTGCCCATCTATCCGGGCTACCTGTGCGCGATCGTGGCGGCCATGGTGACGGGCCGGCCGGTGAAGTGGATGGAGGACAGGTCGGAGAACCTGATGTCCACCACGTTCGCGCGCGACTACCACATGCACGGCGAGATCGCGGCGACCAGGGACGGCCGGATACTCGGCCTGCGGGCGCGGGTCCTGGCCGACCACGGCGCGTTTAACGCGACGGCGCAGCCGACGAAGTACCCGGCGGGTTTCTTTCACATCTTCACCGGGTCGTACGACCTGCAGGCGGCGTTCTGCGAGGTGACCGGCGTCTACACGAACAAGGCACCGGGCGGGGTCGCGTACTCGTGCTCGTTCCGCATCACGGAGGCCGTGTACCTGGTCGAGCGGCTGGTGGACATGCTGGCCCGCGAGCTTGCGATGGACCCGGCTGAGCTGCGGATGCGGAATCTGCTGCGGCCGGAGCAGTTCCCGTACACGGGCCCGACGGGCTGGCAGTACGACTCTGGTGACTATCCGCGGGCGCTTTCGCTGGCGCTCGACCTTGCCGGTTACGACGAGCTAAGGCGCGATCAGGCCGAGCGCCGGGAGCGCGGCGAATACATGGGCATCGGACTGTCGTTCTTCACCGAGGGCGTCGGTGCCGGACCGCGAGAGCACATGGACATCCTGGGTCTCGGCATGGCCGATGGAGCCGATCTGCGGGTCCACCCGACCGGCAAGGCGGTGCTCGGAATCTCGGTACAGACCCAGGGCCAGGGGCACGAGACGACGTTCGCTCAGATCGTCGCCCACGAGCTGGGGCTGTCGCCCGACGACGTCGAGGTCGTGCACGGCGACACCGACCGGACGCCGTTTGGCCTCGGCACGTACGGATCGCGCTCCACGCCAGTGTCCGGGGCCGCCGCCGTGATGGCGGCCCGCAAGGTTCGGGAGCGTGCGCGGATAGTGGCGGCGGCGATGCTGGAGGTGGCGGCCGACGACCTGGAGTGGGCCGACGGCAAGTGGCGGGTGCGCGGCGATCCTGAGCTGGCGCTCGGCTTCGCGGAGATCGCGATGGCAGCGCATTCGCCGCTGGCGCTGCCAGCGGGCGTCGAGGGTCACCTTGACGCATCCGCCGTGTACAACCCGCCGAACCTGACGTTCCCGTTCGGCGCCTACATCTGCGTTACCGATGTCGATCCGGCGACGGGCGAGGTCAAGGTCCGCCGGTTCATCGCCGTCGATGACTGCGGCGTGCGCATCAACCCGATGATCGTCGAAGGTCAGGTGCACCGGGGACTGGCCGACGGGATCGGGATGGCCCTGATGCAGGCCATCGTGTTCGACTCCGCAGGCAACTGCCTGAGCGGGTCGTTCATGGATTACCTGCTGCCGACGGCGATGGAATGCCCGTCGTTCGAGCTCGGTGCGACCGTTACCCCGTCACCCCATCATCCGATAGGGGCCAAGGGCATCGGCGAGTCCGCCACCGTCGGCTCACCGGCGGCCGTCGTGAACTCGGTGATAGACGCGCTTGCCCCGTTCGGCGTGAAGCACGCGGACATGCCGCTCACGCCGGCCAACGTCTGGTGCGCCATTCACGGCCGCCAAGGCCGGTCCGACCTTGCGGTCCAGTGATCGCGTCCGCGGTCACCGCCCCTAACCAGGCCCGGGCGGACGGAATCTTCGCTGCCCGATCGGAGCTACAGCTAGAGCGACGGTTCTGATCCGGCGCGCGCGGGCCCAGATACGCTGGCTGCGCTGGGTTTCAGGCCGGCGTTGTCAGGAAGAAGTCCATTTGCTACCAGATGACGGTGATATGAGCGATCTCGCCGAGCAGTTGCCAGACGTTCCGACCTTGCTGGCCGAGCTGGACGACGTCAGCTACCTTGCCGACGAGGCGCTCGGCACTGCGCTGTTTCTCGCAGCGCGGATGAGCCAGCCGATCCTGCTGGAAGGCGAGCCCGGCGTGGGGAAAACCGAGGCAGCCAAGGCACTGGCGACCGTGCTGGACACCCCGCTCATCCGACTCCAGTGCTATGAGGGCCTGACCTCGGCCGAGGCGATGTATGAGTGGAATTATCCGCGCCAGCTCCTGGCCATCAGGCTGGCCGAGGCACGCGGCGAGACTCCGCACGAGGCCGACCTCTTCAGCGACGACTACCTGCTGGAACGCCCGCTCCTGGCGGCGCTGGATCATCCGGGACCGCGGCCGGCCGTGCTGCTGATCGACGAGGTCGACCGGGGCGACGACGAGTTCGAGGCCTTCCTGTTCGAGCTGCTGGCCGAGTCCGCCGTGACCATCCCGGAGCTCGGAACGAGGCGGGCCGCTTATCCGCCGGTTGTGGTACTGACCTCGAACCGGACGCGCGACCTCCACGACGCGCTCAAGCGCCGATGCTTGTACCACTGGATCGACTACCCAGACGCCGCCAGGGTCGCCGCTATCATCAGACGGCGGGTGCCGCCCGCCAGCGAGCTGCTGGCCGCCCAGGTGGCGAACGGGGTGAACCGGCTCCGCAGTTTCGACCTGGCCAAGCCTCCTGGGATCGCCGAGGCCATCAGCTGGGCGAACGCGCTTCATGTGCTGGGCGCGACCGAGCTCAATGCCGCCGCTGCGCGCAAGACGATGGGCACGGTCCTCAAGTACGCCGAAGACCTCCAGAGCGTGCGCGCCGCCGACATCGCGGCGGTAGTCGGCCACGGCGATGCCTGACGCGCCTGCATTCCGTGAGTGGAGCCCGGCCGACTCCGGGCTGAATCACGCCGACTGGCGTGGCGATGAGCTGGCAGGCGCCGGTCCGGCCGGTTCAGAAGTCGAAGAAGGCGGCGCACTTCCGAGCGCCGACGTGGCCGAGATGGCGGCCCGGTTCGGCGCGGCGTTGCGGCGGGCCGGCCTGCCGGTCGGGCCTGGCCGGAGCCAGCGGTTCGCCGCCGCGGTGCTGCTTGTGCAGCCCACCACGCGGCGTGAGCTGTTTGACTGTGCGCTCGCGACGCTGGTGTCGAGCAAGGAGCAGGCCGACATGCTGCGCGCCGTCTTCACCAGCGTCTTCGGCTCTCCGGACCGCGACAGCCCGGTGCCAGGCGAGAACGTGACTCCGGCTGCTCGGCCCGGTCAGCATCAGCCTGGCCAGATCGCAGACGCTGCCACGGCCGCTCGGCTGCATGCGGAGACAGTTGCGGCTCTGAAGGACGCGCCCGGTGAGGAGCCGCCCGAGGCCGAGCAGGAGATCCAGCAGGCTTATCTGGGTAGCCCGGTGGAGCGACTTGCCGGTACCGACTTCGCCGAGCTAACCCCGGCCGAACTCGCCGAGCTCGCCGCCGCGATGCGGCAGATAACCCTCGCCGTGCCGAGCCGCAGGTCGCGGCGCCGGAAGTCGCGTCCAGGCGGCAGGCGAACCGACATGCGCTCGACGCTGCGGCAAGCACGCCGGACCGGAGGCCACGCGTTCCGCCTGATCGGCGAGGTTCCCGCCAGGCGGCCACGGCGGCTGGTCGTGCTGTGCGACATCTCCGGGTCCATGGAGCCTTACGCACGTGCGATGATCCAGCTGCTCTACTGTGCGGCTGGCGGAGCCGGCGCCGAGGTATTCAGCTTCGCCACCCGGCTGACCAGGCTGACGACTGCGCTCAGCCGGTCGACCCCGGCAGCCGCCCTGGCCAGGGCCGCGGAAACCGCCCCCGATTGGCACGGCGGAACCAAGCTCGGGGCCGCACTGAAGGAGTTCAACGATCGCTACGGCCGTCGCGGTATGGCTCGCGGCGCGGTCGTCTTGATCATCTCAGACGGCTGGGATACCGGCGACCCGGAATTCGTCCGGCGCGAAATGCAGCGGTTGTCACTCGTCGCGTTCCGGATCGTGTGGATGAACCCGCGGACCAAGAGCTCGGCCTATCAGCCACTTGCGGCCGGCATGGCTGCAGCGTGGCGGCATTGCGACGTGGTGGTCAGCGGGCACTCGCTGCACGCGATCGACCAGCTCGCGGCTGCGCTCGCCGACCCGGTCCGGCGCCGGGCCGAAGTCAGGGCTACGCAGGCACAAGCCAGCTAGTCATCCTCATCGGGCCGCTTGACGCGCACGGCCGGGAGCGACCCGCCGTCGATGCTGACGTTGAAGCCCCGGCCACTCTGGAGCGCCTTCGGCTGCTTGCGCTCCCTGCGCTCGATACCGACCCCGCCGAGAATGCAGACGCCCTCGACGCGCAGGACGGGCGAATCCGCGTCGGACTCGTCTGCGACTTTGCCGCCGACGTCGCTGCCACCAAGGATCGCAGCGGTGTTGTCCACCACTCGCATGTCGGGCGGCACGATGATGCCGAGCCCGCCGAGGATGGTCGTTAGCCGCAGCACGATCTCCTTGCCAGGTAGCACCGCGTCCCTGAAGTCGAGCTCAGCGCCGCCGAGGATGGTTACGATGCTCATCACTGGCTCGGGATGCCAGGCTCCTTTACGGCCGAAGCCGCTGAGAATCGCCACGAGCCGCCGCCGTCCTCGCGGCGCCAGGTCGGCGTCTGGAGGCCGCGGGCGGGCGATTTCCTGTTTGACGCCACGCGGGGCCGGCAGATCGTCCAGCAGCGGAACGAGCTCGGCGTGGGTCTTCGCCCCGAATATCGCGTCGAGTCGATCGGCGTGCTCCTCGGGCGTCAACCGACCCTCCGCCAGGGCGTTGTTGACGACTGCGGCGGCCGTATCCCGATCGGTGTCCGACGCCCGGAGCCTGGAATTCACGTTGAAGTCCTGGGGGTCCATCCAGCTATTGTCAGCCATACCCGCGGCCGGAAGGAACAGGAGTTCGGATGGGGCACGTGGAGGCGGCGCATGTGAGTCACACCCTGCCAGACGGCCGGGTGCTGCTCGACGACGTCTCCTTCCGGGTGGGCGACGGTATCGTCGCGGCCCTGGTCGGCCCGAACGGCGCGGGCAAGACGACCCTGATGCGCCTTGTGACTGTCGACCTGACCCGGCAGTCGGGATCGGTCTCGTCGAGCGGCGGCCTCGGCGTGATGCGTCAGTTCATCGGCGGGATTCGGGACGACACCACGGTCCGCGATCTGCTGCTGTCAATCGCACCTGCCCGGATCAGGGCCGCCGCGAGCCAGCTGGATGCGGCTGAGCTGGCGATGATGGAGCGCGACGACGAGCCAACGCAGATGCGGTACGCGACTGCCCTGGCCGAGTGGGGTGACGCGGGCGGCTATGAGCAGGAGGTCCACTTCGACGCTTGCTGCATGGCGGCGCTCGGCCTCGCCTACGACCGCTGCCAGTGGCGGGAGGTCGCGACGCTGTCTGGCGGGGAGCAGAAACGACTTGTGCTGGAATCCCTGCTGCGCGGCAAGGACGAGGTGCTGCTGCTCGACGAGCCCGACAACTACCTCGACGTACCGGGAAAGATCTGGCTGGAGCAGCAGCTCGCCGCGACAGCCAAGACGGTCTTGCTCGTCAGCCACGATCGTGAGCTGCTCGCGGCGTGCGCAGAACGCATCATCACCGTTGAGGACCGGCACGTCTGGGTGCACGGCGGCGGCTTTGCCACGTATGCCGAAGCCAGGCGGGACCGAAATGAGCGGCTCGACGAGCTGCGACGGCGCTGGGACGAGGAACACGAGAAGCTGCGCCAGCTCATGCTCATGTATAAGCAGAAGGCGTCCTACAACGACGCCATGGCCTCGCGGTACCAGGCTGCGGTAACCAGGTTGCGGAAGTTTGAGGAAGCGGGGCCACCGGAGCTCGCGCCGAAAGAGCAGAACGTCAAGATGCGCCTGCGCGGCGGACGGACCGGGAAGCGCGCGGTCATCTGCGAGCAGCTCGAGCTCATCGGGCTGATGCGTCCGTTTGACCTGGAGGTCTGGTACGGCGAGCGCGTTGCTGTGCTCGGGTCCAACGGCTCGGGCAAGTCACACTTCCTTCGCTTGCTCGCCGGCGAGAAGGTCGCGCATTCGGGCGTGGCCAGGCTCGGGGCCAGGGTTGTGCCTGGCATGTTCGCCCAGACGCATGCGCGGCCGGATCTGGCCGGGCGGACACCGCTTGAGATCCTGATGACCGAGCACGCGCTGCTCATCAACGAGGCAATGTCCGCTCTGTCGCGCTACGAGCTCCCCGGCTGCGCTCGCCAGCCCTTTGGCACTTTGTCCGGAGGCCAGCAAGCCAGGTTGCAGATCCTCCTGCTCGAACTCGGCGGGGCGACGCTGCTGCTGCTCGACGAGCCGACCGACAACCTTGACCTCGCCAGCGCGGACGCGTTGCAGGACGGGCTCGAGTACTACTCCGGCACGGTCCTTGCCGTCACTCACGACCGATGGTTTGCGAAGTCCTTCGACCGGTTCCTGGTGTTTGGCGGGGACGGCGAGGTTTATGAGTCTCCCGGGCCAGTCTGGGACGAGACTCGCGTGCAGAGACCGCGCTAGTTCACAACTTGCTAGGCTGCTGGGGTCTGCCGGGGCGACGACGACGGACCACATACCGCCCTGGCAGCGGAACCGGAAGGATCAGGCACCGTGAAGAAGCTGCTTTTGGTCGTCTTGCTCGCGCTCAGCGCCTTCGCTGTGTGGCGCAAGGTCCAGGCGGACCGGGCTGAGCTTGACCTGTGGACCGAGGCGACCACGGCCGACGACTGACGTGGCGCCGCGGGATGAACGGCGTGGCTGAGCGCCCGGGCATCACGCTGGCGTGCTGTGGCCTGCTCGGAACCCTCGTCGCTGAGACAGGCCTGATCGAACGCTCGTTTGCCGAGGCGATTGCCACGCAGGGCGTCGTCAGCGGCACCAGCGCGTTTGCGCGCCGGATGGCTCAGGTCCACCAGGCGCGCGGACGGGCGCCTGGCGATGTGATGCGGCTGCTGTTCCCAGAAAACGAAGCCCGGGCGCAGGCCGCGCAGCTTGCGTTCGATCGCGCGCTGCCCGATGCAATCGGGCGGGCGGTCATGCGGCCGCTGCCGGGCGCAGTTCAGGTGCTGGAACGTCTTCGCGAAGCGGGCTGCAGAGTCTGCGTCATCACCAGCCTGTCGCGCCGGGTCCTGGATCTTGTACTCGACACCGCGGGGTTGCGGCGCCGCGTCGACCTGACGCTCGCCGCCGAGGATGTCCCGCGCGGCTTCCCGGCGCCGGACCTAGTGCTGACCGCGATCCTGCGGACGGAGGCCGCCGCCGTTCAAGATGTGGCCGTAGTACACGGGACTAGCGCCGGCATTGAGGCTGGCCGCCGCGCCGGCGCGGGCGTGATCGCCGGAGTCATGACTGGACCGCATTCGCCCGCGCGCCTGCGCGCGGCTGGGGCGACCAGCATCATTCCGAGCATCGCGGAGCTGCCGGCGCTGCTCGCGGACGGCGTCGCTACAGCTGGCACCGCGTCCGCAAAGGCCAACGGATCGAACGACAAGCCGCCTGGTCCGCCAGCCGAGCCTCCGGCAGTCGTGATTGATGTGCCGCCGCAAACGCCCGTGGAGCGTCGAACCTCGGACCGCTAGCTTGCCGCTTGGACGCGGCGTCAGCGCGGTTCGCCGAAGCCCGGCTTCAGCTCTACGAGCTTCAGCTCGCGTTCAGTCGTTCCAGCGGCTGGCCAGTGATTCCCGCGATGCTGTCAAAGCCTTTGCCGACGTCTAGCACTGTGAGGCCAGCCATCGCAGCCGTCGCGGCGATGATGAGGTCCGGGATCGAAGGGCCGGGAAGAGCAGCCGACAGGTCGAGTATTCGTCTGCGCCAAGCCGCTGTCAGCAAGCTGCTGACCTGGCTTTTCATGACGAGCCGGTCGTTCCGGGCCGAGCTCGGGTCGCCATCAAATGCTAGGATCGCCTACTGGCCGCGTGACCTGCGGTTTCCTGGGGCTATAGCTCAGCTGGAAGAGCACCTGCTTTGCAAGCAGGGGGTCAGGGGTTCGAGTCCCCTTAGCTCCACCAGCCAGGCGCTTCTCCCCATCCGCGATCTTGAAATCTGTCGCTGACATCCATTTCTGACATCAGTAGCGGAATTAGCGGTCCCCACTGAGCAAGTCATTGGGCCCGGTCCGGGCCTGGTCGCGAGCCTCCTCGCCAACGTGCGTATAGATCTGCATCGTCGTTGTAAACTGCGCATGGCCCAAGATCATCTGAGCGTCCCTCGGCAGGACGTGGAGCTGCTTCAGCAGCCAAGCAGTCGTGTGCCGAAGCTGGTGCACGGTCAACACGAGGATCTTGTGATCCTCACAGACCCGCCGGAATGAGCGGACGACTTTCGGGG
>DATIOU010000109.1:0-1863 GCA_035472835.1 Streptosporangiaceae bacterium | reverse complement strand
CGGCGGGCACCCGGTCGGGCTGCTGGTCGCCCAGCCGCCGCAAGACAGCGGCTGGATCGCCGGGATGACCAGCGCGTCCCCCGCCGCGTACCTGCAGACGATGTTCGTCGACACCCGCGAGCGCGGCACCGGCATCGGCGCGGCGCTGGTCAGGAACCTGCACGCCAGGCTCGACGCCGCGGGCGTCGCGGTGACGCTGCTGCACCATAGCCAGGTCAACCCGCTGTCCGCGCCGTTCTGGTACCGGATGGGGTACCGGCCGCTGTGGACCAGCTGGGAGTCCAGGCCCGCCACGGCACTGCGTTAGATATGCCTCATCGGGGGAAGGGGAAGGACATATCTGCATGAACGCTGATGACAAGCTGAGCGTAAGCTAACCGTTATGCTGGCAAGCCTGACTGCCGCTCTCGTCGCCGCCGTGTTCTACGGAATAGCGTCGGTGATGCAGTCGGTCGCGGCGCATGAGGCCAGCAACCGGAAGCCCCAGGATGCCGACGCTGGCGGCATAGACCCTGGCCTGCTCCCGCGCATGCTGCGGCAGTGGCGGTTCGTGGTCAGCTTGTGCCTGGACGCGCTCGGGTTCGTGGCGCAGCTCATCGCCCTGCAGCGGCTGCCGCTGTTCGCGGTCCAGGCCATCGTCGCGGCGAACCTCGCCGTGATCGCGGTCGTCGCCTCGCTGACGATCAAGGTGAGGCTGTCCTGGCGGGAATGGCTCGCCGTGACCGGGGTCGTCGCCGGGGTCGGGCTGCTCGGGTCCAGCGCCGGGCCGGAGGGCGCCAGCCAGGCAGGCGTGGTGTTCAAGCTCGCGCTCATCGTCGCCATCGCGGCGCTCGGGCTCGTCGGCCTGGCCGCGGCGCGGCTGTTGCGCGATCCGGCCCGCACCCTGGCGCTCGGCCTGGTGGCCGGGTTCGGCTACGGCGTGATCGGCATCGCGGCGCGGGTGCTCAACGGCTTCGAGCCGCTTACCCTGCTGCGCGACCCCGCGGCCTACGCCGTCGCGGCGGCGGGCATCGTGTCGTTCATGTTCTACGCGACGGCGCTCGAGGGCGGCAGCGTCACCGTCGCGACTGCCGCGGTCGTGCTCGCCGAGACGCTCCCGCCCGCCCTCATCGGGGTGCTGTTCCTCGGTGACAGGACCAGGGCAGGCCTGGAGCCGGCCGCCATCGCCGGCTTCCTGCTCGCGGTGGCCAGCGCGGTCATGCTCGCGAGGTTCGGCGAGGCCGATCATCCGGGCCAGAGCCCGGGCGGCCAAGAGCCCCGGAACGCCGCCGTCGGCTCCGCGCCCACGTCCGCGTAGCGGGCCGGGGGCCGCTGACCAGGCGCTGAAAGCGCCCGCAAACCAGGTTAAGAAGTGACAAAGCGGCGCGTCGCCGAGCCTGGTACCTGCAGCATGTTATCCTGGTGGCCCGTGGACCTGCGGCTTTACGCCGCTACATCTGACACCACGGGAGCCTCATCTTGCCCGCTACCACGACTCAGTCAAAGCTAGCCTCATCAAGGCAAGTAGAGACCAAACACCTCTTCGTCACCGGCGGCGTCGCCTCCAGCCTCGGCAAGGGCCTGACCGCCTCCAGCCTCGGCCGGCTCCTGAGGATGCGCGGCCTGCGTGTGTCCATGCAGAAGCTGGATCCGTACCTCAACGTCGATCCTGGCACGATGAACCCGTTCCAGCACGGCGAGGTCTTCGTCACCGACGACGGCACGGAGACCGACCTGGACGTGGGTCACTACGAGCGCTTCCTCGACACCAGGCTGAGCGGCGAGGCCAACGTCACGACCGGACAGGTCTACTCAAGCGTCATCGCCAAGGAGCGCCGCGGCGCCTACCTGGGTGACACGGTGCAGGTCATCCCGCACATCACG
>DATIOU010000108.1:0-67484 GCA_035472835.1 Streptosporangiaceae bacterium | reverse complement strand
AGTACTACGGCAGCAGCGAGCTGGACGCCTCAGTGCTGATGATCGCCGAGGTGGGCTTCTTGCCGCCGGACGACCCGCGGGTGGTCTCGACAGTCCGGGTGATCAAGCGCGAGCTCATGCGAGACGGGCTGGTGCTCCGCTACACGCAGCCCGCCAAGGCCGCCCGCGGCAGCCTTGCCGACGTGGACGGTCTGCCGGGCGCTGAGGGCGCGTTCCTGGCCTGCAGCTTCTGGCTGGTCAATGCCCTTCACCTCATCGGCGAGTACGAGGAGGCGGTCGCAATCTTCGAGCGGCTGCTCGCGCTGCGCAGTGACCTCGGCCTGCTCAGCGAGGAGTATGACCCGCGGTATGGCCGCCAGGTCGGCAATACGCCGCAGGCCTTCAGCCATGTCCCGCTGATCCAGGCGGCGCTGAACCTGGAGGGTCACGCCGGGGACCACTGCCGCCGGGTGAAACGTTGATCATCGGGCTCGGACCAGGCATACCGCGGTCAATGCCACACTGATGGGTAGCCATGGCACCCCGCCCGCACATTCTTGTCGTCAACGGCCGCAAGGTCTGGCAGCCGGTATTCGTGATCGGCGCGCCGCATTCCGGCACGGACTTGCTCGGTCGCGCCTTCAAGCAAGCGCGCGGGTTTCACCTGACCATCGGCCAGGACGCCGTCCAGAGCGTCGTATACGCGTTCGCCCGGAGCCCGTCTATCCAGCGCGGCCGCAGCGACGCCGCCGCCACCGTGCTGCGGGATGCCTTCGCCCAAGCCTGGCAGGTATCCGCGCACGGCTGCCTGACGTGCTCACCCTTCTGCCGGGAGGCTGGACGCGTGACCGGCCCGGCCTGCTGTGTGGCCGAGAGCGACATCGTCCGCTACGGAGACGCGAGTCCGGACCTCATGTACTGCGCCGACGCGCTGCTCGACGCGTTTGCCGACGCCAGGCTCGTGCAGATCATCAGGGACGGGCGGGACGTGGTCGCGGCAATGCTGGCCGATCCGCTGACCCTCGGCTGGTTCAAGCCTGGCATGGCCAACGTCGAGACCGAGTTCCCTAACCCCTTCTTCGGCATCGAGACCGAGCAGGACCTGGCGACCTGGCCGGAGCTGTCCACCGCTGGCAAGTGCGCCATGCGGTGGCGCGGGTCGGTCCGGGCGATGGCCAGGCTGCGGGCCGCCCTGTCCGCCGACCAGCTGACCACGCTGCGGTACGAGGACGTGGTCCGGCATCCGGCGGCGACTGCGGCAGGCATCTCGGATTTCGTCGGCGACGCCATCGGCGCTATCCACGTGCGGACCAATCGCCGGGACGGCGCCCGTGACGGCGAGCCCGGCGTGTGGCGCCGGGTGCTGAGCCCGGCCCAGGTCAGCGAAGTGGAGTCAGTCGCCGGGCCGGATTTGAAGCGAGTCGGCTACGCAGACTGAGCTCCGGCAGGCCCTAAACGGGCGCGCCGCCGGGCACAGGTGCAGGTTCCGCCGCTTCCTGGCGAGCGAACTGCGTGTGGTACAGATCTGCATACAGTCCGTCAGCGGCCAGCAGCTCGGCGTGCTGACCTTGCTCGACGATCCGGCCGCCGTCAACGACGAGGATCTGGTTGGCCTCCCGGATCGTGGACAGGCGGTGCGCGATGACCAGCGACGTGCGGCCGGCCAGCGCCGTCTTGAGCGCGCGCTGCACTGCGGCCTCGGACTCGGAGTCCAGGTGCGCGGTCGCCTCGTCGAGCACGACCACTGACGGCGCCTTGAGCAGGAGCCTGGCGAGCGCGATCCGCTGCTTCTCGCCGCCAGAGAGCCGGTAGCCACGGTCCCCGACGATGGTGTCGAGGCCATCGGGCAGGGCCGAGATCAGGTCCCAGATCTGCGCCGCCTGGCACGCCAGCACGAGCTCGTGCTCTGAGGCAGCCGGGCGCGCGTAGAGCAGGTTGGCCCTGATCGTGTCGTGATAGAGGTGGGCGTCCTGGGTGACGACGCCGACCACGTCGTGCAGCGACTCCAGGGTCACGTCCCGGATGTCGGTGCCGCCAATCCTGACGGTCCCGCCTGTCGGGTCGTACATCCGCGCCACCAGGTGGGTGATGGTGGTCTTACCCGCGCCGGACGGCCCGACCAGCGCCGTCAGCCTGCCAGCGGGGGCCAGGAAGCTGACATCGGTCAGGGCCTGCTGGCCGGGCCCGGACCGCTCGGTCACCGGCACGGCGATCGACTCCAGGGACGCCAAGGACACCTCGGCGGCGGCCGGGTACCGGAAGCTCACGTGGTCAAACTCGATGTCGGGCACGCCAGCGGCGGTCCAGTCGCCAGACGGCGCGACCGTGCTGCCGTTCTGGCGCGGGGCGGCCAGCCGGGTAGCTCCCGGCCGCTCGGCTATCAGCGGCTTGAGGTCCAGTACCTCGAAGACACGGTCGAAGCTGACGAGCGCCGTCATGACGTTGACCTGTACGTTCGATAGCGACGTGATCGGGCCGTAGAGCCTGGTCAGCAGCGTGGCGAGCGCCACCATGCTGCCGAGTTGCAGCACTTGGTGTATCACCAGCAAGCCGCCGAGCCCATAGACGACCGAGGTCGACAGTGTGGCCAGCAGCGCGAGGCCGGTGAACAGGGCACTCCCCCAGAGCGCGGTCAGCACGCCGATGTCACGGACCCGGCTGGCCCGGCCAGAGAACAGGTCAAGCTCGTCGGCAGGCCGACCGTAGAGCTTGGCCAGCATCGCGCCGGCCACGTTGAACCGCTCGGTCATGGTCGATCCCATGCTGGCGTCGAGCTGCATCGACTCACGGGTCAGCCGCTGCAGGCGGCGCCCGACCCGGCGCGCCGGGTACAGGAAGATCGGGATCAGGACGAGGGCGACGACGGTCACCTGCCATGAGTAGATGAACATCACGGCCAGCACGAGGATGAGCTGCAGCGTGCTCGACACCACGGACGACAGTGTCGACGTCAGGGCCTGCTGGGCGCCGATGACGTCGCTGTTGAGCCGGCTGACGAGCGATCCCGTCTGCGCCCGCGTGAAAAACGCGATCGGCTGCCGCTGCACGTGCTCGAATACCTGGGTCCGCAGGTCGTAGATAAGGCCTTCGCCGACTCGTGCGGTGAAGTATCGCTGGACGACGCCCAGGAACCCATCGAAAATCGCCAGGCCCGCCACGATGCCCGCGATGGTCAGCACCACAGTGGTGTTCTTAGGCAGGATGCCCTTGTCGATGACGACACCGATCAGGACCGGGTACAGCACGGTCACGACGGCGTCGAGGGCTGCGGCGATCAGGAAGATAGCCAGGTCAAGCCGGTAGGGCCGGGCATAACCGGTGATCCGCCTCACGGTACCCGGCTTGAGCTTCTGCTTAGTCACGGTCGGGTCGCGCGTGAAGCTCCGCATGGCGTGCCACTGGTTCTGCATGCTCATGACCGGTGAACCTAGCAAGGCGGCCAGATCATCCCCGCTCAGCTAACGGCGAACCGCGCCCGCAGCGAACGGCGCTGACCAACAACAACGCTGAGGCCGGCGGCGCCCTCAGCCCGCCTGCCGGGCCCGCAGCAGCGTCGCCTGCGCGGCCCGCTCGGCCGCGGCCTGCTGCTCGAGGCTGTTTCCTGGCGCGGCCTGCAGGAGCGCCTTGGTGGCGCGAGCGGCGGCAGCGTCGGTCGACAACAACGCGGCGACCAGGTCAGCGACCGCCGCGTCGAGGTCGGCCGCCGGCACGACAAGCTCGGCGAGCCTGAGCTGGGCCGCCTCGCGGGCATCGACAGTCCGGGCGGTCAGGCATAGCTCGATCGCCCGCGGCAGCCCGACGATGTCGACTAGGGGCTTCGTCCCGGTGAGGTCAGGGACAAGGCCGAGGGCCGGCTCCTTCATGCAGAGCCTGGCGTCCTCCGCCAGCACCCGCAGGTCGCAAGACAACGCCAGCTGGAAGCCCCCGCCGATGGCGTGCCCCTGCACCGCGGCGATCGACACGAACGCCGGATTCCGCAGCCACGTATACCCGGCCTGGAAGCCCGCGATGGACTCCTGGAACCCGGGATCGGCTGCGCTAAGACCGCGCTCCTCCCCCGGTACGCCGTCAGGACTGAACATGCGCAAATCGATGCCTGCGCAGAACGACGGGCCCGCGCCGCGGACGACAACTACGCGGACGTCAGGCGGGATTGATTCGCCCGCGCGCGCAAGCCCGCGCCACATGCTCGGCGTCATCGCGTTCCGGCGCTCGGGCCGCGCCAGCGTCACGGTCGCCACGTTGCCGGAGATGCTCAGTTCGAGCCCGGCGCTGGTCAGATCGGCTAGGTCAGCAGACACAGACACTCATTGTGCCTCATGCCCTGGCCTTCGCCTTGCCCCTCGTCGCGCCGCCGCGACCGCGCAGCGGTACACCGCTCTCGCTCAGGATCCGGTGGATGAACCCGTATGACCGACCTGTCGATGCCGCTAGCGACCGGATGCTCTCGCCGGCGCCATATCGCTTCTTGAGGTCAGCCGCGAGCTTCGTCCGGTCGGCACCGGTCACCCTGGTGCCCTTCTTGAGAGTCTCGGTCACGCGAACCTCCTGGGGAGCTGATGACCGGTGCACTACCTACCCGACCATGATCACCCATTCGCTCGTGATCGGCTACCGGGCGGCGCCAAAAAAGATCAAGAATTTTCAGGCCAGCGCCACCAGGTCCGCGAGCTCCTCGCTCCAGGAGTCTTCCACGCCGTCGGGAAGCAACACGACACGCTCGGGCGCAAGCGCATCGACAGCACCCTCGTCGTGCGTGACCAGCACGATGGCGCCCTGGTAGGTGCGCAGCGCGGCAAGGATCTCGGCCCGGCTGGCCGGGTCGAGGTTGTTCGTCGGCTCATCGAGCAGCAGCACGTTGGCACCCGACACGACGAGCAGCGCCAGCGCGAGCCGCGTCTTCTCACCGCCCGACAGCACACGGACCGGCTTAAGCACGTCGTCACCAGAGAACAGAAAGGACCCGAGGATGCGGCGCTGCTCGCTTTCGGCGAGATCCGGGGCGGCTGAGCGCATGCTCTCCAGGATCGTCCGCGTGTTGTCGAGCGTCTCGTGTTCCTGCGCGTAGTAGCCGAGCCGCAGCCCGTGGCCCGCCATGACCTCGCCGGTATCTGGTTCCTCGACGCCGGCCAGCAGTCGCAGCAGTGTTGTCTTGCCTGCGCCGTTGAGTCCGAGCACGACCACCCGCGCGCCCTTGTCGACGGCGACATCCACATCGGTGAATACCTCGAGCGAGCCATACGATTTCGACAACGCGGTCGCGCTGATCGGCGTCTTGCCGCAGTGTGCGGGGACAGGAAACCTGAGCTTGGCGACCCTCTCGGGTGCTCGATCGGCGCTGACGCCAGCGAGCAGCCGCTCGGCTCGCTTCTGCATATTCTGCGCCGCCTTGGCCTTCGTCGCCTTGGCACGCATCTTGTCGGCCTGTGACTGCAGTGCGACAGCCTGCCGCTCGGCGTTCATCCGCTCCCGGCGCCGGCGCCGCGCGTCGGTCTCCCGCTGGTCGAGGTACGCGTGCCAACCCAGGTTGTAGATGTCCAGCACGCTGCGATCGGCATCAAGGTGGAACACCTTGTTCACGACCGTCTCTAGCAGTCCGGTGTCGTGGCTGATCACTACCAGGCCACCGCGGAAGGCCCGCAAGTGATCGCGCAGCCAGTTCACTGAGTCTGCGTCCAGGTGGTTCGTCGGCTCGTCGAGGAGCAGCGTGTTTGAGCCGCCGAAGAGAATCCGCGCGAGCTCGATCCGCCGTCGCTGCCCGCCCGAGAGCGTGCGCAGCGGCTGCTTCAGCACCTTCTGGGGCAGCCCGAGGCTCGCCGCCAGCGATGCCGCTTCTGACTCGGCGGCGTAGCCGCCGAGAACGGACAGCCGTTCCTCCAGGTGCCCGTACCGGCGCACGCCTGCATCACGGCGGGCCGCATTCGAGTCCGCCATCTGCAGCTCGGCCTCACGCAGCCCGGCCATCAGCGCATCCAGGCCGCGTGCCGACAGGATCCGGTCAAGCGCGAGCGCCTCCAGGTCGCCCGCCATCGTGTCCTGCGGCAGGTAGCCGACTGAGCCGCCGACCACCACCTGGCCGGCCGCGGGCTGGCCCTCGGCCGCAAGCACGCGGGCCAGCGTGGTCTTGCCCGCGCCGTTGCGACCAACAAGGCCGATCTTGTCGCCCGCCGCGACCTGGAAAGAGGCACTCTCCAGCAGCAGGCGCGCGCCAGCGCGCAGTTCAACATCACGTGCGGAGATCACGGGAAACTCGCTCCATAACCGGACTGGGATCGGTCGCCAGGCAGACTGGTCCCCTCTTGCGGGGACGCGGCATCACGTCAGGAGCGGTTGCATGGCGTAATTTTACGTGACCGCCGACCCGTCCGGCGAACCAGTTTCCGCGGTCTCAGCAGCGCCCGCACCGCCAGATCGGCTATCGGTGAGCCGGATCCGGATGGCGCGGAACAACCGCGGTGTGTCCTTCAGTACCGCCAGCCGCGGGTCCGGCACCGTCAGGAACCTGTCTACGGCGAGGTCAAAGTACGGCCGCAGCCGCGCGTCCGCCCGCAGCGGGGCCATGGACCGCTTGTCGCCGCCGAGGACCACCGCGTCGAGCCGGCCACTGAAGGCGGCGAAGACGCCCACGGCATTGTCGGCGGCGGCTTCCAGCGCCTCGCGGGCCTGCTTCTCCCGGCGGCGCGCGAACCTGTGCTGCGATGTGCCGCCCGCCGCGCTGCGTCCATGGACGAGTCGGCTGCCGACCTTGGACGCCACCAGCCGGGGCGGCGCGCCGGCGAACACGCCGGCGGCGTACCCGCCGAGCCGGACCAGCAAGACAGCGACCGTCCGATCAGCGCCGGCGTGCGCAGCGAGATCGCCACCGCTACCCATGGCTGAGACCGAAAGGGGCGGGAACGGGGTATAGCAGGCGGCGCTGCTGCCGTCGGCCGCGCGGACCGTCACGACCTCCCGGCGATCATCGACTTCCGTCGCGGTCGCCCCGTGCCGCTCGGCAAAGGACGCTAGCCAGACAGTTATGCGCTCCGGGCTGATCTCGAGCCAACGCTGAGCGTCACGTTGGCCATTTGCCATTACCCACCGCCCCGAAGCGCTTACTATCCGTCAGGTGACTATCAGCACCGCACCCGAAAGCAAGGCTACGGACACCCGCTCTGGCGACGGCACCACCGGCTTAGCAGCCGCGCCGGCCGCCGCCGTCGAACACGCGCTGGCCGCCGCGATCACCGACGCTGGCCGCATTGGCGACCTGCTGGAAGTCCTACGGTCCGCGCGGCTCTGGCTTCCGTTGCCTGCCGGCGGGGCCCAGGCGATCAAGGGGACCGCGGTCACCCTGCCTATCGTCTCCTACCGCGGCAGCGACTTCGTGCCCGCGTATTCATCGGCTGATCTGCTGCAGCAGTTCGCTCGCCCGGATGGCGCTGATCCGCGCCCGGCAGCCGCGCAGGCACCCGTGCCGCACGTGGTGGTGCGGGCGGCCGACCTCGCCCGGCTGCTGCCAGCGTCCATCGGAATTGCCCTCAACGCCGGCGCCAGCGAGAGCGTGCCCGTCTACCCGCCCGGCGTGTCGTACCTTGCGGCCGGCCAGGATGCGGGTGACCTGGACCGGTTGAGTGTCGCACCGCTGCCGGTCCGGCCTGACGCACTGCTGGCCGGGATCGCAGCCGGGCTGATCTCAATCGCCGCGGTCCGCGAGGCGACGGCAGCCTGGTTGTCGGTCCAGTTCGCGGGCGAGGGCCTGCTGGTCGCCGTGACGCTGGATGACCCGGCCGACAGCGCTGCCCAGGACCTGGTCGTCGGCGCCGTGGAACGAGCTGCCTGGGAAGCCGCGCCCGAGGACGCGGCTTTCCCGATCGACGTCACGTTCCTAGGCTCGGGTAAGCGCGATCACATCGACGAGGCCCTGGTCGCTGCTGGCAGCCAGTTCTACCGGCGGGGCTAGCCGCGCGGCTCGCGCAGCCGTGCCGCCCGGTTCAGGGCGCTGATCACGCCTGACACCGACGCCCGGACGATCGACGAGCTGATGCCGACCCCCCACAGCACCTGGTCGCCGATCTCGATTTCGAGGTAGGCGGCGGCCTCAGCGTCGCGGCCCGCGGTCAGCGCGTGCTCGGCGTAGTCGAGCACGCGCACGCCGACCCCGCCGAGCCCGAGGTCGACCTCGGAGACGGCCGCGCAGAACGCAGCGATAGGCCCGCTGCCGATCCCGAACAGCTCGTACTCGATCCCGTAGGCCCGGACCGTGCAGTCCACCCGCTCAGTGCCGCCCTCGCTCGCGGCTGTGTAGCTGACCAGCTCGAACGGTCCTGGCTCCAGGTACTCGGCGGCGAAGATCTGCCACATCTGGGCGGCGCTGACTTCACCGCCCTCGTTGTCGGTGTGCCGCTGTATCACGTGGCTGAACTCGATCTGGAGCCGACGCGGCAGGTCAAGGTGATGATCGGCCTTCATGATGTAGGCCACGCCGCCCTTGCCGGACTGCGAGTTGACCCGGATGACGGCTTCGTAGGTCCGGCCAACATCCTTCGGGTCGATCGGCAGGTACGGCATCTGCCAGGGCAGCTCGCTCACTGGCCGGCCGGCCTCCGCCGCCTGGCGGGCGAGGTCGTCGAAACCCTTCTTGATCGCGTCCTGGTGCGAGCCCGAGAACGAGGTGTACACCAGGTCGCCAGCGTAGGGGTGGCGCTCGTGCACGCCGATGCCGTTGCAGTACTCCGCTGTCCGCCGGATCTCGTCGATATTGCTGAAGTCGATCATCGGGTCGATGCCCTGGCTGTACAGGTTGAGACCAAGCGTGATCAGGTCGACATTGCCCGAGCGCTCCCCGTTACCGAAAAGGCAGCCCTCGACGCGCTCGGCGCCCGCCAGCATCGCCAGCTCAGCGTCCGCGGTGGCGGTTCCACGGTCGTTGTGGGTGTGCACCGAAAGGGCGACGTGCTCGCGGCGGGAGAGGTGCCGGCTAATCCACTCGATCTGATCGGCATACACGTTCGGGGTGGACCGCTCGACGGTGCACGGCAGGTTGAGCACGATCTCCCGGTCCGGCCCTGGCTGCCAGACGTCCATGACCGCCTCGCAGATCTCCAGCGAGAAGTCGAGCTCGGTGTCCATGAAGATCTCAGGCGAGTACTCGTAGCCGAAGTCAGTGCCAGCCAGGTACTCGCCGGCGTACTTGACGACGGCCCGGGTGCCGTCGACGGCGACGGCCTTGCATTCCTCCCGGCCATCCCCGGCCCAGCCGAATACGACGCTGCGGAAGAGCGGTGCGGCCGCGTTATAGAGGTGGACGGTCGCCATCTTGGCCCCAGCGAGCGATTGGACAGTCCGCTCGATCAGCTCCTCCCTGGCCTGGGTCAGGACAGAGATGCGAACGTCGTCAGGAATGCTGCCGCCTTCGATGAGGCTGCGGATGAAGTCGAACTCAGTTTGGCTCGCCGCCGGGAAGCCGACCTCGATTTCCTTGTAGCCCATGCGGACGAGCAGGTCGAACATGGCCTGCTTGCGGGCGGCGTTCATCGGGTCGATCAGGGCCTGGTTGCCGTCGCGCAGGTCGGTGGACAGCCAGCGCGGGGCTGCGGTGATCGTCCGCGACGGCCACTGCCGGTCAGGCAGGGCAACGGTCGGGAACGGGCGATAGCGATGACACGGCATGCCACTCGGGCGCTGCAGCGATGGATTGCTCATGACTGTGCTCTGCTCCTTAACGGGGTGCGCTCCTTAACGGGTGCGCTAGGCGAACATCGGCCGGCGTAGCAGAGCCACCCGCGGCGAGGGGCCGACCGGCTGACTACCGGGCCTCGCCGCGGCCGGGAAGAAGCAGGCCGCGAGTCATGATCCACCGATAGTAGCCGGCCGCTGGCCTGGCAGGCCGGCTGGTGCTGGAAGAGGCGCCGGGCGGACGCGGGCCGCTCAGGCCGGCTCGAGACCGCTGGAAGGGTGGCGATCAGATGCCCGGGTGGCTTGCGGCTCGCGGCCGATAACCGTTGCGGAGCATGGCAGCCGCGACGGGCGGGATCCAGTCCGTCCGCGCGTGCCAAGATCCCGGCGAGCAACAGGACTCGCTGGCCATGTCGCGGGCAGCCGGGCCATGATCCGGTTCAGGCCATCTGGGCCGACAGCGACCGACTCAACCGCAGCATGCAAAGACCGCCGGATAAACTCGCTGAACTCACTATCTGGCTGCGTCATCAGTCTGCCCGAGGCGTGCTCTACCGCCCTGTAAGCAAGGCGTCTGTTGCTGGCAGCACACACCACCTTGGGTTAAGGGCCGGTGAAGCGGTCCACAAGAACAGGCTTACCTGCAGTGCCCGCTGCAACCAGCCGACGCCACGCGGCGCCGACGAGATCTCATCCGTCAGGCTCTAGGCGCGCGTCTAGAGAATGAAGCTGACAACCTGTCATCATCAATACCGAAGCGCCGTCAGTTGAGGAACCAGCACGCCGGGTCGCGTCATCGTCGGCCACGCATGACGAGCATCGCGAGCCGACGGGCAGATCTGAGAAGAACTCATGGAATCGCGTATCGCAGGCGCAGCCAACCTGCCTGCTCCCGTCGGGATTCACAAGTGACAGCGACCGCTGCGGCGGCCCTGCCCAAGGTGCCGAGGCACATCGATGTGAACGGGCACCGGATTCACCTGCGCCTCGGGCAACAGCTGATCTGGTCGTTCGCTGCCGCCACCGCGGGTGCGTACATTATCGCCGCACTGTACTACCTGATCATCCAGGTGCACTGGTCGTCAGGCGGCCACACCATCCTCTATCTGCGACCACAATGGAACGGCCTGTTCGCCGCCGAGTGGTGGAAGACAGCCAGGCACCACATCCGGGACGTCTATGAAGGCGCGCTGGCGACGCTGCTGGTCAAGTCCTTGCTCGCAGACTGGAAGAAGGCCCACGGCGAGCGCGTCGGCGCGTTCCGCGTTCTCACCGCCCCACTGCTGATCATCGTGGCCGCGCTGCCCATGGTCATCGCGGGCATCTGGGTGATCGACTTCGCCGCCCCGTGGCTATGGCACCACACGGTGGGCCACCGGGTCCTGCACCTCACCGCGAGCATGCCTGCGTGGCTCGGCACGTTCCTTTCCACCTGGACCTTGGAGCCGCTGCTCATCGGCATCATCGCCGGCTTGGTAGTGCACCGCCTCTACCGCCCGATCGGAAACACTGTCCAGCTGTTCTTCATCGAAATAGGTGTGACCCGGGCGCGGCTCAGCGGCAAAATCCCCGCGTGGGTCCGCTATCCCATCGCTCCGCCGGTTATCAGGGAGCGATTCGCCTGGATGATGGATAACGACATACCCGTCGAAAAGCACGGCGCCTGGATCCGGATCGTCACACCGATCATGACCGCGGTCCTGATCCTGCTCGCCTTGTACGGCGGCTTCATCCGGCTCTGGTTCGCCAAGCATGGAACTCCGGGGAATTTGTTCTAGCTGCTCACGTTCCGCGTCCAGGCGGGCTGGGGTCTTAGCCTCGGGGGTCTCGGCGCAGCGGATGATCCGCCGGGACCTCGACGAGGACGATCCGGACGCCGTCGGGATCCTCGATCCACATCTCTGTTAGTCCCCAAGGTTCGGATACCGGCTCCCGCAGGATTCGCGCCCCGGCCGCGAGCAACCGCCGGTATTCAGCGTGCACGTCGCGGACCTGAAGCCAGACCTGGACCGCCGCTCCGCCGGGCTGATCTGAAGGCCCGGCGACTTCCAGGAAGCCGCCGCCGAGGAAGTAGACGACGCCAGGGTCATCCGGCGGGCCGAACTCGCGGTAGACCGCCAGGCCGAGGATGTCGCCGTAGAACTCGCGGCTTCGGGTCAGGTTGGCCGGCCGCACGAGGACACGGCTGCTCAGGACCTCCACACCCGCATCCTCGCCGGCCGACGCGGACGCCTAACGGTCGCCGCCGGCCGGACACCTGTCGTCCAGGTTGTGCCTGGCATCCGACGGCCCGTCGCACGTGGTTCTGCCGCAGCCAGTGGTCGAGGCAGGCTGTGACTCGACATAGGTAATGGTCACAGTGCCGCTGTAGCGGCCGACGACCGCTGGCGGGATGTCGAGCGTCAGCTTGGCGCTCAGGATGTTGGTCCCAAACCCGCAGCCCGCTGGCGCGAAAGCCAGCGTGGCCGGGGCCGAGCCCAGGCCTGGGCGGCCAGGGGCCACCGCGCGGCCGAGCTGCGCACCGCCGTGCTGTGATCCGACGACCGTCGGCACCCACCCGAGCTGGTTACCCGGGACGGACTTGCCGGTGTGGTTACGGCTGTAAGTGAACCTGGACGCCTGGCCGGACAACGACCAGCCTGGGTAGTAGTTCCGCGTGTCGGTCACGGTGACGTCCGGCAGCTTCCCGGTTGCGATCGAGCCCGATGGAGTGAGCTGGACCGGGCCAGGGTCAATCGTGACAGTGAACCCGCCCGATCGCGGCACCATCACCGAGATCGGCTCGCTGCCCGCGGACGGCCTGCTCACAGGGTTTACAACCAGGGAGAACGTGCCCTCCGAGTGGCCGAAAGAGGCGCCCGCCGGGGTGAAGTCCGCCGAGAGCGACTCTCTTCCCGCGGCCGCGAACGTCGTGGAAGTGGTGGCGACGCCCGTTCCGTCGACTGCAATCGGGGTGCCGATGTCGACCTCGCCGACCTCGAACTGCACGTGCCCAGCCACGTGCGTCCCGCCCGAAGCTGTCTCCGTCGCCGTGAGCCTCACTGTGGCGCCGGCAGTCGCGGGGCTCGGCGACGCGACCAGGATCGTACTGGTCGGATGCCGCTCGTGCTCGGCATGTCGCGCACGTCGCTTGTGCTTCACATGCCGCGGACGCGGCTTGTGTCCCTCGGCGCTTCCCGCGGCGCTCCAAAGATGCCCAGGGGCAGCCGACGCGGTTGGCCGGACTGTCGCTGAGCCGGCTGCAGGCTGCAACGGCCGTGGGGTAGGTGAACTCGGCGCCACGCCCTGCCCATGCGGACCCGCGTTGTGCGCTCCCGGGGTGTGCGATGTTGCGTGCGGCGCCGCCGCTGCCTGTGCCGCTCCCCCGAGCAGGCCACTGCCGGCAGCTGTATAGGCAGCCAGCCCGCCCACGGCAAGCGCCACTCCGGTCGCGGCAATCGGCCAGCGCGCACCGGAGACGGCGCGAACGCACCGGGCCACGGCCCTGCGCAACTCGTTCCAACCCTTGACCTGCCGTCGGCCCACATGCACTCCATGCAGCGCTGGATCGAGTCTGACCGGGCTTACCCCAGCTAAGCAGGATTACGCGATGCGTTCAACGCGCCGACAACGCTGGCATTTAGCGCACGCGTACTGCTGTCGACTAATGAAAGAAGAGGTCTCGACTCAGACGTTAAAGCCCAGCGCGCGCAGTTGCTCCCGGCCGTCCTCGGTTATGTTCTCGGGGCCCCACGGCGGCAGCCAGACCCAGTTGATCCGGAAGTCCGTTACCAGCCCGTCGAGTGCCACCCGCGTCTGGTCCTCGATGACGTCGGTCAGCGGGCAGGCCGCGCTTGTGAGCGTCATGTCGATAGTGGCGGTGCGATCGCTTTCCACAGTGACGCCGTAGACCAGGCCGAGGTCGACGACGTTGACCCCGAGCTCAGGGTCGACCACGTCGCGCAGCGCCTCGAGGACGTCTTCGGTCTCCGGGTTACCCGCCGAGAACATGCTCTCATCGGCGCCCGCGGTCGTCGGCGACGCGGTAGTGCCGTGCTCAGTAGTGACTGGCTCCGTCATCTCTGCTCCCCTGTCTGGCGCTCGCTCAGCGCCTTGGCCGTCGCATCTTTCCAGGCCATCCAGCCCAGCAGCGCGCACTTGATGCGAGCCGGGTACATCGACACCCCGGCGAAGGCGATCGCGTCGCCCAGCACGTCCTCGTCTGGTTCGCCTTCGCCGCGAGACTGCATCAGCGCCAGAAACTCGTCGCTGATCCGCATGGCCTCGGCCGCCGTCTTGCCGATGATCATGTCGGCCATCACGGAAGCGCTGGCCTGGCTGATCGAGCAGCCGAGCGCCTCGTAGGACACATCGGCCAGGATTGCATCAGGGCCGGCGTCCTTGAGCGTGACCCGCATTGTCACCTCGTCGCCGCAGGTCGGATTCACGTGCTGCACCTGGGCGTCGAATGGCTCCCGCAGGCCCGCGTGCAGCGGCCGGCGGTAGTGCTCCAGGATGATCTCCTGGTACATCGACTCGAGATCCATCACGGTGTCCCGAAGAACTTCTGCGCCTGTCGTATTCCGGCGGCGAGCGCGTCTACCTCGTCGTGCGTGTTGTAGACGTAGAAGGTAGCCCTGGTGCTGGCCTGGGCGTGCAGCGCGCGATGCAGCGGCCAGGCGCAGTGATGCCCGGTCCGAACCGCGATCCCCAGCTCGTCGAGCACCTGCCCGACGTCGTGCGGGTGGATGCCGTCCAGCACGAACGACACCGCGCCGCCGCGGTGCTGGGTGTCGAGCGGGCCCAGGACCCGAAGGCCGTCGATAGCACCGAGCGCGTCGAGCGCGTGCGCCGTGAGCGCCTCCTCGTGGTCGGCGACGTTCGCCATGCCGAGCCCGTCCAGGTAGTCGCACGCTGCGGCCAGCCCGACCGCCTGCGCGGCCGCGGGCACGCCGGCCTCGAAGCGGTCCGGCGGCGGCAGGAAGGTCGAGCCTTCCATGCGCACGACCTCGATCATCGAGCCGCCGGTGATGAACGGCGGCATCGCCTCGAGCAGCTCACGACGGCCCCAAAGCACCCCGACACCGGACGGGCCGAGCATCTTGTGGCCGGAGAAGACGAGGAAGTCAGCGCCGAGGGCGGCCACGTCCACCGGCTGGTGGGGCACGGACTGCGCGCCGTCGGCCAGGACCAGCGCGCCGGCCTGATGCGCGGCTGCGGCGATCTCCGCCACTGGCGGCACGACGCCCGTGACGTTGGACTGGTGCGTCACCGCGACGAGCCTGGTCCGGCCGTTCATCAGCTCATCGATGCGGGACAGGTCAAGTCGTCCGGCCGGCGTCACGCCAAACCAGCGCAAGGTCGCGCCGGTCCGCTCGCATAGCTGCTGCCAGGGCACCAGGTTGGCGTGGTGCTCGGACTCGGTGACGAGCACCTCGTCGCCCGGGCCCGCCGCAAACCGGCCGGCTTCGGGCCCGGCGGTGGCGGCGTTGCTCATCGCATAGGCAACAAGGTTGACAGCTTCGGTGGCGCTCTTGGTGAAGACGATCTCGCCAGGATCGGCCCGCAGGAACGCTGCGATCCTGGCCCTGGCAGCCTCATAAGCATCAGTCGCCTCTTCACCCAGCAGGTGCGCGCCGCGGTGGGCTGCCGCGTTGCGGGTCGTGTAGAAGTCGCGCTCGGCGTCCAGGACCTGGCGCGGCTTGTGCGAGGTCGCGCCGGAGTCCAGGTAGATCAGGTGCCGGCCGCCGCGAACGGCGCGGCCCAGGATCGGAAAGTCCGACCGGATCGCCTCGATGTCGAGCGACCCGGCACGCGGCCGGCCGGCCACCGTCGTCATCTCGCCACCGCCTTCATTGTCACGCCACCGCGTCCGCAGCCAGGAACCGCTCGTAACCGCTGGTCTCGAGCTCCTCGGCCAGCTCCGAGCCGCCCTCCTCGACGATCCGGCCGGCGACGAATACGTGCACGTAGTCCGGCTGTATATAGCGCAGGATGCGCGTGTAGTGCGTGATGAGTAGCACGCCATGCGAGGGGTCCTCGCGGAACCTGTTGATGCCAGCCGAGACGACCTTGAGCGCGTCGATGTCGAGACCTGAGTCCGTCTCGTCCAGGATCGCAATCTTGGGATTCAGCAGCTCGAGCTGAAGGATCTCGTGCCGCTTCTTCTCGCCGCCGGAGAAGCCCTCGTTGAGGTTGCGCTGCGCGAACGACGGGTCCATCGACAGCCGGTCCATCGCCTCCCGCAGGTCCTTGCCGAAGGTGCGGATCTTCGGCGCCTCGCCCTGGACAGCGGTAATCGCCGTGCGCAGGAAGTTCGACACCGAGACGCCAGGCACTTCGACCGGGTACTGCATGGCCAGGAACAGCCCGGCCCGCGCCCGGGCGTCGACGCTCAGCGCGAGCACGTCATCACCGTCCAGCCTGATCGAGCCCTGGGTCACGGTGTACTTCGGGTGCCCGGCGATGGCATACGCCAGCGTCGTCTTGCCCGACCCGTTCGGCCCCATGATCGCGTGCGTCTCCCCGGACGGGATAGTCAGGTTGACGCCGCGCAAGACCTCGCGGCTCTCCCCCGCGGCGTCCGTCACGCTGACGTGCAGGTCACGGATCTCTAGGGTGGACATATCGGTTGTCTCCTGGTTGCTTGGCTTAGAACTCGACGAGGACGTCGTCGCCTTCAATCTTGACTGGGTATGTGGTCACCGGCTTGGTGGCTGGCGGCCCTGTCGGCTTGCCGGTCCGCAGGTCGAAACAGGATCCGTGCAGCCAGCACTCCACGGTGTGGTCGTAGATCTCGCCCTCGGACAGCGGGACCTCTTCGTGCGAGCAGACGTCGTGCAGCGCGTAGACCTCGCCTTCGGCCCGGACGACAGCGACCGGGATCCCGGCCACCTCGACGCCGATCGCGCCCTCGGCCGGCAACTGAGACAGCGCACAGGCCCGATGGAACTCGCTCATGCCAGCTCCGCCTCCACCGCCGCCGTGATCCGCTCCTGCAGCTCGGGGACCTCGATCTGGGCGATGAGCTCGCCGAAGAAGCCGCGGATCACCAGGCGCTTGGCCTCGTCGGCCGGGATCCCGCGCGCCATCAGGTAGAACAGGTGCTGGTCTTCCAGCCGGCCGCTCGCGCTGGCATGCCCCGCGCCGGCGACCTCGCCGGTCAGGATCTCCAGGTTTGGCACCGAGTCCACTCTCGTCCCGTTCGTCAGTACGAGGTTCCGGTTGTACTCATAGGTGTCGGTCCCGGTAGCGGCGGCGCGGATGATCACGTCGCCAATCCATACCGCGTGCGCCTCGTCGCCCTGGAGCGCGCCCTTGTAGCTCACCCGGCTCCGGCAGTTGCGCTCGGCGTGGTCGACGAACAGCCGGTGCTCTAGGTGCTGCCCGGCATCGGCGAAGTACAGGCCGCGCAGCTCCGCATCGCCGCCGGGTCCGGCGTACCGCACGGACGGCGCTAGCCGCACGACCGAGCCACCCAGCGTCACGGCAGTATGTGTCAGCCGGGCGTCGCGCCCCAGCTGCGCATGATGATGGGACAAGTGCACGGCGTCATCGGCCCACGCCTGCAAGCTAACAACCGTGAGCGACGCGCCATCGCCCACCACGAACTCGACATTGTCCGCGAACGTCGCACTGCCCGAGTACTCAAGCACCACCATGGCACTCGCGTTCTCGCCAACCTGGACCAGCGTGTGCCCGAAAGCCGCCCCCTCGGCACTCTCACCGCGAACGCTGATGTGCGTAGCCACACTCGACTGGGTCTCAGCTGGAACGAGGACAACCGTCGCCTCCGTGAACGAAGCGAAAGCCCTGGCACTGACGCGATCGGCCGGGACGTAGGCGGTGCCGAGCCTGGAGTCACCATGTTCGGTCTTCTCAGTGGTGACGCCAGGCCCGGCATCGGCTACGACATGCACCTTCCCGTCACCTGGACCGGACTCCGAATGCAAAGAACGCAGGCGACGCAGCGGCGTAAAGCGCCATTCCTCTTCCCGGCCGCTAGGCACAGCGAAGTCAGCCGGGTCGTACGACTGCTGCTCATGCAGCCTTGACACGGGAGCCGTCTCGACGGCTCCCTGCAGGCCTGACATCAGCCGACCGCTCCTTCCATCTGAAGCTCGATCAGCCGGTTGAGCTCGAGTGCGTATTCCATCGGCAGCTCGCGCGCGATGGGCTCGACGAAGCCACGGACGATGGTGGCCATCGCCTCGTCCTCGGTCATGCCGCGGCTCATCAGGTAGAAGAGCTGGTCCTCGGACACCTTGGACACCGATGCCTCGTGACCCATCTCCACGTCGTCCTCGCGCACGTCGACGTATGGATATGTGTCCGACCGGCTGACCGTGTCAATCAGCAGGGCGTCGCACTTCACCGTGGACTTTGAGTGCTCGGCGCCTTCCTGCACCTGCACCAGCCCGCGGTACGACGTCCGGCCACCGGCCCTGGCCACCGACTTGGACACGATCGTCGATGACGTGTTCGGCGCGCAGTGCACCATCTTGGCCCCGGCATCCTGGTGCTGGCCCACGCCAGCGAATGCGACCGAAAGGGTCTCGCCCTTGGCGTGCTCGCCCATCAGGTAGACGGACGGGTACTTCATCGTGACCTTCGACCCGATGTTGCCGTCGACCCACTCCATGGTCGCGCCCTCGTACGCCACGGCGCGCTTGGTCACCAGGTTGTAGACGTTCGCCGACCAGTTCTGGATGGTCGTGTACCGGCAGCGGGCGCCCTTCTTCACGATGATCTCGACCACAGCCGAGTGCAGCGAGTCCGAGGAGTAGACCGGCGCTGTACAGCCCTCGACGTAGTGCACGTAGGCACCCTCGTCGACGATGATCAGGGTCCGCTCGAACTGGCCCATGTTCTCGGTGTTGATCCGGAAGTAGGCCTGCAGCGGGATCTCGACGTGCACGCCCTTCGGCACGTAGATGAAGCTGCCGCCAGACCAGACCGCGGTGTTGAGCGCGGCGAACTTGTTGTCGCCGACCGGGATGATCGTCGCGAAGTACTCCTGGAACAAGTCCGGGTGCTCGCGCAGCGCCGTGTCGGTGTCGAGGAAGATGACGCCCTTCTCCTCAAGATCCTCGCGGATCTTGTGGTAGACGACCTCCGACTCATACTGGGCGGCGACGCCCGCGATCAGGCGCTGCTTCTCCGCCTCCGGTATGCCGAGCTTGTCGTAAGTGTTCTTAATGTCGGCCGGGAGGTCATCCCAGGTCGCCGCCTGCTTCTCGGTCGACCGCACGAAGTACTTGATGTGGTCGAAGTCAATTCCGGACAGGTCAGAGCCCCAGGTCGGCAGCGGCTTGCGCCCGAACAGCTTCAGGCCCTTCAGCCGCAGGTCCAGCATCCACTCCGGCTCGTTCTTCTTGGCCGAGATGTCGCGGACGACGTCCTCGTTCAGGCCCCGGCGCGCGGCCGCGCCGGCTGCGTCCGAATCGGACCAGCCGAACTTGTAGCGGTCCAGGCCATCGAGCTCTGGGCGGGCGATTGTGGTCATGCGGAGATTCCTCCGGCCTCGGTTGTAGTGCGGCGGCTATGCACGAGAGAAGGCGGCGTGACGTGCGTGGTGCAGATCCCGTCGCCATGAGCGATGGTGGCGAGGCGCTGCACGGGAGTGCCGAGCAGGCGGCCGAATGCCTCCGTCTCCGCCTCGCAGAGCTGGGGATACTCGGCAGCCACGTGTGCTACCGGGCAGTGGTGCTGACATAGCTGTTCTCCCCCGCGAGCGGCTGGGCCACCACCAGCAGAGGCGGCATACCCGTCCGCGGACAGCGCCGCGGCGAGCGCCTGGACCCGCTGAGCGGGGTCGGCGGCCTCGACTGCCGGCCGGTACCGGCGCTCGAGCTCGGCAATCTGCCGCCGCGCGAACTCGGCGACGGCGCCTGGTCCGGCGCGCTCCGCCAGGAACCGCAGCGCGCTGGTCGCCAGGTCGTCGTAGGCGTGCTCGAAGGCACTCCGGCCCGCGTCCGTTATCGTGAACAGCCTGGCCGGCCGCCCGCGGCCGCGAGTGCCGTACGTCTTCGCGTTCCGCACCTCGACCATGCCGTCGGCCTGCAGGTTGTCGAGGTGCCTGCGGACGGCGGCCGACGTCAGCCCCAGCCGGGCCGACAGACCTGCGGCAGTCACCGGCCCGTTCTCGAGAATCAGCCGCGCAATGCGGCCGCGCGTCCCCGGTTCCTGGGTCTGGGCAGCGTTAACGCCGGCACCACCGGTGCTCAGCGCCTCTTCTCCCAGTCCCACGTATTTCACAACATCATTGTGCCGTAATTAGTTCCTGGCCCGCAATCGGGTCGCCCCATGGCGTCCATCACAGTTAGTTCCGTGCGGCATGTATCGATTTGTCCGAACCTTTGCAATGATGACGCCATGACGGTCACGACTGACATGGCGGCCACCGCCAGGCGGATGTGGGCCCTCTTCGAGCCGGTGCACGTCATCAGCTACTTCGCCGCAGAGCCCCGGGATGCGTTCGTGAAAGCGGGCCTGCGCGGATTCTGGCGCGGCTATTTCGCCGGGCGGGCCGCGCCAATCGGCCTCACGGGCGCCGCTCCCGTCGCGGCCGCATTCTTCTCTTTCGCTCCGCCAATGGTCAGCCGCGCGATACCGAGCGTCTGGGACCTGATCACGCCGCGGGATGCGCTGGCGGTGCGCCAAGCCGGCGCTGTGGCTGCGCTGCGAAGCCTCCTGGCGATGCCTGACGACGCGCCGGTGCCGGCCCCCGTGACCACCGCTGGCGACCAGCTCGCGGCGCTAACGGCTGATCTTGATTGCCCAGGGCGCACGCTGGGGGCGGCGAACGCGGCACTGCCCGTTCCCGCCGAACCGCTAGCGCGCCTCTGGCACGCTGTCACCGTGCTGCGCGAGCACCGTGGTGATGGCCACATCGCCGCGCTGGTCGCGGCTGACCTGGACGCGCCGGAAGCACTGGCGCTTCGGGCTGGCGTCGATCGCGCCGCAAGCGGCGCGCACAGCCATGTGGCGGCCGGCTGGCGGCGGGAGCACATGCAGCCCGCCCGTGGCTGGACTGATGAGCAGTGGGATGCGGCCGCAGCCCGGCTCGCCGACCGTGGCTTGGTCGATCCGGCCGGCACGGCGACAACAGCGGGCGTTGCCCTGCACCGGGACATCGAGCACGCCACCGACGTCGCGGCGGCGCGGCCCTGGACCGCGCTAGGCGACGGGCAGGTGCAGAAGCTCGCCGCTTTGCTGCTACCCGTGACCAGGGCGTGCGCGACCGTCCTGCCGGTACCCAATCCAGTCGGCGTGCCCGCGCCTTCGGCCGGCTGACCAAGTCCTCGTCCGCCAAGACCAGACGGAGCTCGACAAATGACCGCGATTGAGCGCCCGGCGCTGGCCGAGCTGGCGGATCCGGCCAACCTGCCGGATCCCTACCCCTTGCTAGCCGGCCTGCGCGAGGCCTCCCCGTTCGCCGAGTTCAACGGCGCGTTCGTCGTCGTCGGGCGGCACGCCGACTGCTCCGCCGTGCTGCGGCATCCGAACGCCAGCAGCCAGCGCGACAAGTCGCTAGTTGCCGCGGCATCGCGACGCCGCAGCCGGGACCGGCCGTCGTTCCTCTCACTTGACCCACCCGACCACACGCGCCTGCGACGGCTGGTCAGCAAGGCCTTCACGCCGCGTACAGTGGCGCGGCTTGAGCCAAGGATCCGCGCTATCACCGGCGACCTCCTGAGCGGCGCCGCCGCGGCCGGCCAGCTGGAAGTCGTCAGCCAGCTCGCGTACCCGCTGCCGGTGCGGATCATCTCCGAGCTACTCGGCGTCCCGGTCGAAGATCATCCGCGGTTCGCCGGCTGGTCGGCACGGCTCGCCCACTCGCTGCAGCCAGACTTCGGCCTCGACCCGGCTGGGGCGAAGGCGCGCGCGGAGGCTGCCGCCGTCGCCGGCGACGAGTTCGCCGTCTACTTCCGGGAGCTGATCGCCGTCAGGCGCGAGCGGCCGGCCGGCGACTTGCTCTCGGAGATGATCGCCGCCGAGGACAACGGCGAGCGCCTGACCGAAGAAGAGCTCATCGCCACCTGCGTGCTCCTCCTGGTGGCCGGTCACGAAACAACGGTCGGCCTCATCGCCAATGCGATCCTCGCACTGCTCCGGAATCCCGATCAGCTCGCGCTGCTCCGCGAGGACCCTGGCCTCGCCGCGGGTGCAGTCGAGGAGACGCTGCGTTACGACGCGCCGGTGCAGATGACGGCCCGCGTAGCGCGCGGCGGCATGCACATCGGGCCGGTGGCCGCCCCGGACGGCGCGCTGATCTTGCTGCTCCTGGCCGCTGCCGGGCGGGATCCGCAGGTCTTCGACGATCCGGACACGTTCCATATCCGGCGCGGCGCGACCGGGCACCTGGCGTTCGCCGCCGGGCCGCACTTCTGCCTCGGCGCGCCACTGGCCCGGCTTGAGGCCACGATCGCGCTGGAGTCCTTCGCCCGGCGCGTCCAGCTACCGGAGCTGAACATCGCCAGCCTCGACTACAAGCCCAACCTCAACCTGCGCGGGCCAGACCGGCTCGTCGTGGAGTTCCAGCGCATCAGCCCGGCGAGCACCAGCAGCGTCAGCGCCGCGTGAGCTAGCCCAGGAACCCGCGCAGCAGGGCTGCGGTTCCGGCCAGGTGCTCGGCGACGGCGCTGCGGGCGGCAACGGCGTCGCCGGCCAGGATGGCCTGCACGATGGCGCGATGCTGCCCGGCCGTGTTGTCGATGTTGCGCTGCAGCACCGGGATCGCGTTCAGGAAATCGTTGAGCCGCATCCGCGCGTCCGCGCACGAGGCGGCCAGCAAGCTCGAGCCAGTGAGCTCGGCGATGGACAGGTGGAACAGTGTGTCGAGCCGCCGGTAGTCCTTCGGACTAGCCGCGTTCACCTCATCGAGGCGGGCGAGGAGGCTGGGGCCGACGCCATTCGCCCCGGCGCCGCACTGGGCGGCCAGCGCCTCGGCGGCCCCCGCTTCCACGGCGAGCCGGAAGGTGAGCGCATCCGTGAGCTTGTCCGCGTCCTGGATCGCGAGCCGCCGCAGCTCGCTGGAATCCGGCAACGGCCGCGTATACGTCACGAACGTGCCCCCGAGCCGGCCGCGGCGCGATGAGACGTAGCCGGCCTCATGCAGCTCGCGAATCGCTTCCCGGAGGGTCAGCCGGCTGATGCCGAGCTGCGCCGCCAGTTCGCGCTCAGCCGGGAACCGCTCGCCTGGTGCGACCAAGCCGAGCTTGATGGCGGTGAGCAGGCGCTCGACGGTTTCCTCGAACGCATTGCCCTGGCGCACGGGGCGCAGGACTGTGGCCAGCTCTATGCCCGACGTCGTCATCCGGCCTCCGGGGTGAGCTCCGACGACACGGCCATCACTCTAATGGCGACCTCATCGCACACTTCCGGCACGCGGGTCCCCCCCTTCCCGCGTGCCGGAGCCTCAGTGGCCTCGTGCGACGAATCTGGCCCGGGGTCTTGACAACGACCCCGTGCTGCACATCATTGGTCTGATAATAGACCATTTACTTCAGGCCTAGCCAGACCCAAGATTCCGACCAGCAAAACAACCAAGCCTCCGGTCTTCGCCGTTGCTCACCGCTATTCCCCGCAGCTCACGCACCCCTGAAGGAGCACGTCGTGTCTGTCAATGAAACTGTGCTCGGCAGCGATGAGGAGACACTCCATCGCCTCGGCTACGCGCAAGAACTGCGCCGGCGAATGTCGGGCTTCTCGAACTTCGCGGTGTCGTTCACGATCATCTCGATCCTGTCGGGCTGCCTCACCCTGTACGGATACGGCATGAACACTGGCGGGCCGGCGATCATCGTCTGGGGCTGGCCCATCGTCGGCGTCATGACGCTGTTCGTGGGTCTGTCGATGGCCGAGGTGTGCTCCAGCTTCCCGACGGCGGGCGGCCTGTACTACTGGTCAGCCAAGCTCGCGCGGAAGAACGGGGCGGCCTGGTCATGGTTCACGGGCTGGTTCAACTTCCTCGGCCAGGTCGCCGTGACCGCGGGCATCGACTTTGGCGCAGCGTTCTTCATCAACGCGTTCCTGAACCTGCAGTGGGGCGTCAGCACCGCGCACTGGGTGACAATCCTGATCTTCGCCGGGGTGCTTGGCTTGCACGGCCTGCTCAACCAGTTCGGGATCAGGCTGGTCGCACTGCTCAATGACATCAGCGTCTGGTGGCATATCCTCGGCGTGCTGATCATCGTCGGCGTGCTGGCCTTCGCTCCGTCGCACCACCAGTCAGCGCACACGGTGTTCACCGGAATCGTGAACAACACCGGCTGGCACAGCACCTTCTACGTGCTGCTGCTCGGCTTGTTGCTGGCGCAGTACACCTTCACCGGCTACGACGCGTCCGCCCACATGACCGAGGAGACGCACAACGCGGCCCGCAGCGGCCCGCGCGGCATCGTGATGTCGATCGTCGTCTCGCTGTTCGCCGGCTGGATCCTGCTGATCGGCCTCACGTTCGCCATCCAGCACTACACCGCCGAAGTGGGCTCGCTGGTGCCCCCTGCCCAGATCTTCGTGGACGCGGTCGGCAGCACCGGCGGCAAGCTGCTGCTCCTGATCGCGATCGGCGCGCAGCTCTTCTGCGGCATGTCGTCAGTGACCGCGAACTCGCGGATGATCTACGCCTTCTCCCGTGACGGCGCGCTGCCCGGATCAAGGGTCTGGCACAAGGTCAACAAGCGGACCAGGACGCCCACCAACGCGATCTGGCTCGCGGCCGTCGGCGCGCTCATCCTGGGCCTGCCCTACCTGTGGAACGGCACCGCCTACGCGGCCGTCACGTCGATCGCGGTCATCGGCCTGTACATCGCTTACGTCCTGCCCACGTTCCTGCGGCTCCGCCAGGGCGCGAGCTTCCAGCGCGGACCCTGGCACCTCGGCCAGTGGAGCTTCCTGATCGGCTCGATCGCGGTGACCTGGGTCATCATCATCACGATTCTGTTCATGCTGCCGACCGTCAGCCCGATCCACTGGGCCAACTTCAACTACACGGTGGTCGCCGTAGTCGTGGTACTCGGATTCGCCTGGATCTACTGGCTGGCCTCGGCCCGCCGGTGGTTCACCGGACCACGCGTGCAGGGCAGCGCCGAGGAACTGGCCGCCATCGAGCGTGAGCTGTCCTCCTGATCATGACTGCTGAAAACACGCGCGCGGCTCGTCCGGGGATGCTGTCCCTGGACGAGCTGCGCCAGCTCACCGCGACCGGCCTGATCGACACCGTGATCCTCGCCCTGACCGACATGCAGGGCAGGCTCCAGGGCAAGCGCCTGTCCGCCGAGTTCTTCCTGGCCGAGGTCGCGAACGAGTTCTCCGAAGGCTGCAATTACCTGCTTGCCGTTGACGTGGACATGAACACTGTCGACGGCTACGAGATGTCGTCCTGGGCCCGCGGCTATGGCGACTTCGTGATGAAGCCGGACCCGGCGACGCTGCGCTGGGTCCCGTGGCATCCGGCCACTGCGCTGGTGATCGCCGACCTGCAGTGGCTGGACGGCACTCCCGTGGTGGCCTCGCCACGGCAGATACTCCAGCAGCAGGTAGCCAGGCTGGCCGAGCGCGGACTTGTCGCGCTCGCCGGGACGGAGCTCGAGTTCATCGTCTTCGCCGACAGCTACGAGCAGGCGGCGGCGAAGAATTACGGCGACCTCGTGCCGGCCAACGGCTACAACGTGGACTACTCGATCCTGGGCACGTCACGGATCGAGCCGCTGCTGCGCCGGCTGCGCAACGGCATGACCGGGGCCGGCATGTACGTGGAATCGGCCAAGGGCGAGTGCAACCTCGGCCAGCACGAGATCGCATTCCGCTACGCGGACGCGCTCGCAAGCTGTGACAACCACTCGATCTACAAGACCGGCGCGAAGGAGATCGCGGCGCAAGACGGCATGAGCATCACGTTCATGGCCAAGCCGAACGCGCGCGAAGGCAACTCCTGCCACATCCACCTCTCGCTGCGCGGCACCGACGGCACCCCGGTGCTGGCCGGCGACGGGCCGCACGGCTTGTCGAAGCTGGGTGAGCACTTCCTGGCCGGACAGCTGGCCGCGCTTCGCGAGCTGACGCTGTGCTACGCGCCCAACATCAACTCCTACAAGCGGTACGTGCCGGGCAGCTTCGCGCCGACGTCTGTCCGCTGGGGCGTGGACAATCGCACATGCGCGCTCAGGCTGGTTGGGCACGGGCATTCGCTGCGGGCGGAGAACCGGACGCCCGGCGGGGACGTGAACCCTTACCTGGCGAGCGCGGCGATGATCGCGGCCGGGTTGCACGGCATCGACCACGAGCTGCCACTCGAGCCAGCCTTCACCGGCAACGCCTACGAGGGCGACAACCCGCGCGTGCCGCATACGCTGCGCGACGCGCTCAGCCTGTGGCAGGACAGCGAGATCGCGAAGGCAGCATTCGGCCAGGACGTCATTGACCACTACGCCAACTACGCGCGGGTCGAGCTGGCCGCCTTCGATGCCGCGGTCACGGACTGGGAACTCCGCCGCTGCTTCGAGCGCCTGTAGCCCGCGCCATGACCAGCTACACCGTCATCAACCCGGCCACCGAGCAGCCGGTTGCGCAGATAGAGCACACCACCGCCGAGGAAACAGACGCGGCGATCGAGCGGGCTGCGCGAGCGCAGGAGTCCTGGCGCGGGGTCGCGCCGGGCGACCGGGCCCGGCTGCTGCGCCGGTTCGCCGAGCAGGTCGACGCCCACGTGGCTGAGCTCGCCGCCCTGGAGACCACTGGCTCTGGTCACCCCGTCGGGGCCGCGACGTGGGAAGCCGGTCAGGTCCGTGACGTGCTCATGTACTACGCGGCGGCCCCGGAGCGGTTGACCGGCCGCCAGATCCCCGTTCCCGGTGGTCTGGATGTGACGTTCAAGGAGCCGCTCGGGGTCGTCGGCCTGATCGTCCCGTGGAATTTTCCGATGCCGATCTTGTCCTGGGGCCTGGCGCCGGCTCTCGCGGCCGGCTGCACGGTCGTGGCCAAGCCCGCCGAGATGACGCCCCTGACCGCGATCAGGATCGGCGAGCTCGCGCTGGACGCTGGCCTCCCGGACGGGGTGTTCCAGGTCCTGCCCGGCAAGGGCAGCGTGGTGGGCCAGCGCCTCGTCGACCACCCGCTGGTGCGCAAGATCGTGTTCACCGGGTCCACCGAGGTCGGCCAGCAGATCATGGCTGGGTGCGCCCGTCACATCAAGCGGCTGACCCTGGAGCTCGGCGGGAAGAGCGCGAACGTCGTCTTCGCCGACGCCGACATCGAGCGGGCCGCGGCGTCCGCGCCGTATGCCGTGTTCGACAACGCGGGCCAGGACTGCTGCGCGCGGTCCCGCATCCTCGTGCAGGCCAGCGTCCTGGACCGGTTCATGCAGCTGCTCGAGCCGGCCGTGATGGGCGTGCGCGTCGGCGACCCGGCCGCCGCGGACACGGAGATGGGGCCGCTGATCTCGGCCGCCCACCGGGCCCACGTCGCCACCTACGTGCCGGATGACGCGCCCGTCGCGTTCCGCGGCAGCGCGCCCGAAGGCGCCGGCTTCTGGTATCCGCCGACGGTACTGGCTCCGGTCCCCGCGGCCGCGCCTGCCTATACCGAGGAGATCTTCGGACCGGTCGTGACGGTGACGCCGTTCGCCGATGAGGCGGAGGCGATCGCCTTGGCCAATGACACTCCGTACGGGCTCTCCGGATCGATCTGGACCGGCAACGTCGGCCGCGCTATCCGGGTCGCCCGCGCCGTCGAGACCGGCAACCTGTCGGTGAACTCGCATTCGTCGGTCCGGTACTGGACTCCGTTCGGCGGGTTCAAGCAGTCCGGCCTGGGCCGCGAGCTCGGGCCCGATGCAGTGGAAGCGTTCACCGACATCAAGAACGTTTTCATCGCAACCGATTAGATCTGAACCATTTAACGGAACGGGGTCGTTTCATAATGCAGCGCTTGCAGGATCGAGTCGTCGTGATAACCGGTGCCGGGAGCGGACTCGGGCTCGCCAGCGCGCGGCGGATGGCCGCCGAGGGCGCCCGGATCATCGCCGTGGACATTGACGCGGCCTCCGGGGAGCTCGCCGCCAAGGAGACCGGCGGCGAGTTCGTGGCCGCGGACGTCGCGGATGAGGATCAGGTCAGGGACCTGTTCGCCGGGATCGCGGCGCGCTACGGACGCATCGACGTAGCGTTCAACAACGCGGGCATCTCGCCGCCTGATGACGACTCGATCCTGACGACCGGCTTGGACGCGTGGCAGCGAGTTCAGGAGATCAACCTCACGTCGGTATTCCTGTGCTGCAAGTACGTGCTGCCGCATATGCAGCGCCAGCGCAAAGGCTCGATCATCAACACCGCGTCGTTCGTGGCGGTGCTCGGCGCCGCGACGTCGCAGATCTCCTACACGGCGTCCAAGGGCGGGGTGCTGGCGATGAGCCGCGAGCTCGGCGTGCAGTTCGCTCGCGAGGGCATCCGCGTGAACGCGCTCTGCCCTGGCCCCATCAACACGCCGCTGCTGCGAGAATTGTTCGCGAATGACCCAGAGCGCGCGGCTCGCCGGCTTGTGCACGTGCCCATGGGCAGGTTCGGCGAACCGGAAGAAGTCGCGGCCGCCGTCGCGTTCCTAGCGAGCGACGATTCGTCATTCATCACGGCGTCTCAGTTCCTCGTGGATGGCGGCATCACTGGTGCGTATGTGACACCGTTGTAGGCATGACAGATCAGCCGGTCATCGGGATCACCAGCTACGCCCAGCAGGCGCGCTGGGGCCGCTGGGACGACGCTGCCGTCCTGTTGCCGCGCCGGTACGTGGACAAGGTGGCGCAGGCCGGCGGGCTGCCCGTGCTCCTGCCGCCGGTTGAGGACATCGCCGCCGTCCTGCCGCGGCTCGACGGACTCGTGCTCTCGGGCGGGAGCGACGTCGACCCCGCCCGCTACGGCGCGGCCCGGCATCCGGCCGCCGGGCCCTTCTCCGGCCCGCGCGACAGCGCTGAGCTCCAAATGTGCCGGCACGCGCTGGACACAGGCCTGCCGCTGCTCGGCATCTGCCGCGGTCTGCAGGTGATCAACGTGGCGCTCGGCGGCACCCTGCACCAGCACCTGCCTGACCTAGTCGGCACCGACAGCCACTCGCCGGAGGAGAGCGGTTACGGCCCGCACAAGGTCAGCGTGGCGCCGCAGACGCAGCTCGCCGAGATCCTGGGCCGGTCCGAGGCCGCCGTTCCGACTCATCACCATCAGGCGATTGACAGCCTCGGTGCCGGCCTGGTCGCGACCGCCTGGACCGACGATGGCGTGATCGAGGCCGTTGAGTTCGACCGGGCTGTGCCCGCCAAGAACGCTGTGCCCGCCAAGAACGCTGTGCCCGCCAAGGACGCTGTGCCTTTCATGATCGCCGTGCAGTGGCATCCGGAGGCCGGCGACGACCTGAGCCTGTTCACCGCCCTGGTCGCGGCTGCCGGCGGACACGCAGTCGCGGGCTAGGCCAGCGGCTACGAAGAGATCTTGCTGAGCTGCCGGGCGGCCAGCTGGTCGATGCTGCTGGGCAGCGGTGCGTAGTTCAGGCTGAGAAGCATGGTCTGCCCGTCTCCGAGCAGGTAGCCGAGCCAGGCCAGGAGCATTCTGGCGACGGTAGCGTTCGGCTGGCGCTCGTAGACCACGTCCCACGACTGGTAGGTGATCGGGTAGGAGCTCGCGCCCGGAGCCCAGATGGCGCTGAACGTGAGATCGGGATTCACGTGTACCTGACTGGCAGCTGCGGACGCCGACGTTGGTGACGGCACGATGTAGCGGCCGGCCTGGTTCCTGATCAGCGCATACGTGAGGCCAAAGTCCTTCGCGTCGGCGAAGTCGACGTAGCCGACGGCGCCGAGCGTGCTCCTGACTATCGACGCCACGCCAATATTGCCCGAGGCCGCCCGGCTGCTCGCAGGCCAGTTGACCATCGAGCTTGAACCGAGCTTCCAGACCTGGGGAGCTGAATCGACAAGGAAAAGAGCGAAGTTCTGGGTGGTGCCCGAGGAATCCTGGCGGTGGACGATCGTGATCGGAATGTCGGGCAGCGTGACGCCAGGGTTGTCCGCGGCGATCGCCGGATCATTCCAATGTGTGATCGTGCCCTGAAATATGCCTGCGGTTACCGGGCCCGACAGCCGCAGGTCCTGGACCTCTGGCAGGTTGTACGCGACCGTGATCGGTCCGATCACGACGGGGAAGTAAAGGACGGTCCGGCCCTTGAAGTTGGGCACCTCCGCAGGCGGGATCGGCGCGGAATCTGTCGCCGCATAGTCAACGACCCCCGCGGCCAGGTCAGCCCGGCCTCGGCCAGAGCCATCGGCGCGATACTTGATGGTGACGCCAGGCTGAACGAACTTGAACCCGTGGATCGCGAGCTGCTGGAACGTGAGCTGAAATGTCGATCCGCTGCCGGTGAGGGTGCCGGTGAGGGCCGCGGGCGTCGACGAGGGGCCGGAAGGACTGCCGCCGCCCGCCGAGCACGCTGCCGCAAGCAATGTCGTGATGGCAGCGACGACCGACGCGGCGCCACAAATACGCCGACGTTGCAAAACTCCCCCGAGCACAGTCAGTAGGCAATCCATAACAGGTAGCTACGAGCACCATAGCGGCCTCGCCGCCGGCCTACCGGGGATTGGCGCACGCCACGACGCATCGCTCATGGGCCTGGCCTTGCGCTGACCGACCACTACGGCCCGTAGACTCGCGTGCGTGAGCCTCGCTCCAGCCCTCGAGATCCACGATCTAGTCAAGCGCTACCGTGACAAGACAGCGGTCGCCGGCCTGTCACTGTCTGCGCAGCGAGGGCACGTCACCGCTGTTCTCGGCCCGAACGGGGCTGGCAAGACCACCACGATCGAGACATGCGAGGGCTACCGGCGACCCGATGCGGGCACCGTCCGGGTCCTTGGCCTTGATCCGGTTGCCGATGCCCGTGAGCTGCGCGCCCGGGTCGGCGTGATGCTCCAGTCGGGCGGCGTGCCGACGACAGCCCGAGCTGGCGAGTACCTGCAGGTCATGGCCAGCTTTTACGCACACCCGCTGGACCCGGCCGCGTTGCTGGCCACGCTGGGGCTAGCCGACTCAGCCAGGCGGCCGTACAAGCACTTGTCCGGCGGACAGCAGCAGCGGCTCGGCCTGGCCGCGGCCGTGATCGGCCGGCCGGACCTTGTCTTCCTCGACGAGCCGACAGCCGGCCTCGACCCGCAAGCGCGGCACGCCACCTGGGAGCTGATCGAGGGCCTTCGCGCCGCGGGCACGTCGGTGATCCTGGCGACGCACTACATGGAGGAGGCCGAACGGCTCGCCGATCACGTCGTGATCCTCGACGATGGCCGGGTCGTGGCCAGCGGGGCACCAGCCGAGCTCACCGGCTCGGCCGGGCAGCTGCGCTTCCGGGCTGAGCCCGGGCTGGACCTAGGCGGCTTGCTCGCCGCCCTGCCACTGGGCGCCGTGGCGAAGGAGTCACCGGCTGGGCACTACCTCGTCGAGGTTTCCGACCGGGTAGATCCACAGCTCATCGCCTCCGTCACTGCCTGGTGCGCCGAGCATGGCGTCCTGGCCAGGGACCTGCAGATCGAGAGCCGCACGCTGGAGGATCTCTTCCTCGAGCTGACGGGCCGGGGCCTGCGATCATGACGGAGCTGCTGAGCCAGAACTGGCCTGCCCCGGCGCCGGGTGCCGCGCCTCTGCCGAGAATGATCCGCGCGCAGGCGGGCCTCGAGTTGCGAACACTGGCGCGCAACGGCGAGCAACTGCTGCTGACCGTCATCATCCCGGTGCTGCTACTACTCGCGTTCGGCCGCGCAAGCCTGATCAGCGTCGGGCCGGGCAGCCGGATTGCGTTCATCGTGCCAGGCATCCTGGCCCTTGCCGTCATGTCCACGGCCTTCACGAGCCAGGCGATCGGCACCGGATTCGAGCGCCGGTACGGCGTGCTCAAGCGGCTCGGCGCCGCGCCGCTGTCCCGTCCCGGCTTGATCGCCGCGAAGACCGTCACCGTGCTGGCGGCGGAGGCGATGCAGGTGGCCCTGGTGCTCGCCGTCGGTGCCCTGCTGGGCTGGCAGCCGCTCGCTAGCCTGGCGGCCGTCATCTGGGTCCCGCTGCTGCTCTTCGCCGGCACGGCGGCGTTCAGCGGGCTGGCGCTGCTGATGGCGGGTACGCTGCGCGCCGAGGCCACACTGGCCGCCGCGAACCTGCTGTACCTGATCATGCTCGGCCTCGGTGCCGTCCTGTTCCCGCTGACGAGGTTCCCGGCCGGTTTGCGTCCGGTGCTGCGGCTGCTGCCCGCCGACGCGCTGGCTGACGGCCTGCGGGCGGTACTCGCTCACGGCGCATGGCTGCCGTGGCGCGATCTGCTCGTCCTCTGCGTCTGGGCGGTCGCGGGGATTGCCCTCGCCGCGCGTACCTTCCGTTGGGAGTAACGGTCCCGGACGGGAAGCTGGCGACGCAGATCGGGCCAGGCCGCCCCCGATGGGCTATGCCCGCGTCCGTGCTCGTGTTCGGCGGTATCGTCTCGGTCCAGGTCGGCGCCGGCCTGGCGGCGCGCTTGTTCGCTCAGCTCGGACCCGCCGGCGTGACCGGGCTGCGGCTCTGGTGGTCGGCGCTGATCGTCGCCGTCATCGGCGGCCGGGCACTCGGCCGCGCGCTGCGGGCTGTCGTGTCGGACCGGGCCTGGCACGACCTTGCCGTCGCCGTCGCATTCGGCGTCGTCCTCGGCATCATGAACTTCTCCATCTACCAGTCGTTCGCCCGGATTCCGCTCGGCGTCGCGGTCACCATCGAGTTCCTTGGCCCCCTCGCGGTCGCCGTGGCGTCGTCCCGGCGGTTGCTTGACATCCTCTGGGTCGCCATGGCGGCCGCCGGCGTGCTGCTGCTGACTGGCGGCGGCACACGGCTGGCCAGCACGGCCGGCCGCATAGCCGGCCCAGTGCTCGGCCTGAGCACGCAGGCAGCCGGTATCGCGTTCGGTCTTGTCGCCGCCGCCTGCTGGGCGGCCTATATCCTGCTCAGCCGAGCCACCGGGCGCAGGTTCAGCGGTGCATCCGGCCTCGTGATCGCCATGGTCGTGGCCGCCGTGCTGGTTACCGGCCCGGCCATCGCGACGGCGGGCCCGGCGCTGCTGCACCCCCGGTTGCTCGCTGAAGGCCTAGCCATCGGCCTGCTGTCGTCGGTCATTCCGTACCGGCTCGAGCTTGAAGCGCTGCGCCGGGTCCGGGCGGGCGTGTTCGGAATCTGGATGAGCCTCGAGCCGGCCGTCGCCGCCCTCGTTGGCCTGCTGGTCCTGAGCGAGAGCCTGCTGGCCCGGCAGTGGCTCGCCATCGTCCTGGTCATCCTGGCCTGCGCAGGCGCTGCGCGAGATAGTGCGCCCAAACAGCTGCACCCGGACAACCTGCCACCACCGCCGGCCTAACATGGTCCGCATGTCAGCGCAGCCCACCGCAACAACGACGCCAGCAGCCAGGTCGTGGCAACGGGTCCTGGCCGACGCGCTGCTGGCGCCGACGCCGGCCGCGCTGCGCCGCTGGGCGCTCGGTGGCGTCATCACCTCGGCACTCATCATCTTGAGCGGCGCGGCTGTCCGGCTGAGCCAGTCTGGCCTGGGCTGCCCCGACTGGCCGAAGTGCACCGCGGGCAGCCTGGCAGCGACCGGAGCTACCGGCGACCCGCTCATTCACCGCTGGGTCGAGTTCGGTAACCGGCTGGTGACCATCGCAATCTTCGTGATCGCGGTCGGCGTGTTCATCGCCGCGTGGCAGTTCCGTGGCACCGCCGGCCGACGCCGACGCGACCTGATCTGGCTCGCCGCGGCGCAGCCCGGCGCGATCGTGGCTCAGGCCGTCCTGGGCGGCATCGTCGTGATCACCAAGCTCAATCCCACGCTGGTATCGCTTCACTTCGTGGCTTCGGTCGCGCTCGTGGCCGCGACCGTGGCGCTGTACGTCCGCTGCCAGGAGAGCACCGAGCCGCCCCGGCCATTCGTGCCGCGGCCGGTGCAGCTGGTCGCCTTCGGCGTCGTCGGCACCGTCGCGCTGATGATGACCGCCGGCACGGTGGTGACCGGCACCGGCCCGCTGGCTGGAGCGCCGGACGTCGCCAGATACCACCTGCCTCTGGAAGGCATCACCCAGCTGCACGCCGACATCGGCTGGCTGCTGGCCGGCCTGATGGTCGCACTGCTACTGGGGCTGCGGGTGACCGCGGCGCCCGCGAAGGCAGTGCGGCTGGGCTGGCTGCTGCTGGCGCTGATCGGGCTTCAGGGGGTCATCGGCTACGCCCAGTACTTCGGTGGGCTGCCTGCCGGGCTGGTCTGGCTGCACGTAACTGGCTCGACGGCCATCTGGATTACTGCGCTCTTGCTGCCGTACTCGCTGCGCGAGCGCGGGACCATCGTCGAGCAGCGCGCGCCGGCCGAGGCGCCCGCCGATCGGATACCTTCCGGATAACTCGCGACCGCGATACGTTGTCGGCCATGCCACCTGTTTCGGACATCGCGTCGGTCAACGGCGTCAGCGTCGCCTACGCCGACAGCGGCGGCGACGGCCCCGCTGTAGTGCTCAGCCACGGGTACCTGATGGACTCGTCGATGTTCGACCCTCAGGTCGCGGCCTTGGCGCCCGAGTACCGGGTGATCGCCTGGGACGAGCGCGGCTTTGGCGGCACTAAGGCGACGGAGCCGTTCACCTACTGGGACTCCGCCAAAGACGCTCTCGCCTTGCTTGACCACCTCGGGATCGAACACGCGGTCTTGGGAGGCATGTCACAAGGCGGCTTCCTCAGCCTGCGTGCCGCCCTGCTGGCGCCCGACCGCGTTCGCGGGCTCATCCTGATCGATAGCCAAGCCGGCCAGGAAGATCCGGCGGTCGCGCCTGCCTATGAGCAAATGGAGCAGATCTGGGAAGAGCAAGGCCCGGAGGCAGTCCGCGACGTGGTGGCGTCCATCATTCTCGGGCCTGCCGATGGCCCGGTCGACTACGCGCCGTGGTTCGCCAAGTGGGATGCGCTTGACATGGCAGGAGTCCCGTTTGCGTTCCGCTGCCTGATGGACCGGGACGACATTACCGGCCATCTCGGCGAGATCGGCTGCCCGACCCTGATCTTGCACGGCACCGCCGATGCCGCGATCCCGATGGAGCGCGCCGAGGCCGTGCGATCCGGTCTCGGCGGCGCGGCCACTCTCGTGCGAATCGAAGGCGGCTCACACGCGGCCAACCTCAGCCACCCCGATCAGGTCAACGCCGCGATGCTGGAATTCCTCCGCTCGCTGCCGTAGTCACGACACCCCAGGACCCGATTGTTAACCCGCGTCGGGCAGGGTAGCCCACACGGCCGACGATAGGGTCGATCCATAAAGGGCGAGAGGGTCTGGGGCAGCGGTGAGCGTTGACGCACGGGCGGGGCTTGACGTGCTGCCGCACGATCCCGCCGACTGGCGCTGGCCTGGGCGCGACCGGTTTGTGCGGTCATGTGGTCATTCCAACCTGACGCCTACATCCAGCTTTATCTGCCGCGCGCCAGGCGCAGAGAACGCGATCGGCCCGGGTCGCTGCAGCGCGGGACAGCCTCGCAGCGGCCCAACGTTAAAGCGCGGCGGGACGACCACGTAGTCAGCGTGGGTAGTGGCGTAGTGAGAGGTAAGGACATGACGGCACAACACGACACACTGGCCCAGCTCACCGAGATGGGCGTCTCTATCTGGCTCGACGACATCAGCAGAGAGCGCCTGTCATCGGGGAACCTGGCCGCGCTGATGCGAGATTTCCACGTGCGCGGGGTGACATCGAATCCGACGATCTTCGCCAAGGCGCTGTCGAGCGGCTCAGCTTACGCCGACCAGGTAAGCGACCTGGCCATGCGCGACGTGACGGTCGACGAGGCGGCGCGCGCCATGACGACCTATGACATCCGGTGGGCCTGCGACGTCCTGCGACCCGTCTACGACGCCACGGACGGTGTCGACGGCCGGGTCTCGATCGAGGTGGACCCGCGACTCGCGGACAGTACGGCCAAGACGATCGCCGAGGCTCGGGCCCTGTGGTGGCTGGTGGACCGGCCCAACCTCTTCATCAAGATCCCGGCCACACTCGAGGGCCTGCCTGCCATCACCCAGTGCCTGTCCGAGGGCATCAGCGTCAACGTGACGCTGATCTTCTCGCTGGAGCGCTACGGCCAGGTCATCGACGCGTTCATGGCCGGCCTAGAGCAGGCATCGGGCCGGGACGTGGCGAACATCGCCTCGGTCGCCTCATTCTTCGTCAGCCGCGTCGACACCGAAGTTGACGATCGGCTGGACAAGATCGCCACCCCGGAAGCGCGCGCCCTCCGCGGCAAGGCCGCGCTCGCCAACGCCCGGCTCGCGTATGAGCTATTCGAGCAGCGATCAGCGACCTCACGCTGGGAGGCGCTGACAGTCCGGGGCGCGCGGCCGCAGCGACCGCTGTGGGCATCGACCAGCGTGAAGGACCCGTCGTTCGCCGACACCATGTACGTCACGGAGCTGGCGGCGCCCGGAACCGTCAACACCATGCCCGAGGCGACCATCCGTGCCACCGCCGACCACGCCGAGCTGCACGGCGACGCCATCGACAGCACATACGGCGAGTCGCGCCAGGTATTCGAGGATCTTGAGGCGCTCGGCGTGAAGTACGACGACGTCGTGGCCGTCCTGGAGCAGCAAGGTGTCGACAAGTTCGCCGCCTCGTGGCACGAGCTGCTGGAGACCATCGCGCGCGAGATGGCAGCTGGCGGCAGCACCACATGATGCCGAATCCGCTGCGTGACCGCCGGGACCGGCGCATCCCGCGGCTGGCCGGCCCGTGCGTGCTCGTGCTCTTCGGCGTGACCGGCGACCTGTCGACTAAGAAGCTGCTGCCGGCCATCTACGACCTGGCCAACCGCGGGCTGCTGCCGCCGGGCTTCTCCCTCGTCGGGTTCGCGCGCCGGAACTGGGAGGACGAGGATTTCGCGCGCATCACGCACGACGCCGTCAAGGCGCATGCACGCACCCCGTTCCGTGAGGAAGTCTGGCAGCAGTTGTCAGAAGGCATCCGGTTCGTTCCGGGTGAGTTCTCCGACGACGAAGCATTCGACAACCTGGCGCGGACGGTCGCCGAACTAGACGTCGAGCGCGGCACCGGCGGGAACTACGCGTTCTATCTCTCGGTGCCGCCCAACGCTTTTCCGGTAGTCGTTCAGCAGCTCAAGCGGTCTGGCCTGTCGAGCGCACCGACCAGCGAGACCGGCTTTCAGGCCTGGCGGCGCGTGGTCATCGAGAAGCCCTTTGGCCACGACCTCGAGAGCGCGCGGCAGCTCAACGCGATGCTGGACGCGGTGTTCCCGCCGTACGCGGTCTTCCGGATAGATCACTACCTGGGCAAGGAGACCGTCCAGAACCTGCTGGCCATGCGGTTCTCCAACACGCTGTTCGAGCCGATCTGGAACCGCAGCTACGTCGACCACGTGCAGATCACGATGGCCGAGGACATCGGCATCGGCGGCCGCGCAGGATATTACGACGGCATCGGCGCGGCCAGGGACGTGATCCAGAACCACCTGCTCCAGCTGCTCGCGCTCACGGCCATGGAGGAGCCGCTGTCGTTCGCGGCCGAGTCCCTGCGGGCGGAGAAGGAGAAGGTGCTCGCGGCCGTCCAGATTCCGGCCGACCTCGGCGCTGGCACCGCGCGCGGCCAGTACGCCGCGGGCTGGCAGGGCGGAATCCCGGTGCGCGGGTACCTGGAGGAGGACGGCATCCCGCCCGACTCCGCCACCGAGACATATGCCGCCATCCGGCTGACGATCGACAACCGGCGCTGGGCCGACGTGCCGTTCTACCTGCGTACGGGCAAGCGGTTGCCGACGCGCATGACCGAGATCGCGGTCATCTTCCAGCGTGCGCCGCACCTGCCGTTCGATGCGACCGACACGAAGGAACTGGGCCAGAACGCCCTGGTCATCCGAGTGCAGCCCGACGAGGGCGTGACGCTGAGGTTCGGGTCGAAGGTGCCGGGCTCGGCGATGGAAGTGCGGGACGTGAACATGGACTTCGCCTACGGCGAGTCGTTCACCGAGTCGAGCCCGGAGGCGTACGAGCGACTGCTGCTCGACGTGCTGATCGGCGATCCGCCGCTGTTCCCGCGGCAGGAAGAGGTGGAGCTGTCGTGGAAGATCCTGGACCCGATCGAAGACTTCTGGGCCAACCACGACAAGCCTGAGCAGTATCCAGCCGGCACGGCCGGCCCGGCGAGCGCGGACGAGATGCTGGCCCGTGACGGCCGCGTGTGGCGGCGACTTTAGGGGGACACATGCTGACCGACCTCACCGACACCACGACCGCCAGCATCCGGGCAGCGCTCGCCATCACCAGGGACCAGATGGGCGGTCCAGCAACCGGCGTGGTCCTCAACCTGATCATCGTCACCGACGAGTCCGGGCAGCACGACGCTGTCCGGGCAGCAAGTCAAGCAGGCCGCGAGCATCCGTGCCGGATACTGGCCGTGATCTCGCGCGACGCCCGGAGCACGTCTCGCCTTGACGCCGAGATCAGGTCCGGTGAGGGCACGCCGGGGCAGACCGTGCTGCTGCGCGTGTACGGGCCGATGAGCGAGCACGCGGACTCCGTCATCATGCCGCTGCTCGTGCCCGACACGCCGGTCGTCACCTGGTGGTACGGATTGCTGCCGGCCATTCCGTCAGCCCAGCCGCTCGGCTTGCTCGCCCAGCGTCGGGTGACGGACGCGGCGCGTGCCAAGGCACCCACCGAGGCACTGGCCGCGCTGAGCGCTGGTTACAGGCCCGGCGACACGGACCTCAGCTGGACTAGGGCGACCCCATGGCGCTCGCTGCTGGCCGCGACTGTCGACCAGGAACAGTGCCCGATCCTCGGCGGCGTCATCCTCGCCGAGGAGCACAACCCAACCGCCGAGCTGCTGACCGCGTGGCTGACCGAGAGGCTCAGCGTGCGGTTCAAGCGCGAGGTCTCTGGCGGCCCTGGAATCACCGAGGTTCGCATTCAGACGACCGACGGCGACGTCGTTATCAGCCGGCCGGACGGGCGGGTCGCCACGCTCACGCGGCCCGGCCAGCCGGACCGGCACGTCGCGCTCCAGCGCCGGGACATAGCTGACCTGCTCGCCGAAGAGCTGCGCCGGCTCGATCCGGACGAGATCTACGGCGAGGCGCTGGCGTACGTGGCCGGGATACCCGCAACGACCGCTTAGCCACCGTTAAGATCCTTTCGTGCCATCGCTCTCCGGCGAACCCGAGGATCACGTCATTCTCTGCGGCGCCAACGCGCTCGCCAGCCGCATGGCCGAGGAGCTGACCGCCCGGTACGGATTAGCCGTTACTGCGATCGTGCCGTCGGACGCGAGCACGCACGCAAGCCTGATGGCGGCCATGCCCGGCGTCCGCGTCCTCCAGCGGCCCGAGCTGACCGCAGACGCCTTCGTTGCCGCTGGCCTGCCGACGGCGCGCGGTGTAGCCATCCTGGATCAAGACGACCTCGGCAACTTCCACGCGGCGCTGCGCGCGCAGGAGCTGAGCCCGCGGGTCCGGCTGGTCATCGCCATCTTCAATGCCGCGCTCGGCGAGCGTATCGGTGCCTTCTTCACCGATTGCGCCGTCCTGTCGGAGGCGCAGATGGCGGCGCCATCCCTGATCGCCGCGGCGCTCGGCGAGCCGGCGCCAAGCCACGTGCGGATGGCTAGCCGCACCATGTATGTGGCGCGCCGGGAGGACGTCGGCGCGGACCAGGTCATCTGCGGGCTCGCCGCGACGAGTGAGGCCGACGCGCCGAGTCTGCTGCCGCCCGCAGATCCCGCCGCCGGGCTCGTGCTCGCCGTGGCGGACGGCACGCGGCGCAACCCGCTGTCGCGACAGCGTCGCCGCCGGCTCACCGCGCCGCTGCGGGTGCTGCGGCGGGTCGTCTCGACCAAGCTCGGCCTGGCCTGCGTCGCGCTGGCCGTCGTGCTCGTGGCCGGCTTCGCGCTACTCATCGGGCCAAGGCATTTGCCGCTGCCTACGTCGCTGTACCTGACAATGCTCGACGCGGCCGGCGCTGCGCAGACGGGGCAGTCGGTACCCCCTTCGGAGAAGGTCGCCCAGTTCCTGCTGACGTTTGACGGCATGGCCATCTTGCCGCTGATAACCGCGGCCATCGTCGGCGCCCGCATTTCCGCTCCCACTGGGGTCAGAGCGCCGATCGGAAACCACGTGATAGTGGCCGGCCTTGGCGCGGTCGGCGCGCGCATCATCGGTCAACTGCACGATCTCGGCATCGATGTGGTCGGCGTCGACAAAAACGCCGACGCCACGGGGATGCCACTCGCGCAGCGGCTAGGTATCCGCGTCGTAATCGGCGAGACGCATCGCGAGGAAACGTTGCGAGAGGCCGGCATTACTACATGCCAAGCGCTCGTTTCGGTGACTGACAGCGATATCGCGAATCTCGAGACCGCGCTCAACGCCAGGGCGCTCGCGGCCGGGCCGCGCATCGTGATGCGCCTGAACGATGACGACCTGGCCGCGCGCGTCCAGCGCACGGTCGCGAACACGGTCTCGCGGTCCACGTCCTACCTCGCCGCGCCCGCGTTCGCGGCCGCGGTGCTCGATCATCAGGTGCTGCGCACCATCGCTGTGGGCCGTCACGTGCTGCTACTCGCTGACGTCCCGGCCGATGACCGTGGCCTGGCCGGCGCGCGACTGGCGACTGTCCATCAGCCGGGGCTGCTGCGCGTCATCGCGCTGCGCCGAGCAGACACAGCCGGCGTGGACTGGTCACCCGCGCCCGACTACGTGATCGGTGACGGCGACAGCGTGGTGGTGCTCGCGACACGCGCGGGCTTGTCGGGCCTGCTCCGCCGTGACGACGCGGCGCCAACTAGCACCGGGGTGGGCAGCACTTCCGGCATATAACGTCCAACGCCCAAAAATGGGTCTCCCTAAATTGCCTCACCGGCGTTACGCTCAGGGCAGATCTTCCACCTGGTTCTGGTGAGCCATGTGTGAAGAATCAGGAAGGTCAGCGAATGGCCATGCTCGCAGCCTTAACAAGGAACGACAGGTCCTGCCCCGCCCGGCCTGATGCCCGGTCGGTAGGCCACGCATGGTGCTTCCCGATTCGCGACCTTGCCACCATCCATCGCGCTTGCCTTGCCCCAGCAGCGTGCTCGTGGTCAGGCAGGCAAAGCCCCGAGGAGGAATTAGTTGAGCACCACCGATGAGGCTCCCGCAGCTGTTGCCGTGGGCACCGGCATAGCCGATCCCGCGCCGCTCGGGCTCGCAGCATTCGCGCTGACGACGTTCCTGCTGTCAGCTTGGAACGCCGGCTGGGCGAAGAACACCTCTGGCCTTGACTGGCTCGGCTACGCCTTCGCCTACGGCGGCCTGGTCCAACTGCTCGCCGGCATGTGGGAATTCCGCAATCGGAACGTCTTCGGCGCGACGGCGTTCTCTACGTACGGCGCGTTCTGGATCGGCCTTTACTTCTGGGTTACGAACGCGCACGCAGCGGCTGGCGCGAAGGACGTGGGCTGGATCCTGCTGGCCTTCGCGATCTTCAACACGTACATGATGATCTTCGCCACGCAGCTGAACACCGCCGTGTTCGGCGTCTTCCTTACCCTCGAGCTGACCGAGATCTTCCTGTTCATCGGGATACTCGGCGGCTCGACCGGCATGGTGAAGGCGGGCGGCGTCATCGGCATCATCACGGCGTTCGTCGCCTGGTACGCCTCCGCTGCTGGCGTGATCAACGGCATGAAGGGCAAGCAGGTCCTGCCCGTCGGCGGTCCGCTCTTTAACCTCGGGGCGTAGCGAGCCACGAGCAGGAGATCATCGCGGGAGCCCGGGACCCTGATGATCCCGGGCTCCTGCGCGTCTGGTCAGCACGGCCGGGGCGCCCGCTCTTGATCCCGATAGCGTAGAGAAATGGATCTGCAGGAACGTCGTCAGCTGGACGTCGCCGAGCGCATGCAGAGGGTGCGGGCCAAGGCGAAGCCGTGGCGATATCTGCTGGCGCTGGTAATCGCCATCGCCGGTGCGGTGGCGGCCAAGGGCTGGGGGCTCGACAACTATCACGAGCTGAAGAAAAGCTCCGTCAGCGGCACCCTCATCACCCACACTGAGAAGATCATCTTCGTCTCAGGGACACTAGCGTTCTTCGTTTTCGGGATGATCGCCGCTATTGGCCTATCCGCCGCCGCCAAAAGCACGCTCGACCCGCTGGTCGGGAAGGCGCACGCCGGCGTCGTCAGGTACGTCCTGCTGCTCGCCGGCGTTTTCACGATCCTCGCGATTACGCTCGGGGTACTAGGCGTCAGTCCGAGGCAGCTCCTCGTCGGCGGGGCAGTAACCGGCGTTCTGATAGGCATCGCCGCGCAGCAGTCGCTGGGAAACGTCTTCGCCGGGCTGGTTCTGCTGTTCGCCAGGCCATTCCGGGTCGGCGATCAGGTGCGCTTCCGGGCCGGGGCCCTGTCCGGGCAGATCGAGGGTGTCGTGATCGACCTGAGCCTCACCTATGTGCGCCTCGAAACCGAAGAGGGCCGTGTGCTGCTGCCGAACTCCCAGGTGCTCGCGTCTGCCGTGATCCTCGTCCCGGACCCGGACGGCAGCGAGCCGGCGCCCTGAGTCGGCCGCCGGTCTCGCCGCTATTGGTTGGCGTCGTACTTTGCGATCACATTCGCTGGAATCCGCCCGCGGTCGCTGACGTCCATCCCGCTCTGCTTCGCCCAGGCGCGAATCTCGGCGCTGCGCTGCCGGTGCGCCGTGGTACGCCGCTTCGGCCTCCCGACCCGGTTGGTAACCTTCCGCGCCTTCTCGGCGAACCTGCTGAGCACCTCGTCGAACTTCTGGCTGTGCTTCTCGCACAGGTCTATCTCGTAGTCCCGGCCATCAAGGCTGAACGCCCGAGTCATGTGCTCGCCCTCGGGAATCTCTCGTGAGTCGTAGTCGCACGCGAACGTGACGGATATTTTCTGAGCCACTGGTAATCCCCCTTCCCCCGCGGAAAACTATGCCCCGCGGCGAGCCGGCTCTAACGGCGCTCTGGCAACGTTCTGATCTGCGCTTTTGGCTGGCGTCAAAGCGCGGAAACCAGCGCGCGGGCGGGATCACCGCCCGGGTCGCAGTCCGCTTCAGTTACCGCGCTTGGCCGCCGCCGTGTCGGCCGGCCGAATGCCGCGAGCGACTGCCGGGATCGGCGGGTGGCCGATATTCAGAGTCGTCCGGAAAACCAGGCGCTGATGGGTCGGGCTGAGGGCGCACATAGGGCGGCACAAAGCGCTCCTGGCCGTATCCGCCGTCCTCCGGGCCAGGCGGCTGGCCGGTTACATCGGCCTGGTAGTGGTCGTCGGGACCGTGCCCGGGGCGCTGCGCGCGGGGGGAGGGCTCGAAGTCGGGGCGGCCGTAGTCGGCCGGTTCGTAGCCGCCGGCCCGCTGCCGGGAAGTCCCGTGATCGCGATACCCGGCGTCTGGATGACCCGGATCGCGGTAATCGCGTGGCCCGCCACCGTAGTCGGCCGACCGGTAGTCGCCGGCGCCGTAATCTCGGGCGCCGTAATCGCCAGGGCCGTACGGGGCGGAGCTATAGTCCCCCCGGCCGTAATCCCTGGCGTTGTAGTCATCCGAGCCGTACTCGCCGGGCCATTGGCCGCGAGAACTGTCCCGAGAACTGAAGTCCCCGGTCCGATACGGAGCGGCGCCATACGGCCCGGTGCCACCCTCACGGGCGCCATACTCGGCAGCTTCGTACTCGCCAGCGCCAAGCTGATCGGCGCCGAACTTCTGCGGCCCGCCAGCTGCGGGCGGACCATACGGGCTTCCGCCGTAATCGCCGCTACCGCTGGCGGCGCCGTTCGGCGCGCCGGCGTTGTGCACCATCGTGTTCTCGGTGTCGTACGCGCTCTTGTAATGCGCCTCGTAGTCGGCGCCTTGGCCAGCACCGCCGGGACCGCCAGTCCCGCGCCCGCCGCGGCGATCGGGGCCGCGTTGCAGGATCTCGATCATCCGGCTGAGGTCGCCCATAGGCAACCGGAACGTACCCGTGCATTTGCCGCCCTGCCAGATGCTGAAGACGGCGACATCAGTGTCTGCGTACCAGCTCAGCCGCATGGTCCGGGAGTGGCCCCTGACGTCGAAGAAGACCTCGCCGAGGCGAGGCAGCGGGGCTGCGTCGGACGCGGACATGAGGCTATCGTGGCCCGAACTGTGGGATCTGTCCAGTTAATGATCACTTAGTGTGACCCGGCGCACAGGCGTCATGGCGAACATATTTAGTGATCTCGGCTGCGCAGCTGACGCACCTAATGGCATCATTGTGCTTCGGTGTGCGCACTCCGATCGGCGCGCTTGTGAATGTCGCGGCCATGCGGCAGCCGCCACCGGGAACATCACGCCAGTGCGGCGCGTTGCATCATGCGACGGGGCAATTGCCGCAACCGCGCGAGAACTTCTTCGTCTAGTAGACCCTACCTCGCTCTGCGGGGTCCTCTGGACGGGAGTTTGCTGGCACGACGGGGCTGAAAACCCGTGCGCACTCACCTGAACGGAACGTTTTACCCGATTTATCCGCACCTACTTTATACGCACTGACATTGACACCGTGGCCAGGGACGACCACGGTCTGCTGGCTGAGGAGAGCTATTCATGTCTGAGGTACGCCGTCAAGCCACCCTGATGCAGCGGCCGAACTGGGGCTGGCAGGATCAGGCTGCGTGCCGGGGCCGTGATGTCGTGCTCTTCTTTGGGCCTGACGGTGAGCGGCAGCCCGAGCGCGAGATCCGTGAGCGCAAGGCAAAGGCCGTCTGCGCGAGCTGCCCGGTCAAGGCCGAATGCCTCACCTATGCCGTGAGCCGGCCAGAGAAGTACGGCACCTGGGGCGGTCTCAACGAGGACGAGCGCTCTTCCGAGCGCCGCCGCCGGATGCGCCGCGCCAACGCGGCCTAGCTCCGGGAGATACGCATGGTGTGCGCCGGCTGCCGAGCCCAGCGACACGAGAAGTGTCGCGGCGGTAACTGGTGCGACTGCCAGCACCAGCCGCCAGCACCCAAGCAGGAGACACGCCTGGGCTGGATCCGCCAAGGCTAGCCAGAACCTGCGAAGCTAGATGTGCGCGGAATATGTGCGCCAGCACGGCGGTTGCCGCCACTGGCAGGGGCATGGCGTGGGTGGGCAGGTGTGGCAGGCAGGTGCCGTGACGCTGGAGACAGCGCGCGATCCCTGTGAATTAGCCCGCAGCTTGGACACTCGCGAGTACTTAGCCCTAGTCTGGACGGGATTGGCTGCATCTCATGGGCGCGAGGAGGAGCCAGGCGAATGGAGAGGCTAGCTGCGGACGCGGCTGCTGCACTCACAGGGGCGCCGGCCGACGAGGTCATCGCCTGGGCGGCACGCACCTTCGGCATCCGGATCTGCATAACCTCGTCGATGACCGACGCAGTCCTCGTCAACCTTGTCTCCAAGCACATGCCGGGCGTCGATGTGCTCTTCCTCGACACCGGCTATCACTTCCCGGAGACGGTGGGCACCAGGGACGCGGTCGCCGCGGTCTACCCCGTCAACGTGATCAATGTGACGCCGCCCACCACGGTGGCCGAGCAGGACGCCGAGCTTGGCCCGCGGCTGTATAGCCGCAACCCCGACCTGTGCTGCTACTTGCGCAAGGTCGTGCCACTCGAGGAAGCCCTCGGCCCATACGACGCCTGGTTCACCGGCGTCCGCCGGGAGGAGACCGAAGCCCGCAGCGACACTAAGGTCGTCGAGTGGGACGCCAGGCGCGAGATGATCAAGGTCAACCCGATCGTCGAGTGGACCCAGCAGCAGGTGGACGAGTACATCACCGCCAACAACATCCTCGTGAACCCGCTCGTCTACGACGGCTATCCGTCGATCGGCTGCCGTACGTGCACATCTCGGGTCGCCGACGGGGCGGATCCGCGTAGCGGCCGCTGGGCTGGGACTGCCAAGAGCGAGTGCGGCATCCACACCTCGTGACCATTTCGCCACCGGCTGAGGAAGGCGGCGGCCGTCGCCGGACTCACCAAGTGCTCAATCAGGTTCCCCCGCTAGTGGGCTTCGACGTAGCCGACGACGCCGCGCTGCTCACGGCCCTCCACCGCGAAGGCGGCGCCTGGGCCGAGGCTGAGCTGCATGAGCTCGGCCTGCTGGCCGGCTCCGCTGGCATTCAGGAGCACGCCAGGCTGGCCAACATCAACAAGCCCGTCCTGCGCACCCACGATGCCCGCGGTTACCGGGTCGACGAGGTCGACTTTCACCCCTCCTGGCATGAACTCATGGGCATTGCGGTTAGTCATGGCCTGCATGCGGCGCCGTGGGCCGACTCCCGGCCCGGCGCGCACGTCGCCCGGGCCGCGAAGTTCATGGTGTGGACGCAGGCCGAGGCCGGCCACGGGTGCCCGATCTCGATGACCTACTCATGCGTGCCCGCCCTCCGGCAGGCCCCGGACCTGGGGGCGGCCTACGAGCCCTTGCTGGCCTCCCCGGTTTACGATCCGGGGCTCCGCGTGCCTGCCGCCAAGTCGGGGCTGCTCGCCGGCATGGCCATGACCGAGAAGCAGGGCGGCTCGGACGTCCGCGCGAACACCACCCGCGCCACCCCGGCTGGCGACGGCAGCTATCTGCTGACCGGCCACAAGTGGTTCTGCTCGGCGCCGATGTGCGACATGTTCCTCGTGCTGGCCCAGGCGCCAGAAGGCCTGACCTGCTTCCTGCTGCCGCGGGTCCGGCCCGATGGCACCCGGAACGCGATGCTCATCCAGCGGCTCAAGGACAAGCTCGGGAACACCTCCAATGCCTCCAGCGAGGTCGAGTACGACGAGGCGGTCGCCTGGCCAGTAGGCGAGCTTGGTCGCGGCGTCCCGACGATCATCAATATGGTGACCGCGACCAGGCTCGACTGCGTGCTCGGCAGCGCGGCCGCGATACGCCAGGCGACCGTCATCGCGGCGAACTACGCCAGCCAGCGCGCCTCCTTCGGTGCGCGACTGATCGATCACCCCGCCATGACGGCAGTCGTCGCCGACCTGACGCTGGAGTCGGAGGCCGCCACCATCTTGGCGCTGCGCCTGGCGGGCGCCGCCGACCGAGCCGCGCGCGGGGACACCGCCGAGGCGGCGCTGCTCCGCGTGGCCCTGCCCGCCGCCAAGTACTGGATCTGCAAGCGCACTCCCATGATTACCAGCGAGGCCCTCGAGTGCCTGGGCGGTAACGGCTACGTCGAGGACTACTCGGCCATGCCGCGCGTGCTCCGGGACTCCCCGCTGAACTCCATCTGGGAAGGCTCTGGCAACGTGACGGCCCTTGACGTGCTGCGTGCGCTCGCACGCACGCCCGACGCGGCCGACGTACTGCTGGCCGAGATCGACCTGGCCGCCGACGATTCGCGGGTCGCGGCCGCTGCCGCGAGCCTGCGCGGGGCCGTCAAAGAAGCGACGGCGGACAGCCAGGCCGGCGAGCGGAACGCCCGGTTGCTAGCAGGCCAGCTCACCGTCGCGCTCCAAGCCGCGCTGCTCACTCGGCACGCGCCCGCCCCGGTCGCCGACGCGTTCTGCGCGACCAGGCTCGGCCAGAGCGACCGGCTCAGCGCCGGGCCCGGCGCCCCGTTTGGCAGCCTGCCGAGCGGACTCGATCTTGCGGGCATCCTGGTCCGGTCTGCTGTTACTAGCAGGTAAGGTCAGCGGATGCAGATCTGGCCGGGCGCTGCCTACCCGCTCGGGGCCACCTGGGACGGCTCAGGCACCAACTTCGCCCTGTTCTCGGAGGCAGCCGACCGGGTACAGCTCTGCCTATTCGACGACGCCGGCACCGAGACCCGCCTGGATGTCACTGAGGTCGACGGCTTTGTCTGGCATTGCTACCTGCCCGCCGTCGGGCCAGGCCAGCGGTACGCCTACCGCGTCGACGGTCCGTACGACCCGAAGCGCGGCCAGCGCTGCAATCCGGCCAAGCTGCTCCTCGATCCGTACGGCAAGGCAGTCGATGGGTTGCTGCGCTGGGATGCGGCGCTGTTCGATTACCAGCCTGGCAGCCCCGCCAGGCGCAATGACGCCGACAGCGCGCAGTTCATGCCGCGCAACGTGGTCGTCAATCCCTACTTCGACTGGTCAGGCGACCGGCCGCCGCACACGCCATACCACCAGACCGTCATCTACGAGGCCCACGTCCGCGGCCTCACGATGCGCCACCCGCAGGTGCCGACGGAGCTGCGCGGCACTTACTCGGGCCTGGCCTCGCCCGCGATCATCGACCACCTCACGAAGCTCGGCGTCACCGCCATCGAGCTAATGCCCGTCCACCAATCGGTACCAGAGCACGCGCTCGTTAGGCGCGGCCTCACCAATTACTGGGGCTACAACACGATTGGCTTCCTGGCGCCGCATAACGCGTACTCAAGCTCGGCCGAGCCCCACGGTCAGGTCGCGGAGTTCAAGTCGATGGTGAAGGCGCTGCACGCGGCGGGCATCGAGGTCATCCTCGATGTCGTCTACAACCACACCGCCGAGAGCGGTGCGCTCGGCCCGACCCTGTCCTTCCGCGGGATCGACAACGCCGCCTATTACCGCCTGGACGACGCTGACCCGTCCCTCTACCTCGACTACACCGGCTGCGGCAACAGCCTGAACGTCAGGCACCCGCACGCGCTGCAGCTGATCATGGACTCGCTTCGGTACTGGGTCCTGGACATGCATGTCGACGGCTTCCGGTTCGACCTTGCCGCAGCGCTCGCCCGCGAGCTGCACGAAGTTGACCGATTGTCAGCGTTCTTCGAGCTCGTGCAGCAGGACCCCGTTGTATCTCAGGTCAAGCTCATCGCGGAGCCGTGGGACGTGGGCGCCGGCGGTTACCAGGTCGGCAAGTTCCCGCCATTGTGGACTGAGTGGAACGGCAAGTACCGCGATACGGTCCGGGATTTCTGGCGGGGACAGCCGGCCTCAGTGCCCGAGTTCGCGTCCCGCCTCAGCGGCTCCAGCGATCTGTATGAGACGAGCGCGCGCCGCCCAGTCGCCTCCATCAACTTCGTGACGTGCCACGACGGCCTCACCCTCGCAGACCTCGTCAGCTACAACACCAAGCACAACGAGGCAAACGGCGACCGAAACGCCGACGGCAGCAACGACAACCGGTCGTGGAACTGCGGCACCGAGGGCCCGACTGATGACCCGGCCATCACCGAACTGCGCAACCGCCAGACGCGCAACTTCCTGGCCACGCTGCTGCTGTCGCAGGGCGTTCCGATGCTGCTTGCGGGCGACGAGCTCGGCCGTACTCAGCAAGGCAACAACAACGCTTACTGCCAGGACAACGAGGTGTCCTGGGTTGACTGGGAAGCCGCCGGCAAGCGCGCCGACCTGCTGGAGTTCACCAGAGACCTCATCGCGTTGCGCCGCGACCACCCGGTGTTCCGACGCCGCCGGTTCTTCAGCGGCGAGCTGGGCGGCCAGCGCGACATCAGCTGGCTGACGCCCGCAGGTACGGAGATGACCGAGGCCGACTGGCAGGCTAGCTACGCGCGATCGCTGGCGGTTCTGCTGAACGGCGAGGCCATCACCGAGGCCGGACCGCGCGGCGAGGCCATCACCGATCAGAGCTTCCTGCTGCTCTTCAACGCGTACTCCGAGCCGGTGACCTTCACGTTGCCGGCGACCGCAGGTGGCTGGCAGGTCGTGGTCGACACGGCCGAGCCTGTCGCCGGAAGGACCGGGCGATCGGCCGCGCCAGAGCTGGCATCGGCGAGCAGCCTTAACGTGACCGGCCGGGCCGTCGTCGTGCTGCAAGCAACCGTCGCGTAGTCGGCCCCGTTCCCGGCATAGGTCGCACGGTCTGGTTGACTGCTGGCCGTGCGCAAGATCCACCCGGTCCCGGGTCCTGATCTGCAAGTAACGCCGCGTGTCACGTCGGGTCCGATGCCGGCGGGCGTAGTAGAGCTCGCTTCTTATTACGGCAACGGGGCCACCGGCTCGACTCCCGTGCTGCGCGCGAACATGGTGTCGAGCGCCGACGGCGCCGCGTCACTAGAGGGCCGGTCGGGCGGCTTGTCTGGCCCGGCTGACCGGATGGTCTTCACGGTATTGCGCAGCCTGGCTGACCTGATCCTGGTGGGCGCGGGCACGGTTCGGGCGGAGCGCTACCGCCCGGTGCGGGCGGCGGAGATCTGGGGCGGCCTGCGTCCGGCCGACGCTCCCGTTCCCGCGATCGCGGTCGTGAGCGGTCGCCTGGAACTGGATCCGGGCAGCGCATTGCTGACCGGCGCCGCTCCCGGCGCGCAGACCATTGTGATCACTACCGGGACCGCGCCGCCCGAGCGACGGAATGCAATAGCCCGCCACGCCCGCGTCATCGAGGCAGGCACGGACCGGCTCGACCTCGCCGCTGCAGTCAGCGCGCTGCATGGGCTCGGCTATGCCAGCATCCTGACCGAAGGCGGCCCGGCGCTACTTGGCCACCTGGCCGACGCTGACCTGATCGACGAGCTCTGCCTGACCACGAGCCCTGTGCTGGCAGGCGGATCGGCAAGCCGGATCACCACCTGCGTATCGCCGCACTCTGAGCGCCTGTCACTGGCGCACGTGCTTTACGACGACGGCTTCCTGTTCAGCCGTTATCAGCGTCACCGAGAGTGAGGAAAACGGCCCGGTCAGGTCCAGTGGGCGCCGTTCCAGCGCTCGACCACGGCGATTCCCGTGGCTGTCCAGAAGCCGACCGCCCAGGCGTTCGTCCCCGACGTGGCCGCAACTCCGGTCAGCATGCCGGGCGCGGGGCTGTGCACCGAGGTCCATCGGGCACCGTTCCAGCGCTCGATCAGTGTGCGGAAGCTACCCGGGGAGAGCGTCCAGCCAACTGCCCAGGCGTTCGTCGCCGACGTCGCCGCCACGGCGTTGAGCCCGGCGGCGAGCCCCGTTCTCGGGCTGGCCGACAATGTCCATGAGGTGCCGTCCCAATGCTCAATGATCGCGCGGTTGGAATCGCTCGACCCGACAGCCCAGACGTCGCGGCCCGATGTGGCGGTCACGCCAGCGAGCATCCCGCCCGGAATCCGCGGACCAGGAACCTCGCGCCAGCTTGTCCCGTCCCAGCGCTCGATCAGCGGGATCGGACCGCGCGCGGTGTACGTCCGGCCGACCGCCCAGGCGTCACCGGCGCCGACGGCTGCCACGCTGTCCAGGGCCGAACTGGTGCCAACAGGTGTCGGACTGGGAAACCGGCGCCAGCTCGTCCCGTCCCAATGCGCGATCAGGGGCCGCGAGCCGATCGCGCCGACAGCCCAGGCATTGCGGGCGGAGGTTGCCGCTACGGCGTGCGGCATCGCGTCCGCGGGGAAACCGCGGCTCGTTGCTTTCCAGGACGCGCCGTTCCAGTGCTCAATCAAGGGAAGGCCGTACTGGCCCGAGCCAACGGCCCAAGCGTCGCTCCCGGAGGCAGCGGCGATGCCTGCGAACGAGCCGCCGCCGGGGCTGGTCAGCTTGTCACCGCCGGGGGCGGGCAGCCGCACTCGCCAGGACGCGCCGTCCCAGCCAACCGCCAGCGGATTGATGTTCGCTGTCGAGCCAACCGCCCACGCCCTGGTGGCGGACGCGGCGGCGACAGCTGCAAGCTGCCCGCCGACGGTGAACGGAGCCGGCCCGGGTGCACCGGGGCCGCCAGCACCACCGGGCGAGTCGGGAGCCGAAGTTGGCGCCCTGTGGCCGCAGGCTGTCAGCGTCACAAGCGCGACTCCGAAAGCGGCGATGCTGACCCGCCGCGGGCTGGCTGACCGGCCGGCCCGGCCTAGTGTGCTCGTCATATCCGGATTGTCGCCGCCCCTCAGCCGGCCCGCATGAGCACGGTCACTCATCTTCAGCTGGGTATTCCGGCCTACCGGACTAGCGTTCGGCACCCTCAGTACGGTGCGGCGGCTAGCTGAGCGCAACCGCGCAGGCTGGCGTAGTGCGCCGACGCTCGACGCGCTGCAGCGCCCGTCAGCGGGATGGGCTGGCCAGTGCCGGATACGACGGCCGGCACGAATCGCGTGGTTAGCGCGCCGTTCGGGTGCAGCGTCAAGAAGAGCACGCCGGTAGCCGTGCTGTACGAGTGCTCCCACCACACGAAGTTGCCCATGCCGTAGGCAACAAAGGTGTGATGGAGCCAGCCCGATCCCTGCAGCATGTGCGCGTGCGCGCCGATAATGATCGTCGCGCCGGCCGCGGCGAGCTTCGGCGCGAGGGCGAGCTGGTTCGCGTCCGGGCAGGCTTGGCCCTCGGTACCCCAGTGCATGAAAACGACTACGACGCTTGCGAGGCGCCTGGCCGCGCGAACCGAGTTCAGCGTGCGCCGCAGGTTGATGGCGTTGGCCTCGCCAGGCCTCGAGCTTGTGGCGACCCATGAGGACGCCAGCTCCGCGACCTGCGAGACGCCGATGAACGCGACCTTGGTGCCATTGATCGTCGCCACGTACGGAGCCCAGGCAGAGGCGGCGTTGGTGCCGATACCGATGTAGGGCAGTCCGGACGCCTTCACGGCCGCGAGCGTGTCAGCCAGCCCGGTCTGGCCGTAGTCAAGCACGTGGTTGTTGGCCATCGTGACGAGATCAACGCCGCCGTCGCGGATCGCCATGAACGCGACCGGTGTCGTGCGGAAGTGAAAGGTCTTCGGCTGCGGTGCGCCGCGGCTGGTGACGGACGTCTCGAGATTCAGCGCAGCGAAGTCGGCCTGGTGCAGAACGCCGCTGATCGGCCCGAACGCGTTAGCCGGGTTCGCCAGCAGCCGGGCCGTACGGTTCTCGAAGTTCACATCGCCGGCGAAGGCGAGCGTGATGTCTGGTGGCGGTCCTGTACTGGGCCGCTTACTGGGATGACCGGAGTGCGCCGCTGCCGGGTTCGCGCGCGGGGTGCCCGAAGCGGTACTGCACGCGGCGAGCACGGTCGCCGCCAGCCACACCCCCGTGATCAGCAGCCCCCTGGAAAGCACTGTCCTCACTCCACGCCGAACGCTGCCCGCGGCGACACGACTTCCGCTGGCGGCACGATTTCCGCTGTCACGTCGAATTCCCACAGCTCAAGCACCGACCAGATCGGGTCCCTCCCGACTTCAGCGTCGGTCAGCACAGCGATACGGCGCGCCAGGCCCTTGGCATCCAGCCACACCTCGGCCGAGATCTGGCTCAGCGCGCGATAAGGCCCGGTCGGAACCGTGACCCCCGCGGGCAGCGCCGCATCCGCTTGGGCCAGGTCGATCGTCACGCGGTAGTGCGTCACGGCCTCGCCGCGCACGGTGTCAGTCCCGAGCTCTACCGCTTCGCGGGCGCCAAACAGCGCGTCAAGCGGCCAGACCGGATCGTTGACACCCCGCGGGCCACCAGGATCGCCCAAGAAGAACCCAGTCCACTTGCCTGCGACGCGCATGTAAGCGTCAGCACCGTCGTAGATCATTTCCTGCGGTTCAGCAAGCTGGCTCAGGTCTTCATCGCAGGCGGAGTTGCGGTCGACCAGCTCGGCGGCAAGCCTGGCGGTGCCCAGCGGCACCTGCCACACGAGCGCTCGGCGCGTCGCAAAATTGGCTACACCCTCGCAGCGCCGATCCGCTTCCGCCGGTACGGGCGAGCCCGTCGACCAAGCCGCGAACAGGCGGGCGGTCCCCGCTTCGACGGTCCGCGAAGCAGCAGCCGCAACGACTTCGGCGCTTGACGTGGTTCAGGCGCCCTTGCGCAGGCGGTCGAGGGCCTCGGCCAGGATGGCGGCGCCGTCAGTGTCGTTGCGCCGCTCTTTCACATAAGCCAGGTGCGTCTTGTAGGGCTCGGCGTGCGGTGGCGCAGGCGGGTTGGCCTCGTCCTGGCCGGCCGGGAGGCCACACCGCGGGCAGTCCCAGAACTCCGGGATCGCCGCGTCGGAGGCGAAACTGGGGACCGTCTCGTGCCCGTTGCAGCACCAGAACGAAACGCGGACCCGCGGAGCCGCCTCGCCGCGCTCGGCCTCACCCATCGGCCCAGCTCCAACGCGGCTGCCGCGAATGGCGTTGCCACTACTCACTGCTCACCCCTTGCTCACAAACCGCGGGTACCCGCCGACGTGATCTTGCCAGGATCAGTGCTTTTCCAGGATCCCGAGCACGACGATGCTGACGAACCAGATGATGCCAGTGAAGATTGTGATCCGGTCGAGGTTCCGCTCAACAACGGACGACGAGCCGAGCGAGGAGGTAATGCCGCCACCGAACAGGTCCGACAGGCCACCGCCCTTGCCCTTGTGCAGCAGAACGAGCAGCACCATCAGCAGGCTTGTGATGATCAAGATCACCGAGAATGCGATAGTCACTGGTTACTCGTCTCTCACTTAAGGGCCGCGCTCTGATCACGATACCGGCAGATCTTGACGAATTCACCGGCATCAAGGCTCGCGCCGCCGACAAGTGCGCCGTCGATGTCCGGCTCGGCCATGATCGCCGGCATATTATCGGGCTTCACTGATCCGCCATACAGGATACGCGCACTGGCCGCTACTTCGTCCCCGTGAACGGCGGATATGCGGTTCCGGATCGCGCCGCAAACTTCCTCCGCATCGGCCGCGGTGGCGACCTCGCCCGTGCCGATGGCCCAAACCGGCTCATAGGCGATCACCACCATGGCCACCTGCTCCGTCGGCAGAGCCGCCAGGCCGCCGTCGAGCTGGCCGAGGGTGTAAGACAGATGATCGCCCGCCTCGCGGACCGGCAGGGGCTCGCCGATGCAAAAAACCGGCGTCATGTGGTGCCTGAGAATGGCCCGTACCTTGGCGTTGACCAGCGCGTCGTCTTCGTGGTGGTACTGCCTGCGCTCTGAGTGCCCGGCCAGGACGAACTGGCAGCCGAGCTTCGCCAGCATGCGGGCCGAGACGTCGCCGGTGTACGGCCCGTCGTCGTGCGGAGATGCGTCCTGGGCGCCATGCACGAGCTGCAGCTTGTCCCCGTCGATCAGCGTCTGGACGCTGCGCAGTGCGGTGAAGGGCGGCATGACGACGACGTCGACCGCGGCAAAGTCCTTGTCCGTGAGGCCCCAGCCGAGCTTCTGGGTCAGCGCGATGGCCTCAAAATGGTTGTTGTGCATCTTCCAGTTGCCGATGACCAGCGGCTTTCTGGCGTCTTTCGCGCTCATGACCCGTCCAGCGCTGCCAGCCCCGGCAGGGTCGTCCCTTCCAGGTACTCCAGGCTGGCGCCGCCACCAGTCGAGATGTGGCTGAAGCCATCCTCGGGCAGCCCCAGCCGCCGAACCGCGGCTGCCGAATCGCCGCCGCCCACCACCGTCAGGCCTGGCAGCGCGCTGATCGCCTCGGCGACCGCCCTGGTGCCCGCGGCGAACGCCGGGAACTCGAAGACGCCAACCGGGCCGTTCCAGAACACGGTCGCCGCGTCCGCCAGCTTGGCGGCGAACAGGTCCCTGGTGGCCGGGCCCATGTCCAGGCTCTCCCGATCAGCTGGGAACGCAGTCACCGGGTACACCTCGTGCTCGGCGCCCGGCGCGAAGTCCACGGCACCGACCAGATCGACCGGCAGCACCAGCTCGACGCCGCGGTTAGCAGCGTCCGCCATGACCTTCTTGACGTCTTCAATGCGGTCGGTCTCGAGCAGGGACCTGCCGACCTCATAGCCCTGGGCCTTCAGGAACGTGTAGGACATGCCGCCGCCGATGAGGATCCGGTCGGCCTTGCCGAGCAGGTTGGCTATGACGGCCAGCTTGTCGGACGGCTTGGCACCGCCCAGCACCACGACATACGGCCGGGCCGGGTCTTCCAGCTGCTCAAGGACCCTGACCTCGGCCAGGACGAGGTCCCCGGCCGCGTGCGGCAGCAGGGCCGGAACGTCATAGACGCTAGCGTGCTTGCGGTGCAGGGCCCCGAAGCCGTCGCCCACATAGACATCGGCCAGCGCGGCCAGCCGTCCGGCCAGCTCGGCCCGCGCGGCGTCGTCCTTGCTGGTCTCGGCCGGCTCGAACCTGATGTTCTCGAGCATGGCCACGTCGCCATCGGCCAGGCCCGCCGCGAGGGCCCGCGCTGAGTCCCCGGCGACGTCGCCGGCCAGCGGCACCGGCACGCCCAGCAGCTCCGACAGGCGGGCGGCGACGGGCGCTAGCGACGGGCCGCCTGCTGCCCGGCCGGCGTAGGTGTCGCCCTTCGGCCGCCCGAGGTGGGCGGTGATCAGCACCCGCCCGCCCCGTTCCCGTAGTTTGCTGATCGTCGGGATGCTGGCCCGGATCCGGCCGTCGTCGGTGATCGTCGTGCCGTCCAGCGGCACGTTCAGGTCTGAGCGGAGCAGCACGACCTGCCCGGCGACATTGACCGAATCGAGGCCTTTCACAGGTTCGATCCGACCAGAGCGGCAAGATCGGCGAGGCGGTTCGAATACCCCCACTCGTTGTCGTACCAGCCGATGACCTTCACCTGGTCGCCGAAGGCCATGGTCAGCTGCGAGTCGAACGTGCAGGAGTACGGCGTGCCGACGATGTCGGACGACACAATCGGGTCGGCCGTGTAGTGCAAGTAGCCCTTCAGCGGGCCGTCGGCGGCGGCGCGGTAGGCCGCGTTGACCTCGTCGACGGTGACCTCCCGGTCTAGCTGCACCACGAGGTCGGTGACGGAACCGTCCATCACGGGTACCCGCATCGCCAGGCCGTCGAGCTTGCCCTTCAGCTCGGGCAGCACGAGCGCCGTGGCCTTGGCGGCACCGGTCGTGGTCGGGATGATGTTCTGGGCCGCCGCCCGCGCCCGGCGCAGGTCCTTGTGCGGGAAGTCGAGGATGACCTGGTCATTGGTGTAGGCGTGGATCGTCGTCATCAGGCCCTTGCGGATCCCGAAGCTGTCGTTCAGCACCTTGGCCATAGGCGCGACGCAGTTGGTCGTGCAGGAGGCGTTCGAGATGATCGAGTGCTGAGCCGAGTCGTACTTGTCGTCGTTGACCCCCATCACGATGGTGATGTCCTCGCCCTTGGCCGGCGCCGAGATGATCACCTTGCGAGCCCCGCCGGCCAGGTGCTTGGCCGCGTCCTGGGCGCTCGTGAAGCGCCCCGTCGACTCGATAACCACGTCAACGCCCAGCTCGCCCCAGGGCAGCTCAGCCGGGTCCCGCTCGGCGAGCATCTTGATCGAGTGCCGCCCTACCCGGATCGTGTCATCCTCAGCGATGACTTCCTCGGGTAGCGTCCCGAGGAGCGTGTCGTACTTCAGCAAGTGCGCGCACGTGGCCAGGTCACCGACGTCATTTGCCGCGACGATCTCGATGTCGCTTCCGCCGCCCGCATGGACGGCCCGCCAGAAGTTCCGCCCGATCCGGCCGAACCCGTTGATCCCTACCCGGACGCTCACTGGACTGCGCTCCTTTTCCCTTACGCACGGCAAACTCGCCGTTCGAACCCTACTAGCCGCTGCGACCGGGATTGACTACGGCACCAGCATGTCCGCGGTCAGCGTCGCCTCGGTGTTGGGCACGCCGATTTCCAGCGCGCGGCGGTCGGCGAGCGCGAGCAGGCGCCGGATCCGGCCGGCGATCGCGTCCTTGGTCAGGGCGGGCTCGGCTAGCTGGCCCAGCTCCTCCAGGCTCGCCTGGCGGTGCTTGATCCGCAGCTCGCCTGCCACGATCAGGTGATCCGGGGCCTCCGGACCTAGTATCTCCAGCGCGCGCTCGACCCGAGCGCCCGCCGCCACTGCGGCCCTCGCGCTGCGGCGAAGGTTGGCGTCGTCGAAGTTGGCCAGCCTGTTCGCCGTCGCCCGCACCTCGCGCCGGATCCGCCGCTCTTCCCAGGCCAGCACGCTGTCGTGCGCGCCAAGCCTGGTCAGCAGGGCGCTGATCGAGTCGCCGTCACGAACAACTACCCGGTCCACACCGCGGACGTCGCGCGCCTTGGCGTGGATCTTCAGCCGCCGTGCGGCACCGACCATGGCTAGCGCGGCCTCGGGGCCGGGGCAGGTCAACTCCAGCGACATCGACCGGCCAGGCTCGGTCAGGCAGCCGTGAGCCAGGAATGCGCCCCGCCACGCGGCCTCGCAGTCGCAGGTAGTGCCGGACACAACCTGGCGGGGCAGCCCGCGCACCGGGCGGCCGCGGGTGTCCACCAGACCGGTCTGGCGGGCGAGGCTCTCCCCGTCTGAGCGCACGCGCACCACGTACCTGTTGCCCTTCCGCAGCCCGCCGGGGGCCAGCACGATCAGGTCGGAACCGTGCCCGAACACCTCGGCTATGTCCTTGCGCAGGCGGCGGGCCGCGGCCCCGGTGTCGAGTTCCGCCTCGACCACGATGCGCCCGGCCGCTAGGTGCAAGCCACCAGCGAAACGCAGGATGGTTGACACCTCGGCCTTCCGGCAGCACGGCTTCAGCACGCTAACGCGGCTGAGCTCATCCTTGACCAGACCGGTCAGCGCCATCGGTCTCACTCCCCCTCGAAGATCTGCGCGAACATGCCCGCCAGTCGCCGCGGATCGTGCCGCGGTGAGCCGTCGCCGACGGCCAGGTCGGCGAGCACGAGACGGGCGCCGAGCAGACCGGCCGCCTTCTCCAGCTCCGCCGTCGCGCCGTGCACCGCGCCGCGGTCGGCAAGCACGACGTCAATCGTCAAATCAGGTGCGTGGTCCGCCAGGACCTCCAGGTGGGCGTGCGGCGAGAACCCCTCGGTCTCACCGGGTTGTGGCGCCAGATTCAGCGCTACCAGCCTCCGCGCTTGAGTGCCTACCAGCGCCGCGGCCAGCTCCGGAACCAGCAAGTGCGGCAGCACGCTGGTGAACCACGAGCCTGGTCCGAGCACCACCCAGTCCGCCGCCCCGATCGCCTGCACGGCTTCCGGGCATGCGGGCGGGTCAGCGGGAATTAGTGATACCGACCGTACCCGTCCTGTCGTCGTCGCGCAGGCCACCTGGCCGACAGCAATGGTCAGCTCGTCCGGCCTGTCCGGATCTGCCCCTTCAACCTCCGCTACCAGGTCTAGCGGGACGGCCGCCATGGGCAGCACGCGGCCGTGCGCGCCCAGCAGGCGGGCGACCCAGTCCAGGCCCTGCACGGTGTCGCCGAGCAGGTCCCACAAGGCGACGATCAGCACGTTGCCGACCGCATGCCCGGCCAGGCCGTCTTGGCCGCCGAACCGGTGCTGTATCACCCGGCTCCACGTCGTGCCCCACTCGTCATCACCGCACAGCGCGGCCAGGGCCATCCGCAGATCACCAGGCGGCAGGACGCCGAACTCGCGGCGCAGCCGCCCGCTGGATCCGCCATCGTCAGCGACGGTCACGATCGCCGTGAGGTCCCTCGTCACCCGGCGCAGGCCTGACAGCGACGCATGCAGCCCGTGCCCGCCGCCCAGCGCCACCACGCGCTGGGTCCGCGGCCGGCCCTGGGCGTCCGGCGGTGGCGGTTCTTGGGAACTCACGCGCTCGCGCCTACTCGCGGCCAAGGTCGCGATGAGTGACCTGGATGCCGGTCCAGGTCCGCGACAGCCGGGCCGCCATCTCCTCGGCCAGGGCCACGCTGCGGTGCTTCCCCCCGGTGCAGCCGACAGCAAGCAAGACGAAGTGCCGGCCAGTCCGGTCATAACCAGCAAGCGCGATTTCGACAGCACGGACGAATGCGTCGATGAAGTCCCGTGCGCCGGGCTGATTCAGCACGTAGTCGATCACGGGCGCGTCGAGGCCCGTCTGCGGGGCCAGGTCGGGCACCCAGTGCGGGTTGGGCAGGAACCGGCAGTCCGCGACCATGTCGGCGTCCACTGGCAGGCCGTACTTGAAACCGAACGAGACAACGCTGACCCGCAGCGCGGTTTCCGCCTCGGTCGCGAACGCATCCCGCATCCGGGAACGCAGCTCGTGCACGTTCAGCTTGGAGGTGTCGAGCACGAGGTCGGCCTCGGCTCGCATGCCTTGGAGCAGCTCGCGCTCGGCTGCGATGCCGTCGGCCACCCGGGCGCCTTCCTGGAGGGGATGTGGACGGGAAACGCTGTCGAACCTGCGCACCAGGGTCTCGTCGGAGGCCTCGAGGAACACGACGTACGTACGGACGCCGCGGGCGTTCAGGTCGCTGATCGCAGACTTCAGGTCAGTCGAGAACGCGCGGCTGCGGACGTCCACGACGGCGGCCAGCCGCGGCACCGCTCCCCTGGCGCGTCGAGCCAGGTCGGCCATGAGCGGCAGTAGGTCGGCAGGCAAGTTATCGGCGACGAACCAGTCGAGGTCCTCAAGCGCCTTAGCCGCAGTGCTGCGGCCCGCCCCGGATAGCCCGGTGATGATCACGATCTCCTGCTGGCCCGGCTCTTGCGGCCCAGGTTCTGGCGGCAAAGCGTCAGCGTTCATCGTCGGCCCCCCCTGACCGGTGCAGTGCCTGGTGCACGGCTTCCGCGGTCCGCAGCCCGAATCCAGGCAGGGCGGCGATCTCGTCCACCGTCGCCGCGCCGAGCTTGCGCACGGAGCCGAACTGCCGCAGCAGCGTAGCCCGCCGGGCCGGGCCGAGACCAGGCACGCCGTCCAGCTCACTCGCCTTCAGCGCGGCCGACCGCTTAACCCGGTGATATGTGATCGCGAAACGGTGGGCCTCGTCGCGGACGCGCTGCAGCAGGTACAGGCCCTCACTGCTGCGCGGCAGGATGGCAGGACCGTCTTCCCCCGGCAGCCAGACCTCCTCCAGGCGCTTGGCCAGGCCGCACACGGCGACGTCGACGACACCGAGGTCCTCGAGCGCGCGGATCGCGGCGCCGACCTGGGCCGGACCGCCGTCGATCACCAGCAGGTTGGGCGGGTAGGCGAACTTCCGCCGCGGCTCCGGGTCGCCCGGCGGCAGCTCGTCCGGGTCGGCGTTCACCGTCGCCGCTTGCTCATCCAGGTACCGCCGGAACCGCCGCGTGATCACCTCGTAGATGGCCGCCACGTCGTCCGTGCCATGCAGTCCCCTAATGGCGAATCGGCGGTACTCCGACTTGCGGGCCAGACCGTCCTCGAACACCACCATCGAGGCCACGACGTGGGTGCCCTGGAGGTTCGACACGTCGTAGCTCTCGATCCGCAGCGGCGCTTCGTCCAGGCCGAGCGCGTCCTGGATCTCGTTCAGCGCCACGCTGCGCGTGGTCAGGTCGCTGGCCCGGCGCGTCTTGTGCAGGGCCAGCGACTCGCCGGCGTTGCGCGCCACGGTGTCCAGCAGCGCGCGCTTGTCGCCGCGCTGCGGCACCCGCAGGCTGACCCGGCCGCCGCGCCGATTGCCGAGCCATTCCTCCATGGCGGCGGTATCGGGCGGCAGCGCGGGCACCAGCACCTCGCGGGGGATGCGCGCCGGCGAACCGTCGTCGCCGACTGGGTCGTCGTTATAGACCTGTCCGAGGAAGTGCTCGACGAGCTCCCCCGTGGTGACGTCTTCGACCTTGTCGACGACCCAGCCGCGCTGGCCGCGGACCCGTCCGCCGCGGACGTAGAACACCTGGACGGCGGCCTCGAGCTGGTCCTCCGCGAGCGCGATCACGTCCGCGTCGGTACCGTCCGGCAGCACGACAGCCTGCTTCTCCAGCGCTCGCTGCAGCGCCTGGATGTCGTCCCGCAGCCGGGCGGCCCGTTCGTACTCCTCGGCCGCGGCCGCCTCGCGCATCTGTGCCTCGAGCCGCTTGATGAACCGGCCCGTCTGGCCGGCCATGAAGTCGCAGAACTCCTCGGCCAGCTGCCGGTGGTCGGCGGCGGAGATGCGGTCCACGCACGGGGCCGAGCACTTGCCGATGTAGCCGAGTAGGCAGGGCCGGCCGATCTGGCCGGCGCGTTTGAAGACCCCGGCCGAGCATGTCCGCACCGGGAACACGCGCAGCAGCGTGTCAACGGTGTCCCGGATCGCCCAGGCGTGCGAGTACGGCCCGAAGTAGCGCACGCCGCGGCGCTTGGCCCCGCGCATGACCTGGACGCGCGGATACTCCTCGTTCATGAGCACGGCGAGGTAGGGATAGCTCTTGTCGTCCCGGTAGCGGACGTTGAATCTCGGGTCGAATTCCTTGATCCACGAGTACTCGAGCTGGAGCGCCTCGACCTCAGTGCCGACCACCGTCCAGTCGACCCGGGATGCGGCGCGCAGCATCGACTGCGTACGCGGATGCAGGCCGAGGAAGTCGGCGAAGTACGAGTTCAGCCTCGATCGCAGGCTCTTGGCCTTGCCGACGTAGATGACCCGACCACGGTCGTCGCGAAACCGGTACACGCCAGGCGACTCGGGGATGGAGCCGGGCGCCGGCCGGTAACTTGCCGGATCTGCCACGACTTAACTCTATGGCTACTGCCCTGCCTCGGCGTGCGCCGCGCGCAGGAGCTCAAGCACCTCTGACTCCCGGTATCGCCGGTGGCCGCCTAGCGTCCGGACCGACGTCAGCCTGCCATCGCGCGCCCACCTGGTGACCGTCTTGGGGTCGACCCGGAACATGGCGGCCACCTCCGCCGGCGTCAGCAGACGCTCGGCATCCGGGACTGTTCTCCCGCTCATCCGGACCGCCTCCCCCTGAAACTTCTTATTAGCCGTATACCGCGAAAAACACGCCGGCTAACCTTCGGCGGCTCGCGAGTACTCGGCGGGCCCGAAGACGACCAGCAGGGCCAGGTCTTCGGCTATATCGGTAAATCGGTGCATCTCGCCAGCGGGTACGTAGATCACCGAACCACGCCCGACGGCGGCCTCCTCTCCACCCGACACCAGCGTGGCCCGGCCGGCAGTAACGACGTAGATCTCGTCTTCAGTATGCGGTGCCTGCTCATCTATGCCCCCGGCCGGGATGCAGTACGTCCCCGCGCTCAGATCGGGCACCCGCAGCTGCTCCACCCAGATAACTGCCCCTCGAGACGGCCCGGCGAACTTGCCCGCCCCGGCGATGACCATCATCTGAGTTCCGGAACGCCGCTCGTCTGCATCATCCTCGCAGGTTACCTGTCTGCGCGCCGGGTCTCACTCCGCCACGAGTATGACCTCGAGAGTGCGCGGGCCATGCACCCCCTCAACCCGTTCCAGCTCGATGTCGCTGGTCGCCGACGGGCCGCTGATCCACGTGAGCGGCTGGCCGGCCGAGCCGGTCAGCCGCTCGATCGCCTCCGGCACGAGATGCACAATCTGACCGCTCGTGACGATGCACAGATGGTAGTCGGGAACGAGCGAGATGGCGCGGCGGCCCTGATCTGGCCCGCCGTCGAGCACGATGGTGCCTGTTTCGGCGATAGCGACCGCCGCCTTGGTGACGACGCAGTCGAAGTCGTCGAGTTCGCCAGGGCTCAGCCCGTCATCGACGGTCACCGCTACGAACGCGGGCAGCGGGACGCTCAGATCCGGCGGTGCGACGACCGTGCGGGCGCCGCGCCGGGTCAGCGCCGCGCTCACCTCGTCTGCGAGGGTCGACGGCGTAGCGCGCCGAACGTGCGCCCGGTAGTCGGTGAGCCGGCTGGCGAGCAGGTCGAGCAGCGCCGCGCCGGTCAGGTCGCCCTGCCGCCGGTACTCCGCGGCTGGCAGGTCGGCCGGGTCACCGTCGGAGGCATTCAACAGGCCCATCCGGATCCGCCCGAGAACCTCTGCGCGGGCGCTCACGGCCCGTTCCCTTTCTCGCGGGCCCACCACTGACGGAACGTCTGCGCGGGCGGTACCGGCGCATCGCGGGCTCGTGTCCAGGCCGCCAGCGGCGGTGGCAACGCGGAGATCGCACCCCGGCGGCCGATCAGCCGGCCGGCTCTGCCGCCGGCCTGGGCGGCCGCGAACCGGCCCGGGTTCGCCATGACCCAGGAGGCTGCGGCCATCGTGACGGCCTCGGCCGATGGGAGCCGGTGCGTCCGGCGCCGCTCCTCGACATGTCGCGCGCGCAGGTGCACGAGCAGCGAGGGGATGTCGATCTTCACCGGGCAGGCTTCGTAGCAGGCGCCGCACAGCGACGACGCGTACGGCAGCGACGCGTTGTCCTCGATGCCGGTGAGCTGCGGAGACAGCACGGCGCCGATCGGGCCTGGGTACACAGACCCGTACGCGTGGCCGCCGGTCCGCTCGTACACGGGGCACACGTTCAGGCAGGCTGAGCACCGGATGCAGTGCAGCGCGTCCCGGCCGACCGGATCGGCTAGCGCGGCCGTGCGGCCGTTGTCGAGCAGCACCAGATGGACCGTCTGCGGCCCATCGCCAGGCGTGACGCCGGTCCACATCGAGGTGTACGGGTTCATCCGCTCGCCCGTCGACGAGCGCGGCAGCAGCTGAAGGAACACGCCCAGGTCGGCCCAGGTCGGGATCACCTTCTCGATGCCCATGACCGTGATCAGGGTCTGCGGGAGGGTCAGGCACATCCGCCCGTTCCCCTCCGACTCCACGACGCAGAGCGTGCCGGTCTCGGCGATGGCGAAGTTCGCGCCACTGATGCCCACGGTCGCCGACAGGAACTTGCGCCGCAGGTGGCGCCTGGCCGCTTCGGCGAGCGCCGCCGGATCGTCGGTCAACCCTGGATCGACGTCGCCCATCTCCTGCAGGAAGATGTCGCGGATCTCGGCCCGGTTCCGGTGGATGGCCGGGACCAGGATGTGCGACGGCCGGTCGCGGCCGAGCTGGACGATCAGCTCGGCCAGGTCGGTCTCGTACGCGGCGATGCCGACCGCCGCCAGCGCCTCGTTCAGGCCAATCTCGTCCGTCGTCAGCGACTTGACCTTGACGACCTCGGTGGCGCCAGCATCTCGCACGAGGCGCGTGACGATCGCGTTCGCTTCGGTGGCGTCCCTCGCCCAGTGCACAGTGCCGCCGCGCGCCTGCACCGCGGCTTCCAGCTGCACCAGGTACTTGTCGAGGCTGGCGATCGTACGCGCCTTGATGGCCTGGCCGGCCGTGCGGAGCTCTTCCCAGTCCGGCAGCTCGGCCACGACCGCCTCCCGCTTGGCCCGGATGTGCGCGGTGGCCTTGCCGAGATTGCGCCGTAGCTGCGTGTTGGCGAGCGCGCGCCGGGCCGCGTCCGGGAAGGGCTCGTTCTGGCGCAGATGGCCGACGCCAGCGGGTGCTGTCGGCATGACCGGCAGGCCGAGGAATGTGTTCACGTGCTGGCCAGGATCTCCGCCAGGTGCACGGTCTTGACGCCGGTCCGCAGGCGCGACAGGCCGCCGCCGATGTGCATCAGGCACGAAGAGTCGCCGGCGGTGCAGACCTCGGCGCCGGTGGCGAGTACGTTTCGCATCTTGTCCGCGAGCATCGCCGTTGAGGTGTCGGCGTTCTTGACCGCGAACGTGCCGCCGAACCCGCAGCACACCTCCGCGTCCGGAAGCAGCACCAGGTCGATGCCGGAGACGTTCCGCAGGAGCCGCAATGGCCGGTCGCCGACGCCGAGGAGCCGCAGCGAGTGACACGTCGGGTGGTAGGCGACGCGGTGCGGATAGTGCGCGCCTACGTCCTCGACCTGCAGGACGTCGATCAGCAGCTGCGACAGCTCGTACGTCCGGCTCGCGACCGCTGCGGCCCGGACAGCTAGCTCGTCGTCGCCGAGCCTTCGCGCGACCATCGCGTGCTGATGCGAGATCGAGCCGACGCACGAGCCGGACGGCGCCACGATCACGTCGTACGGCTCGAACGTCTCCACATAACGGCGGATGAGTGGCAGGGCCTCACGCTGGTACCCGGTGTTCACGTGCATCTGGCCGCAGCACGTCTGGTCTGCCGGGAACACCACGTCGTGCCCGAGGCGCTCCAGCAGCCGCACCGTCGCCTTGCCGACGTCCGGGAACAGCGTGTCGGCCAGGCACGTCACGAACAGCGCGATCGGCGTCACGTCGCCCAGGATAGAGTGCAGGGCCCCAGTATTCGCAGGAGCCCGCCGTCGCTACCGCCGTCATCACCATCTGTGTGCTCACGTCCGCTGCCGGGCTTGCCTGGGTCTATCTGCTGACGCTGCACGGCGGCTTCTGGCGTACCACCCGCTGGCTACCGCCGGCCGGACACCGCGAGCGTCCGCTGCGGCCATCGGTCACGGCGGTCATACCGGCCAGGAACGAGGCCGACGTCCTCCCCGCCTGCCTGCCGACGCTGCTGAAACAGGAGTACAAGGGCCAGTTCCGCGTCATCGTGGTCGATGACGACAGCACGGACGGTACGGCCAAAATCGCAGCTGACCTGGGCGCGGCAGCGAAGACCGACGTCACCGTCGTCGGTGCGCGGCCGACGCCGCCCGGCTGGGCCGGAAAGGTCTGGGCCATGTCGGAGGGCTTTCAGGCCGCCGACTCTGAGTACATGCTGTTCACCGACGCCGACATTGCGTACGCGCCCGGAACTCTCGGCCGCCTCGCGCGCGCGGCGACAGACGGTGAGTTCGCCATCGTGTCGCAGATGGCGCTTCTGCGCGCCGTCAACCGGCCGGAGAAGCTGATGATCCCCGCGTTCGTCTACTTCTTCGCGCAGCTGTATCCCTTCGCGCGCGTCGATCGGCCTTCGTCGCGGACGGCGGCAGCGGCCGGCGGGTGCATGCTCGTGCGCTCCGACGCGCTGGCCGCGGCCGGCGGACTTGCGGCGATCCGAGGCGCGCGAATCGACGACGTCGCGCTCGGGAGCCTGCTGAAACGAGCCGGCGGCCGCTGCTGGCTCGGCCTGACAACCGACGTCCGCAGCGTGCGGCCCTACGACCGGCTCGCCGACATCTGGAACATGGTCGCGCGCAGCGCCTATACCCAGCTGAACTACTCGCTGACGATGACCGCCGCAGCGGTGCTGGGCCTCACCTGGCTGTACGTCCTGCCACCGGTCGCAGCGATAGCAGGATTGCTGTTGCTAGCGTCCGGCGCGGACCCGGCGACCGCGGGCTGGCTGGCCGCCGCGGGCCTGGCCGGCTGGCTGCTGATGGCAGTCTCCTATGTGCCTATGCTCCGGCTCTACCGGCTATCACCGCTGCGCGGCCCGAGCCTGCCGCTGATCGCCGCGATGTACGCGGCTATGACCGCCGACTCCGCGCGGCGCCATCATCGCGGCCGCGGCGGCGAATGGAAAGGCCGCACCATCTCGCCCGCCGGTGACTAGTACTGCAGCCGTAGATCGTGACCTTCTGGGCCTGTCGGTGCTGGAGATGAGACGGTCACACAGTAGGCCCTGAGCGGTGGTGAGCGCTGTTCGATGAGCTGATGGGCCGGATAGCCGGACGGCTCGGGCGGGTGGAGCCGCGACGCCGGGCGCGGGTACGTGACCGAGCAGCTGGCGGACCCGCAGGCGGTGCTGGTGGTCGACGAGACCGGGGATCAGTACACCGGCACCGCGGGCCGTATCGAGAACGCTCAGGTCGCGGTCTACCTGAGCTCTGCGGGCCGGCGTGGGCATTCGCTGATCGACCGGCGGCTGAACCCGCCGAAGCGCTGGGCGGATGACCAGGCGCGCCGCGCCGCAGCCGGGATCCCGGAGGACACCGAGTTTGCGACCAAGCCCGAGCTGGCGGCGCAGATGATCGGTACGGCGCTCGATGCCGGAGTGAGCGCCTCCTGGGTGGCTGGGCACGAGGTATACGGCGCCGACCACGCGTTACGTAAGAAGCTGCACGACCGGCAGTTCGGCTACGCAACGAGATTGCATTCCTATTCGCCAGCCTGATCATCAGGCCCGGGCACAGCCACGGACACCGACTATGCTGGTCGGCCTGGCGCCGCCACCAGTAACGGGCCAGCGAATGCCACTACCTGCGGCAAACAGAACGCGGCCCATAACACCGCCGGCGGCTGGCGGCTACCAGCGCAAAAAAAGGGCGAGCGCCCCACGCCCAGAGGGCAGACACTGGCGAGCGTGGAAACCACGGCCACCTTCCGGCTCTTCGGACACGCCGGGCTGACAGCTGCAGCCATCACCCGCCGGCTCGGCATCCAGCCAACCCGCGCCCATGAGGCCGGTGACCCCATCAGCAGGCGATCAGCCAAAGTCCGTGACTCATCGGCTTGGTTGCTCACCTCCAGC
>DATIOU010000107.1:0-18296 GCA_035472835.1 Streptosporangiaceae bacterium | reverse complement strand
CTTCTTGCCGAGGAGCAGAACTAACTCTTGGTTGTGTAGAGCTCGGCCGTGAATACCGCTCGGTAGCGCTGTGCCTAGCCAGGAGAGACGGTCCTGCGCATCACGCAGTTGCTCTTCCCCGGTGGTAGATGTTCGGCAGTTGCTGCGGGCTTCCGTACTCGCACCAGGCCACCGCCACGTCGCCGCGGAACACCAGCGCAGCGTGTGCCTGGCCCTGGGACACAAGCCGCTGCTTGAGTGACCGGTTGCTCTCGGCGGTCCGCCCCTGACCGCCTCTCTCGCCAGGGGACGCGTGGAACCAGGCGCACCAGCAGCCGTTCCAGACACCGTTGTGCAGCTCAGCGAGCTGCGCGAAGGCGTCCCGGGTGTCAGGACCAAGTGCCCTAATCGTGTACTCGCTTACATTGGGCTCGGCTTCTGTCATGGCTGCACGGTAGTGCGATTTGCGGGCGAAGCACGTCCGGATTGATCGGGCTCGGGCCCGTGCAGATGAACCAGTCCAGCATCCGGATGTCTGCCGCCACGGGGAGCGAACTGAAGCTCCCCCCGCGTTTCCGCGGAAACGTCGGTCATCCGGTTCGTGGTGCACTCTTATGCTCGCCGGGTCACGAGGCAGACGGCCGGCGATGTCGCGTACACGATGGCGCCGCCTCCCGGTGAAATCTCTGCGCCCGGTGCTTGTCGAGGTCCTCGATTCTGTCGGGCACATAGCGGCGCAGCTGCGGCCAGCCGGGCGATCAGGCTCGAATACCCCGCACACCGGAGACCAGAGAGCTGCCCCCAGGAGTTCGAGTGCGCCTGATCAAACATTTCCGCCATTGACTGCGTCGGAGTAGACGTCAGCGAGCCGCGGCCTGCCTGTCATGAACCGACGGTTGGCCATGGCAACCACATCCAGCTCCCGGCCCGAGGCAGTCAGAACTACTGGATGACCGTTCGGCCACACCCGCCATCGTGCACCTGCTGCGCTGTTGATGATCACGGTGCCAAGGAACAGGCCGGCCTCGTTGGCCAATGCTGTCGTCACAAGGTCACGATCCTGCTCGCCGATTTCCTGGTCGAGCTGCTGCAAGTCCTCCGGGACGCCGCTCAGCGCGAACCCACGGGCCTCGGCCCAGCTGCTCAATGCCGGCCATCGCCCCAGCAGCTCATTCAGCCCTGCCACATCCCGGGCAAAGCCTTTACTTCCGAAGACCGCGACGCCACGCGCGACGCCGTACTTGGGACTGGGCAGCCACCGCCACCATTGCTTTGCCACCGGCCCATTCTCTCCGCTGCTAGTCGACGTCAACTAGCAAGCCCGTGAACCGCTGCACTTTCGGGCAAGGCGGTGATAACACGGTATGGAGATAGTTCAGCACAGTGTTCGGTTGGTCACGGGAGAATCTGATGACGGTCGACGTGTTCGCAGGACCAGTGCGCACGCCACGTAACCTCGCCGCCGGGATTGCGGGCAGCATTCATGACGACGCGACCGCCACGGCACTCGGCTTCCGCGGCGGGACCGTGGCAGGCAGCATCCACATGGATCAATTCCCGCCACTCGCGCTCCGCGCGTTCGGCAGCGGCTGGTTCGAGGACGGGAGCCTGTCGCTGTACTTCCGGCACGCGACGACCGACGGCGAGCCGGTTCGCGCTTTCATCGAGCGACCGCCACGCCAGCGGGATGCCCAGACCAGGGCCTGGGCGACGACCAGCGGTGACGTTGTTGTCGCCGAGGGAACGGCTGGTCGCGGGCATCCGGCCGAGATGTCCGCCCTGCGTTCACGTGACATGCGTCCGGTCGACCCGGGGCAGTTGCGCATCCTGGCGGGCTTCAAGCCCAGCGCCGTGCTTGGCGAGGTGACGCTGAGGCCCGACGGCGAACGGCAGCGGCGGCGCATCGTCCAGCATGGCATGACCGAGCCGCTGGACTGGTATACCGGACCATCGCCGTGGGGTGGTCCCATCGCCGCGCCGTCAGCGGTCGTGGACCTGCTATATGCACGGCTGCTCGAGGATGCGAAGGCATCGATGGGCGAGCATGTCGGACTGTTCGGAGCGATCGAGATACGGTTCCGCTCCGGCCCGGTGTTGCTGGATAGGCGCTACCGCATCACTGGTGAGGTCGTCGCGGTCAGCCAGACCCCGAAGACCGAGGCGATGTGGTTCGACAGCCGGGCTTACGACGCTAGCGGTGAACTCGTGGCCGATATGCGGATGATGCTGCGCCAGCTCAAGCAGTCCTCGCCGCTATACCAGGCGCACGAGTGAACCGATGACGGCTGGCCTGACGTCGCAGCCTCAACCAGCGCGGCATTAGTCGGGCGCTAACGGGATCCCCACCGCCCGGTGCGCTGGCGGAAATGGCGGCCAGTTCAGAGTCATCGACTACTCCCTAGCGGCTGAAGCCTGATGCGATGACCTGGCTTCAATTCCGCGTAGCGCGGTGCCAGCTGACCGGGCCGAGCGTAGGAGCGCGCCGGACGCAAGGCTGCGAACGCCGCCTAGCCCGTCGGACAGTAGCGCCGCGCTGCGCGCGTCATCCGAGAGCACGGCCACGACCGGGACACCGAGTGCTCGCGATACCTCACTCGGGGAGTGAGTTCCCCGCCCGGTCACAAGCAGTGCCAGGCGAGAGCTCCGGGCCAGGAGCTCAGTCAGCATGTCAACCCTCGGTCGCGCCGACCACACCTGCCGCAACGTCGGGCGCAGCACGATGGTGACGACGCGGGCCGCCGCTATGACTGGCAGCGGCTGGCCTGAACCGGCGTCGAGCCGTCCGCAGTCGGCGATGACGTCAGCGTCCTGCGCCGTGAGTGCCGCCGCCACGGCCGGCCACGCCGGCCCGATTCCCGCTGCCTGGCGCGGATCCGTCAGTCCGGGCAGCAGCGTCCTGGTCCGGTCGGCGTCCAGCGGGATCAACTGCGTGCCGAGCGCACGTGCGGCTGTGCGGCCATCGCGGCCTGCCTCTATGGCGTGTTCCATCAGGCCGCCTTGGCTGGCGGTCACGTGCCCAGCCAGCAGTCCGGCCTGGACGTCGCCGCCGCTTGGGTCGCACTCCGCGACGATCACACGCGATGGCCAGCCAAGCGCCAGCGCGATCGCGGCGGTAGTCACTCCTGGCGAGCCGCCTGCAGACACCAGCGCATAGAGCTCTCCCACGGCTAACCCCGCTTCGTCACGATGAGCTCGAACTGGCCGGTGGAAACCTGGCTTGCAACAGCCTCCGCGCTGGCAGCGGTGACCAACAGGTCGACGACGTCGAACCCGTCCTGGTCGGGCACGTTGCTAACGGCCGCGACGGTGCCTGGCACAGGTGCGCCGAGCGACGAAACGCCGGCCGCGGAGCCAGCCTGTCCCTGCTGGCCCGGCGTCGCGACGATGAGCACGCGATCGCCGGGCTGCAGGCCACTCGCGGGCAGCGAGTACGGCTTGACCGGCGCCGCGATCAGGTCCTGACCGGCAGCTGGATACTGGGTAGTGGTCAGGTCCGACGGCGCCAGCAAGGTCGAAGGCCGCAGCGTTACTGCCGCGATCTCGCCGCTAACCTGATCAATCTGCGATGCCGGGATGACCTGGATACCGGATCCGACTGTGATGCTCGTCTCCGACAGGTCCGCCGGCGTGACGACAGCGCCGGCCGGAACCGGCCGCGCCACCATGATGACCGCGATCTGATGGTCGGCCCGCTGGTAGATGGCCGCCGATACGACGACGCCAGCCCCTGCCATGGCGACGGCGAGCGCGATCATCGCGGGCCTGCGCCGCCGCGGTAACCCGCGCAGCCGCCCGCTGTCGAGGCCGTGGTTGCCGCCACGAGCTGAGCCGTTCGGAACGAGGTCGGGTTCGGGGAAGTACGACGTCCCCACGCCGGCTGGATGGCGGCTGCTCACGGACTCGTCACCAGGGCCTCTCCTTGTGCTACCGAAACCGCGAAGCTGACCGGAACCCGAAGGGCAGCGTCGAGAAGGCCACCAGCTCCACCCGATCCGGTCCAGGTGACGCGCCAGCTCACGGTGAGCGACGCGCGGTAGACGTTGCCGGGCTGACCGATCGAAGGCCGCACGTACGTGTAGGAGCACTTGGTGTACTGCACGGCCGGTTGTTCGTAAGGGCTAAAGGCGATCCCCGGCCCTGCACAGGTCACCGGGCTGAGCCCGGGACCCGGCCGGAATGTCAGGTCGACCGGCACCCCAGTAACGACAGCCCAGACGGGGCCGGCAGTCACCGTCACGGTCCGGGCGCGCCAGGAACTGGCTGATATCCAGAACCATTCAGCCAGGCCGACGAGGCCGTCGTGCCCGCGCGGGGGCGCCGTGCTTGGCTCCAGGGCGGGCACGCGCAGCTCGCCGAGTGCGGCGGCGAGCAGCCGCTGCGGCGAGACCGCCGGGGCGCCCGCCGCGGTCAGGACGACAGCGGCCTGTGGCGTCTTACTGCACTGCTGCAGCGCCCAGGTCTGGCCCGCCGGCGGCTGAGGCAGCCCCAGACTTCGCGCGCGGGTCTGGTCGAGCGTGGTCGTCGTGCACGGGTTGCTCAGCACCGTGCCGCTGCCGCTTGATCCGCCCCCGCCCGATCCGCTCCCGCCCGATCCACCGCTCCACGATCCGAAGGAGCACGGCACCGGAACGATGGTCCCGTCGACGTAGGGGTTGCATTCGCCAGACGAGCTGCCGCCACTGCTCGCTGAAACTTGTGACGCGTCCATCGCTGCCAGCGCTACAGCCACGGCAAACGCGGCGATAAGGCCGGTCAGCGGCCGCACCGCGGACGTCACGCCACGCACGGCACGTCCTCGGGGACCTGGAACTGCACCAGCCAGTGACCGGAGACCAAGTCGAGGCGCGTCAAGAGGTTGGCATGTACCAAACCGGACGACCCGGGCACGACCTGACCGGTGGCGATGTTCACGAGGGCCATGCCGCTGGTGTTGTCGCAGTTGTGAACGAATGCGTGCCGGCCGGCAACCGTGACGCTCGACACATGCAGTACGTCTTTGCCGGTGAAGCTCTCGCCGCGGGCCCAGATCGCGGCCATCGCCTGGACGACACCCGCGATCCGGTTCGGGACGAGATAAGGCCGCAGCAACTCGCGCGCTAGCGTGCTACTCCTGGACTTGGCGGCCTGGCCGAGTGCTGTCGTATAGCCGATGAGGGCGGCGAGAACCTGTTGCCGCGTCGGCACCGGGACCGACGCGCTAACCGATGGGCCAGCATAAGCCGGCGCGCCAACGGACGTGGCCGGCAGTCGCACGTGCGTTACCGGCGCGCCGCACCCTGCCGACGCGATTGCCAAACTCGCGTAGGCGAGAACGGACGCCGCGTGGCATCCCGCCACTCGACGGCGGGCGCCCCACCCGGCCGCGGTTCCGGCCCGGAAGCGGTGTGATGTCATTCAGAGCTCCACTGGTCGCGCAGGCAAATGCCGCGTCTGCTCAGCTCGCCCTAGAAGGGCGCACATCGGCTGGGCGCGCTCGGTAAGTCAGCCATCAGCACGCTACGGACCGCCTGTGAGTGGCCGGTTAGCGAAGCGTTAGCGCCAGGCGTGGCTTGATCGCGTGCTCCTGGCGCCCGCGGTTACGGCGAAGAAGGACGACGACACTCGCGTTGCGACCGCCCCGATTGGCCCGACGTGTCGCGCGGATTCGGGTGGCGGCGCGGGCAGCTGGCTGGCGGCCGTCGCGATTGCCCCTCATCAGCAGAACCGGCCGCCAATCGCGCACGGAACATCAGGTCCGGGCTGTCTGCCAGCATCTGGCGCAGCAGCGCCTGCGCTTCCGGGCCAGGGTCCTGACCGAATTCGCGCGTCGTAAGCTCGCGAAGCCGGGTAAAAGCCGCCAGTGCCGCCGATTTCTGGCCGCATCGGTAGAGAGCAAGCATGAGCTGGACGTGCGAATGCTCTGCCAGCGGGTTAGCCGCGACGACTAGGCGGATCTGATCGAGGACATCATGGTGCTGGCCGAGCGCGAGCCGAGCATCGACCAGCCACTCCTGCACGTCACGCCGTTGCTCGAGCAGAGCGCTCACCGTGAGGTGCATGGCAGGTGTGTCCGGCAGGTCGGCGAGCGGTGGCTCACGCCACAGGCTGCACGCCTGGCCGAGCAGACGGACGGCGTTCTCGGCGTTACCGCCGTCGAGCGCGACGCGACCTTGAGCAGCGAGTTCGCGGAACGTGGCAGTGTCGAGCTCACCTTCCTCGACCGCCATCCGGTAGCCAGAGTGATGCGTGATCAGGCGATCATGACCCGCAAGCGCGCGCCGCAGGTCTCGCACGCGAACACGCAGCGCCGTCTCGGCGTCGCCGGGCGGACTGTAGCCCCAGAGCGCGTCGATCAGTTGCGCCCTCGTGGGTGGCTGGCATGCGCACAGCAGCAATACTGCCAGCGTGCTGCGCTGTGACGGCCGGGCGAGTTCCAGCGGCGTGCCGTCATCAGCTTCAGCTAATAACGGTCCGAGAACGCTGAATCGCATACCGATCCCCCGGGACTAGGGCGACGAATTGGCGGCCTGATTCGCAATCGCGCAGCACGATACTGCGGCGCTGCAGGCTTCCTGGAGTCCTTAGCGCTGGCCTGGCGCGCGAGTAACGCCTTGGCAACGCCGGAGAAACGCCCGCACGCTCGTTAACGAGTCGAGGGTCGCAGGCCCCGGCTGGTCAGGTGTGCCGTCAGGCCTTCTCGGCTGCCAACGCACCACCAAAAAGGTCGCCCTTGGCGTCGACGCGCTCCACGACCCGGTCGGCCGTGAAGACTAGGTCCGCCGCGCGTTTGCATGCCTCGACCTCGTCCCAGGTAACCGGCGTCGACACTGTCGGCTGTGGACGGGCTCGCAGGGAGTACGGTGCCACCGTTGTCTTGGCCGCGTTGTTCTGGCTCCAGTCGATCAAGACCTTGCCCTCGCGCAGCGCCTTGGTCATCTTGGCCACGATCAGCTCGGGCCGCTCTTGCTCCAGCCGTTCGGCGAGTCCCTTCGCCAGTTCGCTGGTCTGCGGCGAGGTCATGCCGGCGACGGCCGCGTACAGCTGTAGGCCCTTGCCGCCTGAGGTCTTCGCGACGGGTGCCAAACCCTGCTCGGTCAGCAGGGGCCGGAGCAGCAGCGCTACTTCGCAACACTCAACGACCGTAGCTGGCGGTCCGGGGTCCAGGTCGAAGACCAGCAGATCGGGCTCCCCGATGTGCGGGTACCGCCACATCGGCGTGTGCAGCTCCAGCGCCGCGAGGTTGGCGGCCCAGATTAGCGTCGGCAGGTCGCCGCCCAGGATGTACTCGATGGTTTCCCGCGATTTGGTTGAACCGGGCGACGGTAGCTTGGCGGTCGGTACCCAGTCGGGCCGGTGCGCCGGGGCGTTCTTCTGGAAGAAGAACCCGCCGTCAACGCCCTCGGGATACCGCTTGATAGTGACGGCGCGCGACTCGATGTGCGGCAGCATGACGGGCGCGACGTGCAGGTAGTAGTCGATCACCTGCGCCTTGGTGAAACCGGCCTCCGGATACAGCACCTTGTCCAGGTTGCTCAGCGTCAGCTTCCGGCCGTCAACCTCGACCTGAACCTTGGGCGCGTCAGGGCTCACGAATGACCTCCTCCGGGTTTTTGTCGGTCCGCAGGCCCTTATAAGCAGGAGCGCGCAGCCGGCCGGACTTCGTCCAGGCAGCGAACTTCACGTCGGCCACCAGTTCCGGCTCGACCCACCGCGCGAAGCGCGCGTCCTCAGGCGGAATGGTGCCGGCAAAGGGCGAGGTGTCGCGTCGAAGCGGCGCGAGCCGCTCGCCGAGCATGCGCAGCGTCTGCTGCGTGAATCCGGTGCCGACGTGCCCCGAGTACAGCAGGGCGCCGTCCTCGTCGTGCACGCCGACCAGTAGCGAGCCGATCCAGCCGGCCCGCCCCCCTTCACCTGGTTTCCACCCGCCGATGACGACCTCCTGGCTCCGCACGTTCTTGATCTTGCGCCACGCACTAGTCCGCCGGCCCGGCTCATACCGCGAGCTGAGCCGCTTGGCCATGATCCCTTCCAGCTGCTGCTGCTTCGAGACAGCCTGGATATCGGCGCCGGACTCGCCGACAAAAGACGGCGGCACCTGCGCGCGCCCGCTGTCCAGGCCGAGGCTCTCAAGCATCTCCCGTCGGAGCGAGTACGGCTCGTCCAGCAGCGAGCGGCCGTCCAGCCATAGCAAGTCGAAGACGAGGTAGCTGACAGGGATCTGCGCCGACAGGGCCCGCGCCTGCGCAGCGGAGCTGATGTTCATTCGCTGCTGCAGCGACTCGAAGTCGGGCCAGGGGCTGTCGCCGAACGCCACGATCTCACCATCGAGGACCACTTGCTGGGCCCTGACGGCGGTCGAAAGGCCGGCTAGCTCCGGGTAGACGAAGGTGATGTCCCGGCCCGTTCGCGACGTCAGCCTGAGCTTGCCGCCCGATACGTAGGCGAGCGCGCGGAGCCCGTCCCACTTCATCTCGTACGCCCAGCCGTCGTCGTTGACCGGCAGCGTGCCTGACGTCGCCAGCATCGGCGCGAGATCCGGGGGCGGCTCGCCCGGCACGCGGTCGGCGTTCACACCTGATCTCTACCCGACCAGACGGCCGCTAGGCGAGTGTCCCCACCGGACGGCCGCTAGGCGAGTGTCCCCACCGGACGGCCGCCAGGCGAGTGCTCCCGACCAGAACAGCGTGCCTGTTCGGTCAGCCCATGGTTTTCGCGCCGTCGATGGCTTCCCTGATGATGTCCGCATGTCCGGCGTGCTGCGCGGTCTCCGCGATGACATGCAGCAGCACGCGGCGAGCAGACCAGCGTGCGCCGGGCTCGTACCATGGCGCCTCCGGCAGCGGCTGCGACGCATCGAGGTCCGGCAGCGTCGCCAGCAGCTCGTCGGTGTGGCTCGCGACATCCGCGTACTCGTCGAGCAGGCGCGCAAGAGTCTCGCCTGGCAGCATCCGGAAGCCGCCCATGTACTCCTGCATGGCGGCGGCGTCATCCCACTCGCGCATAGCGCCGGGGCCTACCTCGATGAACCTGGCCCATTGGCGTTCCACGGCGGTGACGTGCTTGACGAGGCCGCCTAGGCACAGCTCGCTGACTGTCGGGCGCTGGGCCGCTTGCTCGTCCGACAGGTCCCTGGTGGTGAACCTCAAGAAGCCCCGGTGCTTCGCGAGGGTCTCCGCCAGGTCCGCGCGCTCACCGGTTAGCGCCCGATCCACAGTGCTCATCGCATGGCCTCCACTGGCTTCGCTGGCAGCCCGCGCCGCCTCCGAACTGCACGTTAGCGCGAGGGTCTGACACCCAGCGGCGCGGATCGGCTGGACGGTGGACCCGCCAGCGCGTTCGCATGAGACAGTGCCCTGGTGCCTCGTTGGCCAGGTCAGCGCGAGTTCTCCGTGCGGATGGACTGGGGTGTGCGCGGCGCTGAGGCGATCGCCCAGGATGCCGACTACGCCGTTATCGCCGATGTCCTGAGCTTCACCACCGCCGTCAGCGTGGCCCTGGACAGGGGCGCCGAGGTGTTCCCGTATTCCTGGCGCGACGAGTCAGCGGCCGACTTCGCCCGCCGGCACGGGGCGGTCCTGGCCGTGAGCCGATCCGAGGCCGCGCGGCCCGACGGCGCAAACCCGCAGCCCCTGCCGGACCGCCCGCTGGTGAGCTTGTCACCGGCCTCAATCAGGGCCGCACCGCACCTTGATCGGATTGTCCTGCCATCGCCGAATGGCTCGGCCCTCGCCAAGGCCCTGGAGCCCTCGGCCCGCCCGATCCTCGCCGCGTGCCTGCGTAACCGCGCCGCGGTCGCCGCCTGGCTGGCCAGCCAGCAGGACCCCCTCAGCCACCCGCCCGTCGTCGCGGTGATCGCCGCCGGAGAGCGCTGGCCCGACGGTACGCTGCGCCCGGCCGTCGAGGATCTATGGGGCGCAGGAGCCGTCATCGCCGCTTTGACGAGCCTTGGTTTCAGCGGGCTCAGCCCCGAGGCGCAGGCAGCGGCCGCCGCATGGCACTTGATCGAGCCAAGCCCAGGCGCGGCCCTGGCCAGCTGCACTAGCGGTGCGGAACTCGTCGATGCCGGATTCCCGACAGACGTGACCATTGCCAGCGAACTGGACGCCAGTGCGTCCGTTCCGCTCCTGTCCGACGGCCGGTTCGCAGACACGCGGTTAAGCACCTAGCGAAAACGCCGATATCTTTCCCGGGCAATGCATCCCGGGCGCGGTTGCGGGTAGCGCTCCAGTGTCGCCGGTCTCCTATAGATCTAGTGGGTTAACCGTTCGGGAGGAAGCCGTGGCACTGCCGGACTTCTTCGTTGCGGGTGCGCCCAAGGCGGGTACGACCGCCCTCCACGCTGCGCTGGCCCAGCATCCTGACCTGCACCTTTCGACGATCAAGGAGCCTAAGTTCTTCCTGACCGATGGCCCGCCACCGGCCCAGGGCGGTCCGGGCGATGCGAAGACGTACCGCGAGCACGTATGGCGCCGCCCCGATTATGAGGCCCTCTTCGACGCCGCTTCGCCGGGCACCTTGCGCGGCGAGTCGACCCCGTTCTACCTGTACCGGCACGACGCCTTGCAGCGGATCCGGGCGCTAATTCCGGACGCGAGGCTCATCATCGTGGTTCGGGACCCGGTTGAGCGGGCCCATTCGAACTGGACCCACCTCTGGTCCTCCGGGCTGGACCCGATCGATGACTTCGTGACCGCGTGCGCGGCTGAGGACGAGCGAGTCGCGGCCGGCTGGGCGGACTTCTGGCACTACAAGCGAATCGGCCTCTACGGGCAGCAAGTGCAGCACCTGTACTCGGTGTTCCCCCGCGACCAGGTGCTGGTCTTCCGGTACGGCGACCTCGTCGACGATCCGCGTGGCACCCTGGACCGGATCTGCGGCTTCCTCGGCGTGCGGCAAGGGGTCATCGACCACGTCCCGCGCGAGAACGTCACCGCTCATCCTGATCACTCGCGCCGCCACCTGTACCTGTCCAGGGCGCTGCGTGCTGCGTCGGCAACCACGGCCCGGCTACCCGGTCACCGCGGCAAGGCCATGGTCGACCGCCTCGAAAGCAGTCTCCAGGACGGCGCCGCCCCGCGCCGCCCGCTGACCTGGGAGCAGCGGCAAGCCCTACTTCCGTACTTCGACGCAGACATCCAGCTGCTGAGGGACCTCACTGGCGAGGACTACGAGAGCTGGCTGCGACCGCGGGAAGATTCCGGCGGCCTCGTCGGCGCCAGGCCGGCCGGCCAGCGGCAGGCCCGCAACGGCCGGCCTCGCGACTTCTAGGCCGGGCCTCTACGGCCGGGCCTCTACGGCCGCAACCTCTAGGGCCGCAACCTCTAGCTAGCGCAGCTCGGTACGCAGCTCGTGGCGGCCGTCAGGCCTGGTCACCTCGTAATACCAGCGCTCGCGACCGTTGCCGAGATCCACGATGCTCACGTAACGAAGCCCGCCCTGGCCATCCGGTGGCGCCCCGACCGGCGCCGAGCCGATCGCCGTCAGCGCATCCGGCGAGTCACCGACGGCAACCCCCGTCCGCTCTTCGTAGTTCTCCGCGGCGCTAGCACGACCGTCGTAGAAAGCGAGGACGCCGCCTGGGGTGAACTTGACCGCGCTCACGCGAACGCCCCGCGAGTCCCACTCGCCCGGCCGCGGCGTCAGCGCGCGGCCATGCCACGTCCACTCCACGCCGTCGGCGCTGGTGGCGTAGTCGGTCGTCATCCGGTCGGTGCTGTCCTCGCCGGCGAGCGGATGAACGGAAGCCCAGAGGTGCCAGATGCCGGACTGGCGGACGATTACCGTGTCCTTGACCGCGGTCTCCGCATCGCCGGGCAGAACAACGGTGCGCTGCCGGGCGTCGAAGGCATCCGGGGCGCTGGCCTCGAGCATCTCGACGCGCCAGTGCTTAGTCCCCCAGGTAGCGCAGCTGAGATACAGCCGCCAGTCGTCAGCCGCCGTCCGCACCAGCGTCGGCCGCTCGAGCGACTCCGTGTCCATCTGGTCCTTGGTGATCACCTGGATGGTCTCGAACTCCACGCCGTCGGACGAGCGGGCGATAGCCACCGCGTAGCCGCGGCCCTGGCCGATCGGCCGTCTGAGCCGGTACGCCAGGACGATCTCGTCGCCGTCACGGACCGCGCTAGGCGCACCCGCCCAGGTTCCTGGCTCGGCGCCAGGAGGCTCGATCGCCACGACTGAGCGCTCTGGCGCAGGTGCAAAGTCGGTGAGCTGGGGGCTGCGTTCGGTGATCACGGGCGAAGAATAAGCGATCTGCGGCACCTGCCTGACCGCTCGCAGCGAACCGGCCGTCCCCGTCGGACCGGCCGAGGCGACACCGAGACGGGGAACGGGGTCGCCGGGGTGCGCCCCGTCGCGGCACTCAGCCGGGGGGCTAGATGGCGTCTGGCTCTGCCCGTTCGCGCTCGCCCCGCCTGATCGCGGTCCCGGTGAGGGTGACCATCAGCGAATGCGCTCCGTTCACGTCCCGCCGTTGGACCAGGCATTGACCGGTGAACGTGCCGGTCTTGGTGGGCTTGAAGGTCACCGGGAGCAGCAGGTCGGATCCGGGGTTGATGTGCAGCACGCCGATGTTAGGCACCAGGTCGGTGCACTTCGCCTGGATGAATGTGCGATCACTGGCGATCGGATAGGCGCTGCCCAGCCGCGTCGCCCAGAGCCGGGCACCCGTTCCTGCATTGAGCCCGTAGACCCAATCGCTCTCGGTGGCCACGATCACGATGGAGCCCAGGACGAGTGGCTGGGCGTAGACCGAGCCGTCCACTGCCGCATTCCACCGGGGCGCTGACGAGAACGTCTTGACGGCGGCGGGGCTCAGGTTCGGCTCGGCTGAGTCCCAGCCGTCACGCAGGAGGTTCTGCGACGCGGTGACGTCATTAGCGCGAGCGACGGCCGTCATGCCTGGCACGACACTGCCGACGACGGTTAGCACGCCCGCCACGAGTGCAAGGCCGGTAGCGGCCAACGCCAGCCGCCGGGCGGGATTTAAGCGAGCAATTCCGCACGTGCGCATGGCAGGTCCCCAAATCAGCGAGGCGTGAGCCGCCGCTTTACCAGATCTAGCGTCAGAAAATGGCGCCAAGTCGGTTTTAGGCGATAGCCCCTGCACACGAGATTGCGCCTTATTGACGATTTGCGCCAGACCTTAAATGCGGCCGTTATCGCACTGTACCCAGGGCTATGCGCTAGGTCAGCCCGCGGGCGGCGGCCAGCCGAGCGCCGCCGCCCACTTCCCGTAGTCGCTGGATCCGCTCAGGTCGCGGTGCCCCTGAGCGTGACCGTAAGGGTGTGTGTGCCGTTCACATCCATCCACGTGAGCTTGTAACGGGTGCTGAAGGTCCCCTTCTTGCTAGGCGTGAAGGTCACCGGCAGCGACAAATCTGACTCGGGGTTGAATGGCAGGCCAGCCGCTGGCTTGAGCGGCGCTGCGAATGGCGTCGCCACGGCAGCCACGCCATTCACCGTGCTCTGCGTGTTGCCGGTGTTCGAGACCTGGATATAGGCGGTGGCCTTCTTACCCACCGGGATGTTCCCGAAGTTCACGCTCGGCTGAGACGCTGTCAGCTGGCTCACGGCCGGTGTGCCAACCGCCGACAGCCTCACGACAGCCTTCTGGCCGCTGCTGCCGACGACCGTGAACGAACCGGTGGCTGGTCCGGGCGAAGTCGGCGCGTAGGTGACCTGCACGCTGATGGTTTCACCTGGATAGATCTTGGCGCCTACTGCTGGCAGGTTGGTTGCGCTGAACGGCTTCGACGGCCGGATAACCTTCCGCACCCGCTCCACTTTCATGCCGAAGTTCGAGATGTTGACGATCTCCGGCTTCTGGATGCCGATCGGCACGGGGATGACGTGCTGGTTGGGCGCAAGCGGGAACGTCTGCGCGGCCGGCTGGGCGTAGAGGCCGTCCTTCGTGCCCTCAGCACTAATCGGAACAGCGACAATCGGGAACGCGGCCGAGTTAGTCCGCAGCGACAACGTTCCGCTGCTCCCGCCGGGAACGGTCGGGGTGAAGCTCGCCCGCACGCTCAGCTTGTCACCCTTCTTCAGGGTGACCGGGAACTGCACCGGGACCGCGGTGCTACTGCCCTTCTTGATCTCGCTCACCTGGCCGACGCCGAACTCGCTCGTCGCGGCTGTCGCGTTGGAGGCGACTGTGCTAGCGGTCGCGCCTGTGAACGTGACCGGCTTCTTCGCCGTGATCGTCACGGTGCGGGTGCTCGTCGCGCCGACGGCCGCCTGCGGCAGCGTGGCGGAGCTGGCGGCGGCTGGCGCCGCGGCTCCGGGCGCCGAGAACGCGAGCACGTGACCGTCGCGCGTGCCGACGTAGACCCACCCCTGGCTTGTGGCCGGGATGGAGAACTTCGCCGATGCGAACGGCTGCGAGCTCCAGATGTTCTGCAGCGTGCATGGCTTCGCGGAGTTGCACGGGGACGGCGTGGTGGTGCTGGAGGCGACGTTCCCGAGCTGATACGCCTCAAGGATCGAGCCGGCGCCCGTCTTCTCGGCCGTGTTTGGCGTGTACACCTCCCAGATGACTGCCGACGTCGGGTCGTCGCCGCTTGACGTCACCACTGGCGAGCCTGAGGTGTAGCCGTAGGTTAGGGAGCTATTGGCGACATTAGTCAGCCACGGCTTGTTAGCGCTGGTGACCGCGAACCGGAACACCCGCATGACGTCGTCCTTGCCGACAGAGATCAGGAAGTCATTGTCGGCGTTGGTGGTGCCTGCGTTGGCCTGGGTCGCCGCGGTGTCCCCGAAGATCGCCGGATGACCCCATTCGCCGCCATAAGCCTTGCCGACGAACAGGGGGTTGTCCGTGCTGTTCGGGCCTTGCTCGCGCCCGCCCAGACCGCTCCGGTTCAGCAGCCAGATCCGGCCGTCCTTGCCGATCTGGGCCAGCGTGTTGTAACCGGCGACGCTGAATGGCACGCCGACCGGTCCGCCTGCCCCGTAATCAACGTCGGACGCATCCAGCGACGGGGCGTTCGCCGGGCTGAAGAAGTCCTGCGCGCCGAGCGTCGCGTTGCTGTTGACCGCGAGCCGGATCACCGACTCGGCGAGCTGACCACCGGGGGAGGTACCGGCGTGCTTGGTCGGGGATACGCCGTTGCCCGAGGTGAGGAAGATCCTTCCGGGCCCGTCCGACATAAGGCCGGCCCCGGACTGCCAGATCCCGGCCTGGTTATTGGTAACCCCCGACTCCGGGCTCCAAAGGGTCTCCGCTCCCGTCGCGATATTTACGCGCGCGACGTAACCGGTGTACGGCTTGGTGTCGCAGTGTGAGGCGAACGCCCCGTAGACCGCGCCGTCGAGGACAAGGACGCCAGGCCGCTCCAGGTTGTACCTGGCGCTGAACCCGATATTCGGGTTGTTGCTCGGGCGCCCAGTGATCTGAATCTTCTTGACGACGGCGCCGCTGGCCGGATTCATCTGGACCATGTAGTACGCCGGGTTCTTGCCGTTCATGATGTTGGCGAAGAAGAAGATGTCGCCAGTTGCGGAGTCATACGCCGGTGTGCCGACAACGCCGACGTTGGGCACCAGGTCGGTGCACCCCTTGAAGACCGGATCACTGACGATGGGGTACGCACTCCCGAGTCGCGTTGACCACTTGACCGCGCCCGTTCCCGCATCGAACCCGTAGACCCAGTCGCTATCGGTGCCCACGATCACGGTGGAGCCAAGGACGAGCGGCTGGGCGTACACCGGGCCGTCCACCGCCGAGCTCCACCGCGGCGCGGAGGAGAACGTGCTGACGGCGGCCGGACTAAGGCCCGGCTCGTTTGAATCCCACCCGTTGCGCAGCAGGTTCTGCGAAGCCGTAATGTCATCGGCGCGCGCGGCGACGGCCGTCGTGCCTGGCACGATTCCAGCCATCACCGGTAGCAGGCCGGCGATGAGGCTAAGCCCGGCCGCGGCCAGAACGGGCCGCCGCCATGAACGGCGCTGAGCGCGCGCGTATCCCCGAATGCGCATCGAAGGTCTCCAAGAGGAGGGCGAATGGGAGGCCCGATGACTCGAGCGCTCCCACTGCCTGAGTTTGCCTTCTGTTGACCTTCGGCGGCGGACCTTTCCAGGTCCGTTATCGTATTGTGTCCACCTTTTTCATGACGAAACCGAATGCCGAGATTACGGCGGAAACGGGGTCGCTAGCGTGCGACCCCGTTCCAGCCTCGAGCGTTTAGACGCCAGTCCCGGTGATGGTGACCGTCAGCCTGTGCCTGCCGTTCACGTCCCGCCACCTGAGCGTGTAGTGAGTAGTGAACGTCCCCTTCTTGGTAGGCGTGAAAGTCACCGGCAGGCTCAAGTCCGACTCGGGGTTGAATGGCAGCCCCACTGCGGGCTTGAGCGGTGCCGCGAACGGCGCGCCCAGTATCCCGACTCCGTTCAGCAGGCTCTGCGTGTTGCCGGTGTTGGAGACCTGGATGTAGGCGGTGGCCGTCTTCCCCAGCGTGATGGATCCGAAATTCACTGTGGGGTTGGTCGCCGGGCCGTGGCTCACCGAAGCATGAGCAGGGCCGTTGCTGGTGGAGGTGGCGGGCACGGCGGTCAGCTGGCTCACGGCCGCAGTTCCGATGGCCGTGAGCGTGACCACTGCCTTCTGCCCGCTGCTGCCGACGATGGTGAACGAGCCGGTGGCCGGTCCGGCAGCTGTCGGCGCGTACGTCACCTCCACCGAGATCGACGCCCCCGGGTTCAGCTTCGTCCCCACTGCGGGCAGGTTGCTCGCGGTGAACGGCGCCGACGGTGGCGTCACGGACTTGATCGTCTGTGTGACCTTGCCCAGGTTGGAGATGATGACGACCTCCGGCTTCTTGATGCCGACGGGCACCGGGGTCACGCCCTGGTTCGGCGCGAGCGGGAAGTCCTGCGCGCTCGGCTGCGCGTAGATCCCTTCCTGGGTCCCGGCCGCGTTGAGCGGCACGTCCACGGTCGGGAAAGCAGTCGAGCTGGTGCTGAGCGACAGGTCACCGCTGACCTGGCCCGGCGCAGTGGGCGTGAAGCTCGTCTGCACGCTCAGCTTGTCCCCCTTCTTCAAGGTGACGGGGAACGTGACTGATAGAGCCTTGCCGCTGCCTTTCTTCGTCTCGGTCGCCTGGCCCGCGGCGAACTGATTCGTGATGACCGGCGCGTTCGAGGCCGTGGTGCTGGTGGCAGCGCCGGTGATCGTGACGGTCTTGGTCGCGGTGACCGAGACCGGCTGGCTGCTCGTCGATCCGACCGCCGTCTGCGGCAGCGTCGAGGCCAGCGGTGCAGCCGGCGCAGCCGCAGAGGGCGCGGCGAAGGCGAGCACGTGACCGTCACGGGCGCCGATGTAGACCCAGCCCTGGCTGGTCGCCGGGATCGAGAACTTCGCGGCGGTGAACTTCCCCGAGTGCCAGATGTTCGTCAGCGTGCACATGTGCGTCGACAGGCACGGGCTCGGCGTGCCGCCAGTCGAGGCGACGTTGCCCAGCTTGTATGCCTCAAGGATCGAGTTCGCGCCGGTGGGGTCCGGACTGGTCTTGAAGTTCGGGGTGTAGACCGCCCAGATGACCGCCGACGTCGGGTCACTGCCGTTGGAGGTCACGACGGGCGAGCCGGAAGTGAACCCGAAGGTCAGCGAGCTGTTGGCCACGTTGGTCAGCCACGGCTTGTTCGTGGAGGCGACCGCGAACCGGAACACCCGCAGCACGTCGTCCTTGCCGACGGAGAACAGGAAGTCGTTGTCGGTGGCGGTCGTGCCGCCGGAGTTGGCCCGGGTCACGGCCGTGTCACCGAAGATCGCCGGGTGGCCCCACATGCCCCCGTAGGCCTTGCCGACAAACAGGCTGGCGTCGGTGCTGCTCGGGCCCTGCTGCCGGCCGCCGAGGCCGTTCCGGTTCAGCAGCCAGATCCGTCCGTCCTTGCCGATCTGGGCAAGGGTGCTGAACGCGCCGACGGGGAACTGCACCCCGACCGGCGAGCCCGCGCCGTAGTCGACATCGCCCGCGTCCAGCGACGGGGCGTTCGCGGGGCTGAAGAAGTCCTGCGCCTTGACCGACCCGTTGGTGGTGTCGGGCGCGAGCCGGATTACCGACTCCGCGAGCTGGCCGCCGGGCGAGGTGCCCGCGCCCTTCGGCGGCGAGACGCCGTTCCCCGACGTGAGGAAGATCCGGCCGGATCCGTCGGACATGATGCCGCCGCCAGAGTGCCAGATTCCGCCCTGGTTGTTGGTGACGCCCGACTCGTCGCTCCATAGTTTCGCCGTGTGCGTAGAGATGTTCACCCGCGCCACGTAACCGGAATACGGCTTGAAGTCGCAGTGCGAGGCGAACGCCCCGTACACCGAACCGTCGAGGACCAGCACGCCAGGC
>DATIOU010000106.1:0-3498 GCA_035472835.1 Streptosporangiaceae bacterium | reverse complement strand
CCCCCGCCCGCGGCCGGCATGGCCGGGACCACCCATCCGCATCCGAGACGGCCCGGCTCGGCCCGGTCGCGGTTCGCCTTGAGCAACTGGCGCGTCCAGTGGCGGTTGGCCTTGTTGATCGCGGTGCCGTTCCTGACCGCGGCGGTGCTCGGTGCGGTGGCCATCAACGGGGACGTCAACAACTGGCAGACGACCGGCCGTGTTCAGCACCTCGCCCAGCTCAACAGCGCGGTGGTCAAGTACATCGCGGCACTGGAAGACGAGCGCGACTATTCAGTCGCCTCCACGGCGAATAGGGCTGGTTTTTCTGCCCGGCTGAGGGCCGCGGAACGTGTCACCGATACCGTCGCCGCAGAGATCCACGCCTTGGTAAATGGCATCACGGTCGGAGGCGGCTATCAGCTCGTCGCGGTGCAGGCGGCGAACGCGGTACAAGTGGGCGTGGAAACCCTGCCGTTCGTCCGCGAGGCGGTGGCGGACCCGCTATTCCCCGCGTCGGCAATCACACAAGTATACACCGTGAACATCATCCAGCCCGCGAACACATTGACCAGCGTCGTCGGGAACGAGGCCAGCGGTACCGATCTCCGGCGCGACGTCATCGCCCTAGACGCGCTGCTGCAGGTCCAAGACTCCACGTCGGTTCAGCGGGCCATCCTGCTGAGGGCGGTCAGTTTTCCGCAGCCGTCGCTGTCGTCCGACGACGATGCCAGCCTCCAGCAGGCACAGCGGCAGGAAGCGGTGGATCTGACCAACTTCAACGCGTCCGTAGATCCCGCCGAGCAGCGGTACTACACCGACACGGTGAGCGGGCCGCCGGTCGATAGAACCGGTCACGAGGAATCACTCGCCTTGGCGTTGCTTCCCGGCGCCTCCTCGGCGCACCCGCTCACCCCGGCGAATGCGCGCACCCTGGCCGCGGCAAACGTGAACGACGACATGTCGTTCACCATCGGCAAGGTGCGGCAGGTCGCCGACGAACTGAACGGCAACATCTCCACGCTGGCAAATGCGTCCAGGACCAATGCCAGCACGCGCCTGCTGGTCACCAGCCTGGTGACGGCGCTGCTGCTGCTCTTGGTCCTGCTCATCTCCACCCTGGTGGCCCGCTCGCTGACCCGACCGCTGCGCAAGCTCCGCACCGACGCGCTCGACGTGGCCGGCAACCGGCTGCCGGAGATGGTGCGCCGGCTCAGCCAGAGCGAGGGCGCCGACGAGAGCGTCGACATCGAGCCGATCGGGGTCACCTCCACCGACGAGATCGGTGAGGTCGCGCGGGCCTTCGACCAGGTTCACCGCGAGGCTGTCCGGCTCGCGGCCGACGAAGCCATACTGCGCGGCAACCTGAACGCCATGTTCGTCAACCTGTCCAGGCGCAGCCAGTCGCTGGTGGAACGACAGATTCGCGTGATCGCCACTCTGGAGCAGAGCGAACAGGACGCGGAGCGCCTGTCGAGCCTGTTCCAGGTAGACCACCTGGCTACCCGGATGCGTCGCAACTCTGAGAACCTGCTGGTTCTCGCCGGCCACGAGTTCTCCAAGCGGTCGCGCCAGCCGGTGACCCTGGTAGACGTGGTTCGCGCGGCGGTGTCGGAGATCGAGCAGTACGAGCGGGTCGTGGTGAACGTGCAGTCCGGGGTCTGGATTCGCAGGGAGGCGGTTCGCGACGTAGTGCACCTGACCGCAGAACTGGTGGAGAACGCGACAACGTTCTCGGCGGCCGATACCCCGGTGACGATCGAGACCCGCCTGCTAAGCAGCGGTGGAGCCCTGATCGAGATCGCCGACCAGGGCTTGGGCGCACGCCCTGAAGCGCTGGACAGCCTGAACTGGCGCCTGGACAACCCGCCGACGGTGGATGTGGAGGTATCCCGCCGGATGGGCCTGTTCGTGGTGGCCCAACTGGCGGCGCGGCACGGCGTCCGCGTCCGGCTGCGCACAGCGGTCCCCAGCGGCCTGATCGCGCTGGTCTGGCTGCCCAACCACGTGATCACGGTAGGGGAGGAGAGCGGTTTCGGTCCGCTGCGTTCCGCCTCGGGGAACCGGACATCCGGGCGTGTTGCGCCAGCAAGAGAGACCGGCCAGGACGCAGGTACCGGGCGGGACAGAATCGCGACGGCAGCCACATCCAGGATGGGAGACCGCCTGCGCGCGGCCCATCTCCGCGAGGACGTTGGCTCAGCGGACAGCGGCTCGGTCGGCTGGCGGGAAAGCACACCGCACGGCCAGGTGACGGTGCCCATCGCGGAGCGCCGCGGCGGTCATGATCAGCTGCCCATCTTCGAAGCGGTGGAGTCGGACTGGTTTCGCGCCGGGCGGCAGCCCGTCGGCGTGGCCACCAAGGACGACGGGAGCTGGTTCTCGTCGGCGGACGACGGGTATCGCGCGGCTGAGGCGGTCAGGGAACCGACTTCGGTCGGCACCACGCATTCCGGGCTGCCGAAGCGGGCGCCAGGGGCGAATCGAGTTCCTGGGACAGCCGCCGCTTCAGCGGCAACTGCGGTGCCATCTCATCCCAAGCCAAGAAGGTCAGCAACAGATAATCGGAATCGTCTCGCCAGCTACCAGAGTGGTCTCCAGCAGGGCCGGGTTACGGCGGGCGGGGGGAACCCTGACAGCGGAGCGGGCACGGCTTCATGAATGATCGGAATGCGGACGGCACTTGGAGCCAGGGAGGTGGCGGTGGTGATGACTTCACTCCCGGGAACGGGTCGGGATCTGAACTGGTTGATTACGGACTTCGCGGATCGGGTGCCCGATGTCGCGCACGCGATCGTGGTGTCGGCGGACGGGCTGCCGATCGCCTACTCGAGAGAGTTCCCGCCGGAGCGGGCGCATCAGCTCGCGGCGGTGGCGTCGGGGTTGACCAGCCTGACGCAGGGGGCCTCGCGGATGTTCGAGGGTGGCGAGGTCAAGCAGACGATGGTCGACATGGACCGGGGGCTGCTGATCGCGATGGGGGTCAACGGCGGCTCGACGCTTGCAGTCCTCGTGGGAGATGACTGTGACATGGGACTGGTGGCGTACGAGATGTCGCTGCTGGTCGTGCAGGTAGGCGACGCTTTGTCACTAGAGGTGCGCGGTGCTCAGCCACCTGGGTGATCCCCGCAGGACGATTGACCGCGCTGGAGACGCCAGTGTCGGTCCCGAGTCACGGTAACCCTGTGCCTGCCGACGACGGCCGTTATTCGCAATCGGATGACGGTGAATCGCCGGAGGACGGTGAGGACTTCCTAGTCCGCCCGTACACGGTGACAGGGGGACGGACAAAGCCGCACTATCACCTGGAGATCGAGGCGATGATCGCGGCCGCATACGACGAGGCGGGCGATCTGTCGCAGCTCAGCCCGGAGTGCCGAGCGATCTTGGAATTCTGCCGGGACTGGCGGTCAGTGGCCGAGATCTCCGCGGTGCTGCGGATGCCGCTGGGGGTGACGCGGATCTTGATCACTGATATGGCGGCAGACGGCTTGGTGCGGGTCCAGCAACTCGACCATA
>DATIOU010000105.1:0-5153 GCA_035472835.1 Streptosporangiaceae bacterium | reverse complement strand
TATCTGACCTAGTCGCCCTGCTGTATCGGAGCGACTGGAAGCAGCTGAGCCTGTCGGCGATGATCAGCCACACGCACGATGCCAACGTGGCCCGACGGCTCATCGACCGCACGGCCTCCGAAAGCCGGCGAGTTCTGGGGCCGCTCAAAGGCGCTTGGCAGACTCCCCCGGTCGACTACGACGATCCTGGTGTTGCGCGCTCCGAGCAGAGCCTGCTGATCGCGCCGGGTGGGCGCTACCGAGTCGAGGGCGGCGGGGAGTTCCTGGTTGTCTGTGACGGCGAGCACCGCTGGGAGGTTAGCGGCGGCATGGCGCACCGCCGGCTATGGCGCGGGCCTGGCAAGGACTTCTGCGGGCTGCTGACGCCGCAGTGGGTCATCGCCTGCTATGAGCTGCAGCTCGTGGGCCACGAAATGGCGGGCGGCCGGGCAGCGATGCGGGTCACGGGCACTCCCAGGCCCGCTTCGACGGGCCGCAACCGTTACCACTTGCTAGACCGGGTCGAGGTGCTGGTCGACCTCGAGCTCGGGATCTTGCTGGGCAGCAGGCAGGTCTTCGAAGGAGAAACCCTGGAAGCCGCCGAGCTGCGCGATCTGGTCGTCAGCCCGCCTGAGGCCGAGATACCGGGCTTGTTCGCGCCGCCGCCGGACGTCGACGTTGAAGGCGAGGAGGAGCTGTTCGCTGACTGCCAGCCGCCCAGCGGTGCTGGCTGGCAGGTGGCGGGTGCTGTCGCCGGCGTGGCGGCGAGCGCCCTCGGATTTGCCGTCCGGCACGCCCCGCGGCGCCAACTGGTCTGGCCGACCGACGACGAGGAGCCGGACATGCCCGCCGACGCGGTGCTGCGCCCCGAAGAGTGGGAGCACGGGCAGCCGCCAGATGACCGTATCGTCAACCTGCTGCACCGCACGGGACTTTCAGCGCCCGCGCTGACTGCCGAGGTGCATCAGTGGATCGACGTGCGGCCTTCGCTGCAGCAGTTCAGGACGTTCCAGGAGAAGATGCCAGCGGCGCTGGGCGGCATCTTCGGCCCGGACGCGGTATGGGACGCGCTCAATGAGCGCGCGGCCGAGGACGGCGGAGGCCACCGAGTCGCGAGGCTCGCCGTCCGGGTACCCGGGCAGTACCGGCTCGACTACCTGTCTGGCGACTGGAGACAGAGTTACAAGGCGATTGCGAGCGACGGCGAGCACACGACCAAGCTGTTCGACGACAGGGTTGCGACCGGGCCGCTGAAGCCTCTCGACGCCGATCTCGCGTCCATGCTCGACCCGGCGTGGCTGCTGAATGGCTGGCGGCTCGAGGTGATCGCCCCGGCCAGGGTTGCCGGGCGCGACGGCATCGCGATCCGGGCGACCGCCAGAGCGTTCCCGGACAGCGGTGCGGGCAACCTGCTGCCGACGCGAGCTGACCTCGTGGTCGACGCCGCGCTTGGCCTCCTGCTGCGGAATACCACCTACGTCGATGACCAGGCAGTCATGCGCACCGAGCTGCGCGATCTGCGGCGTCTCGACCGCAACGCAAGCTTCCGGATCGTGCCCCGTCCCGGCATGCGGTCCGTGACCGACTCAGGAGGCCCACTCGCCGACAGGAACCTGCCCCGGCCCGCCGAAGCGGCGGCAACAGCCGCCGCCCTTGCCGCTGCCGGCGCGGTCGCAGTGACCGGGTGGCTGGACAAGCAGCGGAGCAGACGCGACCGGCGATAACGACCGACGCGAAGTTCGCTGTACGCCGGGCAGATTGCCGGACCCATCCAGCGGGGCTTACGCTCCGAACACGCCGTATGACGACCTATCTGTCACGGAGGGTGTCGGTGGCCCCGGAGCCGGAGCGGACACTTGACCGTCCGCAGCAACCAGCCCAACCCGACCTCGATGAAATCTTGCACAGCGTCGCGGCGGGCGACCACGACGCCTTCGCTACCCTCTACGACGCGATCGCCCCTCGCGTGTTCGGTCTGATCCGCCGCATCGTGCGCGATCCGGCGCTCGCCGAAGAGGTCACGCAGGACGCTCTGCTCGAGGTGTGGCGCACCGCGCATCGTTTCGACGAGGAGCGCGGCTCCGCCGTTGGCTGGATTCTCGCCATCGCCCATCACCGCGCAGTTGACCGCGTCCGCGCGGAACAGGCCGCGACCGACCGCGAGCGCCGCACGGGCACCGCGAGCATCGCGTTCGATGAGGTCATCGCCGAGGTCACTGTCCGGCTGGAGCATCAGGCGGTACGCCGTTGCCTGCAAGCCCTGACCGCCATCCAGCGGGAGGCGATCATGCTCGCGTATTACGGCGGCCTCACCTACCGCGACGTCGCCGAGCGACTCGGCGCCGCCCTCCCGGCTGTCAAGACCCGGATGCGCGATGGCCTCATCCGGCTTCGCGACTGCCTGGGGGTGACGCTGGGATGACGGACATTCACACGCTGGCCGGCGCCTACGCGCTCTACGCCACCGACGAACTGGAGCGGACCCGCTTCGAACGCCACCTGGCCGAGTGCCCGTCCTGCGCGGCCGAGGTTGCCGAGCTCAGCGAGACGATGGCAGCGCTCTCGGACGTTACCGCCGAGGCACCGCCCCCCGGGCTGCGGGCCGCAGTCTTGGCCCGTTCTGCCGCGACGCCACAAGCCCCGAGAGCAGGACAGCGCCCTGCGTTCCGCCTTGCGGGCCTGCGCTCGCGGCGACTCGTCGCCGCGGCCGCCACGTTCATCGTCCTGGGCGGCGCCGGGGTGGCCGGATATCAGATTGCCAGTCATTCGGCGCACTCAAATGGCACGCAAGCGTCGGCCGAGAACAAGCAGATCGCGGCGGTACTGACAGCTCCTGACGCCCGCCTGCACAGCGCGACCGCGACTGACGGCGGCCACGTTACCGTAGTCTCGTCCCGTTCCCTGGACGAGGCGGTCGCCGTGATCGCCAGGTTGCCATCGCCAGGACCGAACCACACGTATCAGCTGTGGCTCATCAGCCAGGGCAACCCACGCAGCGTCGGAGTCCTCGCCGCTGGCAGTACCGCCGCCACGGAGCTGCTCTCCGGCGTACGCGGGGCGCAGGCCATCGGTGTGAGCCGTGAACCCGCCGGCGGCTCCGCGACCCCCACTCAGCCCCTGGTCGCGCAGCTTTCGCTGACCTGACGCTGGCGTTGCGACCAGGTCCGGCCTGGCCCGGCGGCTCGGATCGGTCACCCCAGGCCGAGCGCGGCGCGGGCTGCGAGGCCAAGCCCGACACAGAGGATCAGCGTGGCGGTGCCAGCGGGCGCCAGGGCCGCGAGCCGGGCCACCTTCCGGCCTGGACGGGCAGCCCAGCGGTCGCGCACACGGACCAGCACCAGCCCTGCCGCGGTTAGCGTGGCGGCCATCCCGACTCCGTAAGCGACCACCAGAAGCAGGCCGAACGCCGTACGCCCGAGACCGACCGCGCCCAGCAGCAGGATAAGAGCCGATGGACTCGGCACCAGGCCGCCTGCGACGCCCATCCCGACGAGGCTCAGCCGTCGGGTCTGACGGGATGGGTGCGGGTGCGAGTGCCCAGGGTGGTGGTCGTGCGAGTGGTTGTGCGAGTGGCCGTGGCCGGGGTCGTCCGCGGCGGCCCGACGCCGAACGACGCCGACGAGCATGGCGACGCCGATGGCGGCGACCAGGACTCCGCTGGCGACTCCGAGCCACGCGAGCGCGACCTCGCCCGCGAGGCTCGCGGTCGTGGTGAGCAGGAGGCCGAGCACGAGCACGCCGCCGGTGTGAGTGAGCGTGACGATCGCGCCGACGGTGAGCGCGTCTCGGGGGCGGCCGCGACGGCCAGCGATGTACGCCGCCATGACGGTCTTTCCATGCCCGGGCAGGGCGGCGTGGGCCGCGCCAAGCACCAGCGCGAGCAGCACCGCGAGGGCGCCGACCAGCGGGGTGAGGCGGCCGCCGACCAGCCGCTCCAGCATCCGATCGGCTCGGGCGACCCAGCGGCTCACGGGGTCGCCCGAGCTCAGGTGGATGGTCGATCCGGCACTCGGCGCGTTCCCCGGCTCGACGTGCAGCCGGGCCGAACGCTGATCGAGCGGTGAGCCGAGCAGATCGGCCGGGTACGACCGGAGCGAGTCGCTGACCGAGCGGGCGGGGACAGGCGAATTGACTATCCGGACCCCGTGCCCGGTAGCCGTGATCTCCCGCCAGCCGATACGGTCGGCCCGGTACCCGTTGGTGATATCTATGGTGGCCGGCCGTGTGAGGTCCGCAGCGGCGTCGAGCGCGCACGATATCCGGCTCGTGTGCAAGCCGGCACTGCCGGGACGGTACTCGAAGCCAGCAGGGCGTATCCGCCAGTGGAGCAGGTGGCCGGCCGCGTGAAGCGCCACCGCTCCGGCCATCGCGCGGCAGACCCGCATGTTGTACGCCGTCGACTCGGCGGCGCTGACCTTGCCGTCGCCATTGGCGTCTACCGACGGGCGCTCCTGCAGCGTCGGCAGCTCGGCCAGGTCAATGATGGCGGCAGCAGCAACCTTGTCCGGGTACAGATCGAGCGAGATCGCCTGGTTCACCGAGAAGTTGCCGAGCGGGTGCGCGGGTTGCGCCAGCGCGGGCCGGGCCGGCAGCACCAGGCCAATGCCGATGGCGCCCAGGGCGGCCAGCCCGACGCTGACGAGTCTCTTCATGACTGGCCGAGCCGGGGCAAGGCCGCCGCGGCTATGGGCGCATCGATCGGCGAGAAGTGCGGGTTCAGCGCCAGGGCTGCGCTCAGATCACGGCGCGCGTCGGCTTTTCGGCCGAGTGACAGCTCGATCAGGCCGAGGTGGAACAAGTATCCGGGGTTGCGTGCACCAAGCGCGTTGGCCTTGCGGGCATAGGCAATCGCCTCGGCGTTAGCGCCGGTTTTGTGCAACGCCCAGGCGAGAGCGTCGGCGACGTCAGCAAAGTGGCGGCGAGACCATTCGCGCCCGGCCGCGAGTACCGCTTGCTCGGGATGACCCTGGGCTAGTGCGAGCTGCGCGCCACCGAGGTCATCGGTACCGCCGCTTGCCGTGAACAGCCGGAGCGCCGCAGCGGCGAGAGCGAGCTGCTGGTCAGCGCTCTTCGGCTGGCCGGCCGCGCGGAGCAGATTGGCGTACTCCATCAGGTAGGCGGGCGACGGATAGCGCGCCGTCAGCTCGGCGTAGCCGGCGAGGGCCGCAGCGGTC
>DATIOU010000104.1:0-23308 GCA_035472835.1 Streptosporangiaceae bacterium | reverse complement strand
GCATGGCCAGATTCGGGCCTGGATCAGACGCCGCCAGACCGCGACGCGAGCATCTCCGCGCCGACGCCAGCTGATGCTGACACCTCGGCGTCGGCCCCTGAGGTCCCGCGGCGCGCGCCGGTCCCCACCTCCGCGCCGGACCCCAGCGTCGCGCCGGACCCCAGCGTCGCGCCGGACCCCAGTCCCGCGCCGGACCCCAGCGTCGCGCCGGTCTCCCCGGCCGTGGCGACCCCCAGCGCCGCGGGGTCTGATGTGCGCGGTACGCCTAGCGGCCGGGCCGCTAGGACTGACGTGAGCGCCGCGCCGGGTCCCAGCGTCGGCCTGCCGACGGCCGAGACGCTCGGCGAGACACGACCCTCGTCGCGGCAACTGCCGGCCGCGCCATTGCCAGCACCCTCACCACAACCCGCGCCCGAGCCGATCGCCCCGGCAATAAGACGGCGACCTGCCGCTGAGCGGGTCGCCGAGGAGCGACCGGCGCGGACCGGTCTGGCTGGCCGCGCACCTGCGGGCTCCCTTGCCGACCTCCGGACCCGGCTGGCCCGGCTGCCTGATGGTCACCCGTCCTCGCCGTACGAGGACGACGGCCGTGCCAAGCCGCTGCCGATACGCCTCAAGCATCTCGAGCTAGGGCTTCCGGCGCCTGGCCGCGACCTGGCGGACGGCCCTGCGCCCGACATCGACGCCGCAGACATCCAGCTCAGCCCCGGGCGGCGTTCGGCCGAGCCCGAACCGATGGAGTCGGCAGACCGCGGACCCGAGCCGCTCGAACCGACAGCCACAGAGCGCGGAGACAACCGGGCTGACCCGGTCGGAGACCCCGGCGCGCCCGCGATCCGGACACGGACAGCGCGCGATGCGCCAGCCCCGTTCCCAGCCAATCCGGAGCCGACGGAACCGCGCACGGGTGCCGGAAACGGGCGTGTCGCAGGTGCTAGCGACGGTCCGGCCCCGGCTGCCGATCTCGCGCTCGGACCTTGGCAGGCAACGCCGCCTCGCCGGATCAGCGGCCTGGAAGGCCTCACCGCGCGCGGCGGTAACGGCCCCGGCCCGGCCAGCGGGCACGGCAGCGCGCCACCTGAGCGGGCCAGCGAGCCCGGGCGGGACCGGCCTGATCGTGGCCGCCGGGACGCCGACCGGCGGGACACGGTGCAGCGCCAGATCATCGAGCCGGCGAGCCAGGATGTGCCCGAGCTTGTCGAGCGCACGCTCGCAGCCTGCCGGACGGCCGAGGGGCGCAACGTCGTCGGGGGCTACGGCAGCAGCGGCCTGACCCCGGCCATCCAGCGCCTGGCCGCACATCTGCCGTTCGGCGGCCTGGCGCCGGGCAGCGAAGCCAACAGCCTGAAGTCGCCAGAGCGGCTCGCCGCCAAGCTCGCGAGGCTGATCGCGCGAAACCCTGGCCGCAGCGCCGAGGAAATCGCCGGCAGCATCGGCGATGTGGTCCGATACGCATTCGCATTCGAGGCCGCCGATTACGTGGAAGGCACCTGGCTAGTGCACCGTCGGCTCAAGTCGCAGGGGTTCGAGCTCGAGATCAGGCGCAACCGCTGGGAAAGCCCCGAGTTCAAGGGCATATTCACGCAGTGGCGCGATCCGGCGCACCACCTGCCGTTCGAGATTCAGTTCCACACGACAGCAAGCTGGGCCGTCGGGCAGCGGACCCACGATGTGTGCGTTCAGATCACCGACCCGGCGACGCCCACGGCTGAGCGCGCCAAGCTCAGGTCCCGGCAGGTCGCCGCGGCCGCTGCCGCCAAGTCGCCGCCGAACTGGGCGGAGATCGGCGACTTCCGGCTGGAACCGCGGTGAGCGAGGTGCAGTATTACGTCATCGTGCCGGCTCTGGGAAGTCGCGCAGCGACCGGCCTGGCGCGCCGGACGTACGCGGAGGAAGGCCCAGTCGATGAGTCGCTCAGCCCGGATCTGACCTGGCGGCCGGATTCGGCGATTGTCGAGTGGGAATACGGCGACCTCAGCGCCGAACTGGTCAAGATCGGCGCGCAGGAGGCCGAGAACCTGACGCAGGCGTTCCGGCATAGGCGGGATTCGAGGCACTGAGCTGAGCATCATTGTCCGGCGATTCACTGGTGCCGACCTCCCGCAGGTCGCCGACATCTTCGGCTGGTACGCGGTCAACTCGGTGGCGACGTTCGAGCAGGCGCCGCGAAGCGCGGCGGCGTGGTCGAGGCTCGCAGCAGATCTGGCCGGCCTCGGACTTCCGTTCCTGGTGGCTGAGGCGGAGGCCGACGGCGCCATCCCCGGCGGTGCCATCCCCGGCGGTGCCATCCCCGGCGGTGCCATCGCCGGATACGCCTACGCAGGTCCGTGGCGTAACAAGCCGGCCTACCGCGCCACCGTTGAGGACTCGATATTTATCGCACCGGCGCAGACTGGCCGCGGCATCGGCAAGCTGTTGCTCACTGACCTGATCACCGCGTGCGCGGGTGCGGGTGCCCGGCAGATGGTCGCGGTCATGGCCGATTCGGGCGCGACAGCGTCGATCGCTTTGCATGAGTCGTGCGGGTTCACGCGGGCCGGGCGCCTGGTCGACGTTGGCTACAAGCACGGGCAGTGGATCAGCACGGTATTCATGCAGCGGGCGGTGGGCTGACATGGTTAGAGGCCACGATGGACTCGCCGCTCCAGCGGCGGGGCGACCGCAAACAGCGCCCGCGGCCGGGCGAGACCGAGCAGAACTGACCGCAGGCCCTATACGCATTCGAAGATCTCATCGGCGGCAACAGGTAAGGACGGCAGGATGGTTCCTCGCTCGCCGCACGACGCTGGCCGGATCGTCGTCGCGAATGATTATCAGTGGATTGGCGATCCGCGGGCGGTGAGGTTCACCGTTTACGTGAACGGCAGACGCGCCGGCGTTGCGCCCCTAGGCGAGGCCATTAATGCCCAGGTTGACCCAGGCACGCACGTCTTACGAGTGCGGTTGTCGTGGTTCCTCAGCCGTCGCGTCACGGTGAGTGTGAAGCCGGGCGAGACGGTTCGATTCAGCGCGGACAGACCCAGGACCTTACCTTGGTGGCGGCAGTTGCGCGGACTCGTCGATCCCTTCCACTGGCTGTCGCTCGACAGGACCGGCAACACCTGACGGCCAGCGCACGACCCCGAACCCGGCTCCATGATCGCCGAGCCACCAGACTTCCCGCAGCGGTGCTCGGGGGCCCGCGATCGCGCGCGGCTGAGCGACGTGCCTCATGTTGTAGGTGTTGCGCGGCCAAATCGGACGGTTGTAGGCGTTCGGTCGGAACGAACCGGTCATATCGCCCGGCAAAACCCACCTAGCACCTACAACCGTCCGAAAATCCCACCTAACGCCTACAACCCCGGTTGGTCGTCCGGCTTCGATCGCTCGAAGAACTCCCGGATCAGCTCGCGCTGCCGCTGACTGACCTGGTCGAAGTGCTTGTCGAGCGCATCGTCGCCGATCGCCTCGGCGGTCAGGTACAGGTCCTTGATCTGGTCGAGCTTGGCAACCGCGGCCTCTGGCATCGACCGCGGCGGTGACGGTTGTGCGACAGCAGCCGCCGCGAACGTAGCTGGCGGCGGGTCCACTGATCCGGTGACGCTCGCGGGCCGGACCTGCGGCTGGCTCGGCCGCGCAGGCTCGAACGGGCCACGTGGCGCTTCGACCGGTTCCGGCCGTGGCAGGGCGGCTGCTCCGGGCAGGATGACCGGCAGCGGACGTGTGAGCGTGTCGTCGTCGCGGTCGCTCGCCGCCTGCCCGCCCGGACTGCCGTTGGGGGGAACGGGGCCGACTCCGCCAGCCAGGATTTGGTCCCCTACGTCCGGGCCCGCAAGACCGGTGCTCCGTTCGGGGGACGACGCTGGGGGCAGCGGCATTCCGTTTCCCTGGACCGACTGCTGCCGCTCGAGCCGGTATAGGTGCTCATAAGCATCTGCCAGATCGCGGCCCGGTCCGGGCGGCTCGACTCGAGGCTGTTCGGGGCGGAAACCGTGCCGATCCGAGGCTCCGCCACGGCCGTCATCTCGGTAGGCGTCTGGCCCCAGCTCAAAGCCGGTCCCGTCGGCCCGCGGCGGCATCGGTCGGCGCGCCTCGTACCGGTAGCTGTCGCGCTCCAGCCTGAGACCGCCTCGATCGCGGTCCTGCCTGACAGGGAACGAGGCCGCTGGCCCCGACTCGTGGTCAGCGCTCGCCGCCGTCAGCCTGCCGCCTTCGTCGTCGCGATAGGCGGTTGCCTCGAGCGGGAGGCTGGTTCGACCTCGCTCCTGGGCGCGCCCGTCGTCGCGGTAGCGGCTCGCGTCTCGGCTCGGCTCAAACCCGTCAGGGCGCCGGTGATCTTGCCTTGGCGTCAGGTCGTCGCGGCGCGGACGCTCATCGAGCCCGGGCCGCCTCGATTCCAGTTCACGCCGTACACCGGGCGAGAAGCCGGTGGTATCCGGGCTGAGGGACCATGGTCGGTCTTGCGGGCGCGCGTCTCGCCGCTCCGGCTCGCGCGCTTCCGGTCGCTCCGGCTCGCGCGCATCCGGTCGCTCCGGCTGGTGCGCATCAGGTCGTTGCGCCCGCCGCCCGTCGCGACCACGGGCGGGGGGGTCACCTAGTGGCTGATACTCGACGGCCTGCCGATAATCGGCGGTTGGCGCCGCGGGCCGCGCGGCCAGCTGAGCCCAGCTTTCGTCGCCTCGCCGACGCGCAGGGGTCCCGGGGTCGGACCACGCGTCGCCACTCCATCCGGGCTCAGACCGGCCAAGATCAGATCGGTGGGCCTCGGATCGGCGGGCATCAGGCCGGAGCGCGTCAGGCCCGTTGGCGTCAGGTCTGCGGGCTTCAGACCGGTGAATCTCAGCCCAGTCGTTCGATCGATCGCCGTCGGACCACTCGCCGTCCGATGGCCAGCCGGTGGCACCGAAACCGTCGCTTCGGCCGCGGTCCGGCCGCGCGCGCCGCGGGCCGCGTCCTCCGCGGCGCGGCTCGGAAGGGTTGGACCGCCGGTCGGGTGCGCCACTTGAGCGAGGTGTGGACTGTGCGGACTGTTCGGCGGGCTGCCTAGGCTGCGCGGACTGCCGGGGCTGCGCGGACTGCCGGGGCTGCGTTGGCTCCGCGGACTGCCGAGTCTGCCCCGACTGCCGAGCAGCGGCGTCTGGATCCGCCGAAGTCAGCGCCTCTGGCCGCACTGGCCGGAACTCGCTCAGCCACTCCTCGGCTGGCACATCGAGGCGGTCGTCAGGCTGCTGGCGATCGTCCCGCCTCCAGCGCACCGCTACCTCCACACGACAACCGCGGAGATCGCGCGCGTGGTGAATGCTCACCGGGTGCGCGCCAAGCTCCGGCCTACCGCCCAACGATGGCATGCGGGGCAGGGTGCCGCAACCCGCCTTACGCACCTAGGCGGCGCCGCGGGCAAGGCTTTGGCCTGCGGCTTCGTGCGATCCAGATGTTGTCAAAGCGGCTCAGATCCAGGTCAGGATTCCGCTGATTAAGCTGGCGGCGCGAGCGGGAAGAGCGTCCGGCACTACCTGGCTGGCTGGGTTCTGCACTAGCGTGACGCGTATCACACTGATCCCAATTACCAGTTCCGGCTCCGAACGGAGGCATTCATGGATCGCCAGGTTAAATACCTCTTGGCCGAGTCTGAGATGCCGCAGCACTGGTACAACGTCATCGCGGACCTGCCGTCACCGCCGCCGCCTCCGTTGCACCCGGGTACTGGCCAGCCAGTCGGCCCAGATGATCTGGCCCCATTGTTCCCGAGCGCTCTTATCGCCCAGGAAGTATCGCCCGAGCGGCACATCGCTATTCCTGACGACGTGCTGGATGTGTACCGGCTGTGGCGGCCGACGCCGCTTTTCCGGGCGCGCAGGCTGGAGCGCGACCTCGGCACGCCGGCGCGGATCTACTACAAGTACGAGGGCGGGAGCCCGGCCGGATCGCACAAGCCGAACACCGCCGTGGCCCAGGCGTACTACAACGCGGCCGAAGGCGTGACGAAGCTGAGTACCGAAACCGGCGCTGGCCAATGGGGCAGCGCGCTGGCGTTCGCGTCAGCGCTGTTCGGTCTCGAGCTAGAGGTCTGGATGGTCAGGGCTTCCTATGACCAGAAGCCGTACCGCAAGATGCTCATGGAAACGTACGGCGCCACGGTGCACCCGAGCCCGTCGGATCTCACGAATGCCGGTCGCGCCGTGCTCGCCGAGCATCCGGACTCCACCGGAAGCCTTGGGATTGCCATCAGCGAAGCGGTGGAAGTGGCGGGCGGAGATCCCAATACCCGGTATGCGCTCGGCAGCGTGCTGAACCACGTACTCCTGCATCAGACCGTGATCGGCGAGGAGGCGCTCAAGCAACTGGCGATGGCCGGCGATACGCCTGACGTGATCGTCGGCTGCACGGGCGGCGGATCGAACTTCGGCGGCCTTGCGTTCCCGTTCCTCCGCGAGAAGCTGGCCGGCCGGATGAGCCCGGTGATCCGCGCCGTGGAGCCGGCCGCGTGCCCGTCGTTTACCCGCGGCGTCTACGCCTACGATTTCGGCGACACCGCCGGATTCACGCCGCTGCTGAAGATGCACACGCTAGGTCACGAGTTCATCCCGGACCCGATCCACGCAGGCGGACTGCGCTACCACGGCATGTCGCCGCTGCTGTCCCATATCTACGAGCTCGGCCTCATCGAGGCAGTGGCCAAGCCGCAGTCGGAGTGCTTCGCTGCCGGGTTGCGGTTCGCGCGGACCGAGGGCATCGTCCCGGCGCCCGAGCCCACCCACGCCGTGGCCGCCTGCATCGAGGAGGCGCTGCGGTGCAAGGAGACCGGCGAGGAGAAAGTCATCTTGACCGCGCTGTGCGGCCACGGCCTGCTAGACCTCGCCGCGTATAGCGACTACCTCTCGGGCGAGATGCGCGACCTGCAGCTGAGCGACGTCGTGATCGAGGAGGCACTAGCCGGCCTGCCCGCCCCCGCCTAGCGGCCCGACCCAACGGCCCGGCCAGCGCCCGCCGAGCGGCCGACGGCTCTACGGCCCCTTCTCAGGGGGCGGCAGGCCACCGAATGTGCCGGACCCGGGCCGGGAGGAGGGGGAGACGGCCCGGGCCTTCTGGCACGCATCCGCGGCCGTCACAGCGGACGCGCGCGGCGCTGTCATGACATGAACGCACGTTCACGCAGCCATATAGTCGTACGCTCGTTCGTCCCCGTTTGTCAAGCACTCGATGACAACCTCCGGGCCGGAGTAGGCGTCCAAGACAGACAAGCCTGACTCCGATTGTTGACAGTGATGGCGCCCATGACCGCTGACCACGTGGCCCTGCCTGGTAGCTGCCTACCTATCGGTGGATCAGCCCTCCAGCGGAAGCTGGGCAACGCCGCCATCGAGCTGTTCTATGCCAGCGGCGTCATGGCGACCTCGGTCCGGGAGATTACCGCCGCCTGCGGCCTGACACCGGGCGCGCTCTACAACCATTTCTCGTCCAAAGAAGACCTGCTGTACGTGCTGGTCCGCGACATCCACGTGCAGGTAGACAGCGCGATGGCGCTGACCCTGGCCGAAGCAGGCGCCGACCCGATCGACCAGCTTTCCTCGATCGTCCGCTTCCTCGTCGCGCACACCGCAGGCTTCAAGAAACAATCCCGGTTCGCGAACCGGGAGTTCACTGTCCTGACCGGCACCAGGATGCAGGAGATCAGGGCAATCCGCCGGCGGATGCGCGACCGGCTCGCACAGATCCTCCTGATTGGCGCAGCGCAAGGTGCCTTCAGCTTGACCGGCGGTAACGACCAGCCATCCGCCGCGCTGTGCTCAGGCACGATCCTCAACATGTGCGTGCACATCAGCGAATGGACGCTCGAGCATTACCCGCAGGGAACCGCAGACCTTCAGGACCGTTACGTAACCATGGCGCTTAGACTCGCGGGCGCGACCGCCGAGCGCGATGGCCTGAGCCGTGGTCACGCCAGCTTCATGACACCGGTTGCTCCGCGGTCATCAGCGCGCTGAAATCGCTCGGGTCGATATTTCCGCCGGACAGCACGACGATCGTGCATCCCGACGGCCGTACGGCGCCGGCCAGGAGCGCAGCCAGGGCGACGGCACCGCTTGGCTCCACGACGACTTTCAGCCGCGTGAAGCAGAACCGCATCGACTCGATGATGTCGTCCTCGGACACGGTGGCGACGTCGGACAGCAGCCGCGAGTTCACCGCGAACGTCAGTTCCCCGGGCTCCCTGGCCCGCAGCCCATCGGCGATGGTCGGAGGTTCGTCGATGGTCAGCCGCCGGCCAGCACGGAACGACAGACTGGTGTCGTTCGCGATCGCTGGCTCGACGCCGATGATCGACGCACGCGGCAACAGGCTCGTCACTGCCGTCGACACGCCTGCCGCGAGGCCGCCACCGCCCACCGGCACCAGCACCAGATCCAGGTCCGGGGCCTGATCGGCCAGCTCGAGGCCGATCGTGCCCTGACCGGCCATGACGTCGTGGTCGTCAAATGGCCGGACCAGCGTCATCGCCCGGTCAGTGGCGATCTGCGCGGCGACCTCCTCGCGGCTCTCCGTGAGCGGGTCATAGCGCCGCAACTCTGCGCCGTATCCCTCGATCGCGTTCAGCTTCGCGGCCGATCCGTCGGCCGGCACGACGATCACCGCCGGGATGCCGAGCAGCCTCGCCGCGAGCGCGACAGCGGCGCCGTGGTTGCCTGACGAGAACGCGACCACGCCGGCCGCTCGTGCCGCCGGGTGCAGCACGCTCAGCCGGTTATACGCGCCTCTGAACTTGAACGAACCCGTGCGCTGGTACGGCTCGGCCTTCAGCAGCACCCTGGCGCCGCATCGCTCGTTCAGTGTCGTGGAACTGAGCAACGGCGTGCGATGCGCGACAGCGTCTAGCCGCATGGCGGCGGCGCGGATCCGATCCAGGGTCAGTGCGTCATCCGACATGCGTGCCTCTCCGTCTCGCCGGGGCTGCGACAGGATGGGGGTCCTGGCTCGATCCGTGTCTAGCACGCCGGCGCAAATCTCGGCGGTGCCAGGCTAGACGGTGACAGGCTGCGGCTAGCGCAAGCCGGGCACAGGCGGCTCGCGGGAGAGGAGACGAGCACCGATGGAGATCCCGAAGCCCACCGAGGCTGACAAGGACTACTTCAGATCAGTGCTGCCCGACAGCCCGGATGTCGAGGTGAAGCCGATGTTCGGCAACCTCGGCGCGTTCGTGCACGGGAACATGTTCGCAGGCCTGTTCGGCGCGGCTGTCGGGGTTCGCCTCGCCGACGCCGACCGCGACGAGCTGGCCGCCATCGGCGGCAGCGGGCCCTTCGGACCGGCCGAGCGCCCGATGGGCGGATACCTGAGCCTGCCAGCCTCGTGGCGCGACGATCCGGGCCGGTCGGCCGACTGGGTGGACCGCGCGCTCGCGCACGTCGCCGCGATGCCGCCGAAGAAAGCCAAGGCCAAAGCCACGCCGCGGGCCAGGCCCAAGGGCACGTAGCCCGCATTCAGGTACGACCGCCCGCCGGCCTGCCGTGCCGCAGCCGCCGGGCCCAGGTAACGCTGCCTGTCAATCACCGCGAAGGAAGAATAATGTCGGATCGCACAGCCAGCAGCCGAGCGGCCGGCGAGCCGTTCAGCCGGGCCCGCCTGGCCGAGCTCATCAGCCGCGAACGAGACTCCTACCGCGAACTGCATCCTGCCTCCGCCGCCGCGTTCGCCGAGGCCGGCGCGCATCTGCTCGGCGGCGTGCCGATGACCTGGATGCGCATGTGGCCGGGCGGGTTCCCGCTCTGCCTGGAGACGGCGATTGGCTCGCGGCTCACTGACGTCGACGACAACGACTACATCGACTTCTGCCTCGGCGATACCGGCGCGATGGCTGGCCACTCCCCCGCTGCTGTGCAGGCCGCCCTCACCAGCCGCTTCAGTCACTCCGGCGGCGCGACGACGATGCTGCCGACGCGTGACGCAGCGTGGGTTGCCGCTGACCTCACCCGCAGGTTCGGCCCGGTGTACTGGAGCTTCACTCTGACCGCGACCGACGCGAACAGGTGGGCGATCAGGCTGGCCCGACAGCTGACGAACCGGCCTAAGATCCTCGTCTACAGCTACTGCTACCACGGCAGCGTCGACGAAACGTTCATCGTGGCCACGCCCGCCGGACCAGCGTCCAGAGACGGGAACGTGGGCGCTCCAGTCGATCCCCGAAGCACGACGCGGGTCGTCGAGTTCAATGACGTCGACGCGCTTGACCGCGAGCTCGCGCATCATGACGTAGCCGCCGTCCTGATGGAACCCGCGCTGACCAACATCGGCATCGTGCTGCCGGAATCCGGCTACCTCGCCGCGGTGCGCGCTCTGACGCGGCAGCACGGCAGCTTGCTCATCAACGATGAGACGCACACGTTCAGCGCGGGACCAGGCGGCTGCACGCGAGCGTGGCAGCTAGAACCGGACATCGTCACCATCGGCAAGTCCATCGCGGGCGGCATCCCCGCTGGCGCCTACGGGCTCTCGGCGGAGCTGGCCGACCGGATACTGCGCGACCCGTCGGCCGACATCGTCGACACCGGCGGCATCGGCGGCACGCTGGCGGGGAACGCGCTCTCCGTAGCTGCCATGCGCGCGACGCTCGAGCACGTGCTGACGGACCTGGCCTTCGATCAGATGATCGCGGTCGCCGACAGGTACACAGCGGGCGTGCGAGACGTACTGCGCAGCCGCGGGCTGCCGTGGACCATCACGCAGCTCGGCGCTCGAGCCGAATACCGGTTCTGCCCTGAGCCGCCACGGAGCGGCGGGGAGTCGGCCGCCGCCGCCGACGCAGAGCTTGATGAGTACTTGCACCTGTACCTCGTCAACCGGGGCATCTTGCTGACCCCGTTCCACAACATGGCGCTCATGAGCCCGGCGTCTACCCCAGGCGACGCCGACCAGCACACGGCGATCTTCGCCGCCGCTGCCGCTGAGCTCCTGGCATAGATGTCTGCGCTGGGAGACGCTGAGTCAGTCGCGGCCTTTGTTGTCGCTGGCCGCAAGTCCGGTCAGCAGCAGTCGATGGCGGCAACGGAGGCATCAGCTAAAAGCGACCTGAGAGTTGCTGGCCTGACGACCGGGCGGACCGCGGCCGATGGGCTGCCAGCCGCTGTGGCACGCTTGATGAATTGGGTGTCGGCCGCATGCCCGCCGGGCCAGCCGGCGGGGCTGCACGGGAGGAGGGCGACGCCGGGTGGATCTGGGCTTCTTGCGGCGGCTTTACGACGGGATGGGCGACTACGTGTCCGTGTATCTGGACACCGACCGCATCCACGAAGGCAACAACTCCGAGGCCACGCAGATCCGATGGGATGACGCCAGGCGGGAGCTGGCGGCGGCCGGGGCGGACGAGATCTCGCTGGACGCCGTCGCCGAGCTGGTTGGCGACCGTGACGAGGTAGCGCCAGGCCGGGCGATGTTCGCCCGCAACGGCGCCGTTGTCTTCACAGGTGCCCTGGACGCGCCGCCCCGGCGCGAGATCGCGAGATTCGCGGCGCTGCCGCACCTCATGCCGCTCCTGGCGCAGCACCGCCCGCCGATACCACATGTCCGGGTCAGCGCCACCCGGACCGGCGGCGAGGTCGTAGCCATCGGGGGCAGCGGGGACGTCTGGCGTGACTGGATGTCAGGGCGCCAATGGCCCGTGCACAAGGTCAAGGTCGGCGGCTGGTCACAAGACAAGATTCAGCGCCGCGCCGAGGAGACGTGGGAGGAGAACGCCAAGGAACTGGCGGCCGAGGTCATCGCCGCGGCCGACCGGGTCGGCGCGCGCCACGTCATCATCAGCGGCGACGTGCGGGTCCGCACCATGCTGTTGGAGCACCTGAGTGTTCCGCTCCGGGAGTCGTCGGCCCTGGTCGACAAGGAAGTCACAGCGGACAGCTCGGCCATGGCCGACGCCGCCAATAAGGCACTGTCGGACTGGGCCGATCGCGACCGCCGGGCCCGCTTCGAGGACTGGGGTACGTACCTGGCACACGACCAGGCCGTGCAGGGCCTGGCGCAGACTCTCACTGCCCTGCGCAACGGCCAGGTTGCCGACGTATTCGTCGCCGACAACCCGCACTCCACCGCTACCGCGTGGATCGGTCCCGGCGGCGCCGACGTCGCCGCTACGCGCGAGGAGCTTGCGGCACGAGGCGTGGCCGAGCCGGTCGGGGACCGTGCGGACGCCGCCATCGTCCGGGCCATTGCTACCACCGAGGCCGAGCTTCATTTCTTGCCCGAAGACCTCGTGGTCGGCGGGGACCCGGCGGCGTGCGGCGGCGTCGCTCGGCCGCTGGACGGCATAGGCGCCACGCTGCGCTTCCCGCACCTGGTGACCGGGTAATCCGGGCCGGGCTCGACGCCGAGCGCTCGCGCAGATTCGGGCCGGCGCTACGTGCCGGGAACCCCAGCCCCGGCGGTGCTTACGCCCGGCGTTCCTCAACCGGGAGCCCGACAGCGCGGGTCAGCTCGCCGACGCTGTCCACGGTCGTACGGGGCGGTAGCGCCGATACGAGGTCGAGCACGGGCTGTTCAGCCTGACGGTCCAGCAGCGTCCGCACGAGCTGCTCCCGCGTGGCCGGGAACGTCGTCCGGTACAGGTGGCGTGCCAGCTCGCTGCGCAGCTCGATGACCTGGAAGTCTGGTCCATCCGGCGTGCCAGCGAACCTTGCTTCGGCGGCCCAGATGCCCTGATCTGGCCATTGGTCTGAATCCTCCGGATCAGGCCACTCCTGGCCGTGACTCAGAATTTCGCTACGGTCCTGGCGCTTGATGAGGTCATCTTCCGCTGGTCCGTTCGTCGCGCTGACCTGTTCGCTCATGGGCATGCCTCGCTTCGGCTGACGACTCGGGGCCCTCGTCGTGGCTGCTCCGGCTAGGCAGTCGCCTTGCCCACTTTGACGGCGCCGGAAACCTCGGCGGCTCAGGACGAAACGGGCGGTACCTACGCGGGCGCCGTCCCAGCGAGCACGTCGGCCAGCACCGCGACGGCGCGCCTGAGCGCGGGCGCATCCTCGCCGGCGTAGCTCAGCCGCAAGTACGGTGCTGGCGCCTCGCCGGGGAAGCTGCCGCGGCCAGGTGTCACCGCGAGCCCGTGCGCGGTCGCGGCCTCGCTCACGTCGGCGTCGGAGGCGCTGTCGGGCAGCCGTACCCAGAGATGCATGCCGCCGGACGGGATGAGCTCAAGGCGGCACGCCGGCAGCGTCTCGATGACAGCGGCGACCAAAGCGTCTCGCCGGTCCCGCAGCAGCCGCCGGACGGTGGCCAGGTGCCGGGGCCAGCCGGGCGCGGTGAGCACGTCAAGCGCGATCTGCTGGAGTATCGGCGCGACGAACAGGTCGTCGCTGATCCGGCCGCGCCGCAATCGGGCAAGTATCGGGCCGCGGGCCACGAGTCCAGAGACACGCAGGCCCGCCGCGATCGGCTTGGAGACCGAGCGCAGGTAGATGACGTGCCCGTCGTCATCGTGACTGACCAGTGGTGGCGGCGAGGCCGCGCCGAGATCGAAGTCCCGCATCCAGTCGTCTTCGAGCAGGAACGCGCCAGCACGAGCTGCTGCCGTCAGTACCGGCTCGCGGCGGTCGGTAGCCAGGACGGATCCGACGGGATTCGCGTACCGCGGTTGCAGGTAGGCGAGCCTGGCTCCGGTCCTGGCGAACGCGTCGGCGAGCGCGTCCGGCAGGATCCCATCCGCGTCTCCTGGCACAGGGACCAGTACGAGCCCGGCAGCGCGCGCCGCCGCGAGGGCGCCTACGTACGTCGGCGACTCGACGATCAGCGGATCGCCCGGTGCGCACAAGTGCCGGCACACTGCCGACAGCGATGCCTGCCCGCCGGAGGCGATGAGGACATTCGCGGCCGTCAGTCCCTCGCCTGCTTCGGCGGCGAGATAGCTGCGCAGTTCCGGCAGGCCTTGCGGCGGCAACCTGGTCCAGGCCTGCGGCCGTCGCGCCGCCCGGGACGCAGCCGCCGCAAGCAGGCCGAGCGGCTGGAGCCGCTGGTCAGGGAACCCGCTCGCGAGCCCGAAGGCATCTGGCGGAAGCGGGTCGACGAGACGCTCCAGATCGGGTCCCAGCCCGGCGCGGCTGCCGAGCGCGAGCGTCTGCCAGGACAAGTCCGCCGCCGGCCGCGCCGGCGGCCGCGGCGCTGTGAACGTGCCGCTGCCGGGCTTAGTGACGAGCAGTCCGCGGCGCGCGAGGTCCGCCAGCAAGCGCTGCACCGTGGCTGGGCTCAGCCGGTAGCGCTGCTGCAGCTCGCGGTAGGACGGCAGCTTGCTGTCCGCCGGCAGGGAGCCGATCAGCGCCTCGATGCTGGCTAGTGCAGTTCGGTTGCCGCTACCGTCGCCCATGAGACTCAATAGAAGCACTTCTCGGCACTGCCCGTGAACGCGCCATGGCGGCAATAGCGCGGCGCTGCTCGCGTGCGGCAAGCTAGCGGGCCCGCGCGGTTATGGTGGCACCATGCCCGACCGCAAGGAAGTCATCGAGGTTGCCGGCCGCGAGGTATCGATCTCTAACCCGGACAAGGTCTTCTTCCCGCGCACGGGGCACACGAAGCTGGACCTGGTCCGGTACTACCTTGGCGTCGCCGAGGGCGCGCTGACGGGCGTCCGCCGGCGGCCCATGGTGCTGAAGCGGTTCGTGCATGGCGCGGATGGCGAGGCGTTCTTCCAGAAGCGGGCACCGGCTAACCGGCCAGACTGGCTCGATTCTGTCGTGCTGAGCTTCCCGTCCGGCCGGACGGCGGAGGAGATCGTGGTCGACGAGCCCGCTGGGCTGGCGTGGATCATCAACCTCGGCTGCATCGACCTGAACCCGCACCCCATCCGCGCTGACGACCTCGACCATCCAGACGAGCTGCGCGTAGATCTCGACCCCGTTCCCGGCGTCGAGTGGTCGCAGATCGTCGACGTGGCGCTGGTCGCGCGTGACGTGCTGGCCGACGTCGGGCTGACCGGCTGGCCGAAGACTTCGGGATCGCGGGGGATGCATATTTACGCGAGGATCGAGCGGCGCTGGACGTTCACCCAGGTGCGTACCGCCGCCGTCGCGCTAGCGCGGGAGATCGAGCGGCGCGCGCCGATGCTTGCCACCTCGCGCTGGTGGAAGGAAGAGCGGCACGGAGTCTTTGTCGACTACAACCAGAACGCCAAGGACCGGACCGTCGCGTCCGCGTATTCGGTCCGGCCGACGCCGGACGCCCGGGTGTCGGCGCCGCTGCGATGGGACGAGGTGCCGGGCTGCGATCCAGCGGCGTTCACGATCGATACGATGCCGGCGCGATATGCCGAGATCGGCGACCCTGGCGCGGGCATCGACGAGCCGGCCGGTTCGCTGGACAAACTGCTCGAGCTCGCGACCGAGGACGCCGCGGCTGGTCTGCCGGACGCGCCCTGGCCGCCGCATTTCGAGAAGCAGGCCGGCGAGGAACCGCGAGTGCAGCCGTCGAAGCGGCGTACTGGCCGTCAAGCGGCCGGCGGAGTGAGCGGTCCCGGGACGGACACAACGCCGGAGCCCGCACCCGGTAAGTCGAGCGGGCCGACGGGGCGCCGGCGGTCGACGATGCCGCTGATCGAGGTCGCGCGCGCGGCCAGCAAGGCTGATGCCCTCGCCGGGCTCGAGCGCTGGAAGCAGCGGCATCCGGAGGCAGCCGCGCTCCTCGAGCCGGCCGACATCCTGGTTGATTCGATGCGCGGCCGGTCATCGACGTGGACGAGGATCCGGCTCAACCTCCGCCACATCCCGGCGGCGGAGCGCCCGCCGCAGGAAGAGCTCGAGGTTGACTACGACCCGTGGCAGGAGTTCACCGGGCGAGCTTGACGAGGAACTCAAGCTGGCCGTGGTTCTGCGTTGTGACGAAGCTGCCAAAGCTCGGGTTGGCGATGCCCCAGTTCGCGAACAGGACCGGGATCGACCCGGACACCTCGATGCCAGCCGTGGTCCGTTCGGCCCGCAGCGTGAACGTGACTGGCCTGGTACGGCCGTGCAGCGTGAGGTTGCCGGCGGCCTGGTACGTCTTGATCACGCCGTCGGCCGGGACGCTGCCGAGTGCGATCGGCGACGTCAGCGTCAGCGCGCCCGTCGGGTACGTAGCGGTATTCATGATCCGGCCGTTGAACTGAGCGTCGCGCTGACTCTGATCGCTGTGAATCGTCGCCATTTGCACAGTAAACGAGGCCGCCGTGACGGTCGTGCCGCTGACGGTCAAGCTCCCGTTGATGCTGCTGGTCCGGCCGACGGCGACATTGTTCTGACCAGCCAGCACCTCGTCGACGCGGTAACCGACGATCGAGCCGGACGTGACGCGCCACGTGCCGGTCACGCCAGCAGCAGACGCGATGCCCGATGACGCGCTGGTCGACGAGTTCAGGCTTAGCGGGGCAGGTGCGGGACCTTCGATGACGTGGATGTAGACCCAGGTACCGCCGACGACCAGGACAACGAGCGCGGCCAGGCCGCCGATCAGCCACAGGCCGAGGCGGCGCGGACGGAGTCGGGCCACGGTAGGTCCCCTTAGCCAGGCCGGACCGGCGATCCGGCCCAGAGTAGGCCCAACCTTCGCAGAGCGGACTCAGGAACTGCTCGCACTTTGCTCTGAGAACGCTCTGACGACGGGCGGGCCCGTTCCGGTCAGCCGCAGCCCATCCGCGCCGTGCGCTCAGGCAACTGCCGGAATGAGCTCCGACAGCAGCTCCAGGTGATCAATGTCGCTCAGGTCGAGCACCTGAATGTACATCCGCGTGGCGCCGACGCCCGCGAACTTGGCGATCTTGGCAGCGATGTCGTCTGGCGGGCCGGCGAGACCGTGCTTCCTGAGCTCATCCGGCTCCCGGCCGATAGCGGCCGCCCGCCTGGCCAGTTCATCAGCCGAGCGCGCACAGCACACCACCTGTGCGGCGGAGAACCGAATCGTGGTCTCGTCGCGGCCGACAGCCTCGCACGCGTGCCGCACCCGGTCATACGCGGCCGCGGTGTCATCGAGGCTGCTGAACGGCAGGTTGAATTCGTCGGCGAAGCGCGCGGCTAGCGTTGGCGTCCGGGTCGGACCACCGCCGCCGATGATCACGGGCGGCCGCGGCTGCTGCGCCGACTTCGGCAGCGCCGGCGAGTCGGTGACGGTGTAGTACGTGCCGGCGTAGTTGAACAAATCACCAACCGGCGTCTCCCACATGCCCGTGATGATTTCCAGCTGTTCAGCGAAGCGGTCGAAACGCTCCCGCGTTTCCGGAAACGGGATCGCGTACGCGGCGTGCTCGGCCCCGTACCAGCCGGCGCCGAATCCGAACTCGACCCGGCCGCCGCTCATAGCGTCGACCTGCGCGACGGATACCGCGAGCGGTCCAGGGAAGCGGAAGGTTGCCGGACTCACGAGCGTGCCGAGCCGGATCCGCGACGTGTCACGCGCGAGCCCGGCCAGCGTGATCCAGGCATCGGTCGGACCAGGCAGGCCGCTCACGTTGCCTATCTTCAGATAGTGGTCGGACCGGAAGAACGCGTCGAAGCCCAGTTCCTCCGCCGCCGTTGCGACCCGCAGGAGTGTCTCGTAGCTTGCGCCTTGCTGAGGCTCGGTGAAGATTCGCAGTTGCATATGCCCATCCTTGCCTGCCGGACGGCAGCTCACCCGGTTCGCCGCCTATTCGCGAGTAAGGGTGGCCATGCACTCGACATGATGTGTCATCGGAAACGCGTCATAGCCGCGCACGCTGGCCAGCCGCCAGCCGCCATCGAGCAGCAGCCGCAGATCCCTGGCCAGCGTTGCGGGATCACATGAGACGTACGCGATCCGGCGCAGCCCCGGGCCGCCTTGCTCGGTTGCCCCGAGCTGGCTGCGCAGAGCGTCGATGACAGGCCGGGCAACTCCGGTGCGGGGCGGGTCAAGTACCGCGATCGCCGCACCTCCCAGTCCCGTCCGGCGCAGCACGTGCGCCACGTCGCCGCGATGTACGCGCGCCCACGGCCAGTCGCGCAGGTTGTGCCGGGCGTCGCGCACGGCGGCCGGATCGTGCTCGATCGCGATCACCTCACCGTCGGGTCCGACCGCGTCGGCGAGCAACCCGGCGAACAGGCCGGCCCCACAGTACAGGTCCAGCGCCACTTCGCCCGGCTCGGGCGCGAGCGCGGCCACGACGTCACCGCCTAGAACCTCTGCCGCGCCCGGATGCACCTGCCAGAACCCGCCAAGGGCCACGCGCCAGTCCCGGCCCGCCGCGCGCTGCGTTAGATAGCCGCGACCGCGGACCGGGATGCGCCGGCCCGACCGGACAGTGAGTTGCACGGTGTCGGCCGGAACGTCGGGCAGCATGCTTGGCGACCCGGCACTGGCGGCGATCAGGACGCCGCGCTCGCTAGTCGCTGGCGCGACATTGACCTCGACCGATTTTGCGGTCGATGGCCAAGTCAGATCGGTGGCGCGTGCATCGGTGACCAGCGAGTGGGCGATGAGGCACCGATCGATCTCGACTACCTCGTGCGATCGATGGCGGCGTAGCCCGGCCCGCCCGTTCCCGTCTATTGCGAAGGAAACGACGGTACGCCACCCGAGGCCAGCATCATCACCCTCGATGGCCTGAACCTCGACCTCCAGGTCGAGGCCCGCGATGCGGCTGAGCTGCTGGCGGACGACCGCCGCCTTGAATTGCCGCTGGGCGGCCAGGCTGGCGTGCTGCCAATCGCAGCCGCCGCAGCCGCCGGGCCGGGCATATGGGCACGGGGCCACTACCCGGTCAGGTGAGGCGCGCAGGATCTCCACCGCGTCGGCCCTCGCAAACCGCGAGGTGGCCTGGGTGACGGCTGCCTTGACGCGCTCACCTGGCAACGCATGGCGGATAAACACCACCCAGCCCGTATCATCCTGCCTGGAAACACACCAGCCGCCATGGACGACCTCACCGACGGTGAGTTCCAGCACGTCCCCGGCCCGCGGAACGGAGGCAGCCTCGGTGGTCACGGCCTCCATCGTGCCCTGGCGGTGCGGGCAGTCCTGGTGCTGGGGGCCCTGTCTGGCTCCGGGTGCCCGGTGTCGTTCCCGGTCGGCTAGCTGACAGGATCGATGCTGGAGACAATACGGTGACTGCACCGCTCCGGCTGGAAGGACGCACGTGCATATCGTGATCATGGGATGCGGACGGGTCGGGTCCAGCATCGCCCACACCCTCGAGGACCGGGGCCATTCGGTCGCCGTCATAGACCAGGACCCTGAGGCGTTCCGGAAGCTGCGTTCCGGGTTCAAGGGCACCAAAGTCACCGGGGTGGGCTTCGACCGAGACGTGCTGACTGAGGCGGGAATCGAGCGGGCAGGTGCCTTCGCAGCTGTCAGCAGCGGCGACAACTCCAACGTGATCGCGGCCAGAGTAGCCAGGGAGTCGTTCGAGGTAAAGCGGGTAGTGGCCCGCATCTATGATCCGCGCCGCGCCTCTGTCTACCAGCGGCTCGGAATCCCGACGGTGGCCACGGTGGCCTGGACCGCCGACCAGATGCTGCGCAAGCTGATACCGGAGGGCGCGCAGTCGCTCTGGCGTGACCCGACCGGCGCGGTCGTCCTGGCCGAGGTGGCGTACTCCGACGCGTGGCTCGGTCAGAAGGTCGGTGAGCTCGAGCAGGCGGCGCGCACGCGTATCGCCTTCATCTCCCGCCTCGGCGAGCCAGTGATGCCAGGGCCGAGCCTGGTCCTCCAGGAAGGCGACGTCGTTCACGTGATCGCCGAGGAAGGCAACCTGGCCGAGATAACACGGGCCTTCGCGACCCCCGAGCCAGGAAGGGTGGGCCACTGATGCGTGTCGCCATCGCCGGTGCCGGCGCGGTCGGCCGCTCGATCGCCAAGGAACTGCTGGACAACGGGCACGAGATCCTGCTGATCGACAAGGATCCGGCCTCGATCAAGGTCCACAGCGTGCCGCGAGCCGAGTGGCTGCTCGCGGACGCGTGCGAAATCAGCTCACTCGACGACGCCGGGCTTGAGCGGTGCAACGTCGTAATAGCCGCCACCGGCGACGACAAGTCGAACCTCGTGGTTTCGCTGCTAGCCAAGACCGAGTACGGCGTGCCGCGCGTGGTCGCGCGGATCAACCACCCCAACAACGAGTGGCTGTTCAACGAGTCGTGGGGCATCGACGTCGCCGTGTCGACGCCGCGGCTGCTGTCAGCTCTTGTCGAGGAGGCCGTTAGCGTCGGCGACCTGGTCCGGCTGATGACATTCCGGCAGAGCGAGGCAAACCTGGTCGAGATCACGATGCCGGCCGACGCCCCGCTGGCTGGCCAGCGCGTGGGCGGCATCGAATGGCCGACCGACACCGCGCTCGTCGCGATACTGCGGGACGGGCGCGTCATCGTACCAAGCGCGGACGATCCGCTCGAAGGCGGCGACGAGCTGCTGTTCGTGACCGGCCAGAACGTCGAGCGCGAGCTGGCGAGACTGCTGGGCTGCAGCTAGCGGAGAGCGGCGCTGGTTACCTGGTTTCGGTGATCTCCGGGCCACGCTCGAACGGACCGAGCGGATTGGCGCCCTGACCCCCTTGCTGCTCCTCCAACTCGCCCTCTAGCACTTGCCTAGCCTCGTCCGGCAGCCGGATCTCCAGCGCCTGGCGCTGCGGCTGCGGCTGGTCGCCACGGACGACCACAACGTCGCCGAAGATATCCTCGAACGGCCGCGCCGCATCGTCGTCTGTCGCGGCCGGCCCGGTGATGAGGCCGCGCAGGAACCACCGAGGACCATCGGCGCCCAGGAACCGAAGCGGCTGCGGCGGGACCTTGTAGTCGCCGGCGCCCTGCGGTACTACCCTCGCGAACAGCTCTGGGCCGAACGGACCTCCCTGTTCACGGCACTGCCCGCCCGCCTTGTCGACTTCCTCCGCGATCTCGGGCAGCACCTCGTGCCACAGACCGGAACTGCGGGGTGCGGCGAAGGGCTGAAGCTGGAGCCCGCTGTCCCCGCGGATCACGGCGATTGAGATCCCCTCTTCTTCGGACAGGAAGACCTGGACGTCGTAGCCCTCGCGTACCGGTACGAGCAGGCTGCCGAAGTCGATGCGCTCAGCTTCGGGATAGTCGCTCGCGCTGTCCCACGGTCCGGCCGAGCGAACCATCGCTGGCGTCACCGGTGCGGTGTCGCGCAACCGGGTCCAGGTCTGCGGATCGCCGAGGTCGTCCCGCGTGGTCCTGGCGGGTGCCTCGGCCGCCGGCTGGTCTTCGGCTAGGTCATCCTTGCTGGCGTAGTCATCGTCGCCATAATCATCGGCGAGGTCTTGGTCCGCGTCGTACTGCCCGTCGGTCAACTGCCCGTCGGTCAACTGCTCGTCGTCCGGCAGGTAGTCAGCCTCGCCGGCCTCAGGCCTTGTCTCGTTCCCGCCATCGCGGCGGCGCCGTCGGAACACCCCGCACGCTCCTCACTTCCGTTTCCGGGCTAACGCCCGGCCGGAACCTCATTGTCGCCAGGCGGAACGCCGGTCATCGCGTGACCGCCGGTTGAGCCGTGCCCGCCCTCGCCGCGCTGCGATCCCGGCAGGTTCGCCACCTCCCGGAAGACCGGGCGTTCCACCTTTTGAATCACAAGCTGGGCAATCCGGTCACCTCGTCGGAACTGAACCGGATGCTCGGCGTCGGTGTTCAGCAGAATCACCTTGATCTCGCCACGGTACCCCGCGTCGACTGTGCCCGGCGCATTGACAATGGTCACGCCGTACCGGGCCGCCAGCCCTGACCGAGGATGCACAAACGCGGCGTACCCATCTGGAAGCGCGATGCACACGCCAGTACCGACTACAGCCCGCTGGCCAGGCTCGAGGTCGACGTCGGCGGCGGCGAACAAGTCGCTGCCCGCGTCGCCCGGGTGAGCCGGTTGGGGCACCGGAAGGTCGGGGTCGAGCCGTGTGAGCAGTACCTCAACCGTGCCAGGCTCAGTACAACCGCAGGTCATGTGACCATCCTTCACGACGATCCTTGGCGCATTCGGGCCTGGGGCGCGGTGCGCGGACGCGGGCACGGGTGGGCGCTGGTGCGCCCGGATGCGCGGTCTCGCGCCGATGTGGCCGGCTAGGAACTTGGCGGCCCGTCCCGCAGTGCCGGCCAGGCATACGTAATGACAGCGGCGGTCGGCACGGCGATGATAGCGCCCGGAATCCCGGCGATGACTCCGCCTACGGCCAGCACCAGAATGATCGCGAGCGGGTGCAGCTTGATGATCCGGCCGACTACCAGGGGCTGGAGCAGGTGTCCTTCGATCTGGTTCTCGACCAGGAGCACGGCGAGCAGGATGACGGCGGCGACCAGCCCCTTGGTGACAAGCGCTATCAGGATTGCCAGGCCGCCCACCAGCAAGATGCCAATGAGCGGGATGAAAGCGGCAATGAAGACGAGCACCATGAGCGGCACCACGAGCGGCACGCCGAGGATATAGAGCGCGATCCCGAGCAGCAGGGAGTGGATGACGGCCACCAGGGTCGTGCCGCGCATGTAGTTCACGAGCGCCCGCCACGCATGATCGCCTGCGGCAGCCATCCGTCGCCGCGGCTCTGGTGCCATCCCGTGTATCAGCCATCGCCAGATCCCGGCCCCGTCCTTGAGCAGGAAGAACGAGATGAACAGCGTCACGATGATGCCGGTAATGAACTCGGCCGCGTACTTGCCGCCGGTAAGCACCGTCCCGGCGACGACCGACTTGTGCTGGGAGATGTACTTCAGCAAGTCCGAGGACAGCTTCGACAGCCGGGCCTGGCTGAGATGGAACGGGGGTCCGGCTAGCGAGTGCTGTATCTGAGTCGCGGTCTTCTGCACTTCGGAAAACAGCACCGGGTACTGGCTGCTGATCTGATTGGCGAGCAGCGTGATCGCGCCCGCGATCACGATGAGCGCCAGGAAGAACACGCACCAGGTCGACAGCAGCGGCGAGAAGCCGCGGCGGCGCAACCAGGCTGCGAGTGGCTGCAGCAGCGCGGTTCCCAGCATCGCCGCGATGAACGGCAGGGTCACAAGCCGCAGGAACACGGCGAACCTGAAGGCCAGGTAGACGACCAGGCCGGTGAGTAGCAACCGCCAGGACCAAGCGGCCGCGACCTGCAGCATGCGGGGCACCTTCAGGTCGGGACTAGGCGGCGCGGCCGACCCTGCGGCTTCGCCGCCCGGCTCCATCGACGCCGGCCCGCCAGGCTGTCGCGTCGCCGCGCCGACGTAGCCAGCCCCTGCGGTGGTTGCCGACGCCGTCGCCGGGTGCGCAGCTCCGCCGGCCTTTTTCTCTGCCCTGGACGGCTCGTGCTCAGCCGTCCGGCCGAGAGCCCCCCGCCACAGCCTGCCCAGGCGCGCGCCGAGCCCGGCGGGCGGCTCGATCCGGGTGCCGCCGTCGG